>NZ_CP070332.2:663257-994886 GCF_016917835.2 Halobacterium sp. BOL4-2 | reverse complement strand
GGTTCGATTTCGCGTCGCCTAGAGCAAATTCCGATACGTATATGACATGTTGTTTCTGACCGTACAGTATGGTCGAATTGTGCGATGGGTGTATCGATCACCTCGAAGCCGCACTCCAAGCCACTGACCACACGGAGAAGAACTACCACATCCGGGAGGTGTTACAGGCCTGCGAGACCGCGGAGTTACCGCCCGATCAGACGGTGGAACTGGCACGACTGAACGACACCTAGGGCGTCCGATGGTGCGTGCCGGATCGCCCGCGGTGGCGACCCCAGCGGGCGCGGTCACGCGGTGTCGTCGCGCGCCGGCAGCCTGATCGTGACGACCGACCCCTGGGGCGTGTTGTCCTCGAAGTCGAGGTCGCCGTCGGAGTGGGTGACCGCCCAGTAGACCAGCCAGAGCCCCAGCCCCTGGCTGTGGTGCAGCGCGTCGATGGCGTCGTCGCCGTTGAGCACGCGACGTTCCATGCGTGGGATGCCCGGGCCGTGGTCGGAGACGGTGATCCGGACGTGATCCATGCCCTCGGTGGCCGTGGGCTCGGAGACGGAGACGCTGACCTGCGGGGCCGTGCAGTCGGCGTGCTGGATCGCGTTCGTGACGACTTCCTGGATCGCCGTGCCGATCTGGGGGACGGCGGCGGCGACGGCGGTCGGGGGCGTGTCGACTGTGAGGTCGGCGTTCGGGGCGTCGGCCTGCGCGCGCTCGACGACGGTCTCCGTGATGCGCGCCACGTCCAGGGGCTCGGGCGTGGTGTCCGTGTCCAACACGTCACTGATCGCGCGTTCCTTGTCGGCGGTTTCAACCAGGGAGTCACACCGCGAGATGATGTGCGCGGCGTGGGCGGCCGCCTCGCCGGTGGCGTGGCTGGCGACGAGTTCCGCGCGGCCACGAACCACGTTCAGTTCGTTGCGCAGCGTGTGCCGCAGCACGCGATCGAGGACGTGCAGTTGGCGGGCGCGTTCGCGGTTCTCGGCCACCGACTGGTCGATGGTGTCGCTCATCTCGTTGAACCCGGTGCCGATGCGCTCCCATTCGTCGGCCCCGCCGACGTCGACGTGGGTGCCGTACGCGCCGTCGCGGAGCGCGCGGAACCCGTCGATCAGGGCCTCGACTTGCGCGAGGTTGCGGCGGTAGTTCCACCAGCCGAACACCGCGATGACCGCGAACACGCTGATCACGCTCCCCGTCTGGAGGAGCGTGAGCCGTTGGATCGTCGGCCCGATGACCGCGCGGGACTCGGAGACGGAGACCACCCAGTCGGCCTCCGAGAGGGGGGCCGTGTGGGTGGTCACCGACCGGTTCGGCGACGGCGGACGGTGGTAGATGTCCGCGCCGCCGTCGGTGGTGACCGTGACACCCGACGAATCCGGGAGATCCGACCGCAGCAGATCGAACGCGCCGGTCTCCGAGAGGTACACCGCGCCGTTCAGCGTGGCGACGATGTCGCCGTCGCGGCGGACCGGCGTGCTCACGACGACGACGTTGGTGCCGGTCTCCGCGGGAACCGGGTTGCTGATGTAGGTGGTGCCGGCGAGCGCGCGCTGCACGTACCTGCGGTCCCCGAAGTCGGAGCCGACGACGCTGGCGGCGTCCGACTGCGGCGCGGCGAGCGCGGTCATCGTGCCGTTCGCTGCGATCACGGATGCGCCGGCGAACGCGGAGTTGTTGACGAGCGCCCGGAGGGCGGATCGCTGTCTGGCGGTGCCGTGTGCGCGAACGCCGGGGCGTGTGGCCCACAGCTCGACGGACTGCTCGTGGGTTTTGAGTTGGGCATCCAGTTCGGTCCTGACGAGCGCCGTGTTCCGTTCGACAGTGGTCGTGTGCTTGTCGACGACGGCGCTCTGGTAGGCTTGGAACCCCGCGTAGGTCGCGCCGCCGAGGACGAGCGCCGTCACCACGAGGACGACCGCGAAGAGGGTCTGAGAGCGCACGGTTACGGCCCCGTGCGGAGCGTCACCGAGAACACCGCGCCGGTGGGGTCGTTGTCCGACACCGTGACACGGCCGCCCACGGAATCCACGAGCGTGTCGACCAGATACAACCCCATGCCGGTGCCGTCGCTGTCCAGTCCGGTTTCGCCCTTGCCGAAGATGGCGTCCTTCTGCGCGTCGGGCACGCCGGGGCCGTTGTCCGCGACGTGGATCGTGGCCGTGTTGTCGTCGGTGCAGTCCGCCGACACAGTGACGTCGGGGCTGTCCTGGTCGTTGTGTTGAATGGCGTTTTTCAGGAGGTTGCGGAACACCGAGTCGAGCATGTTGTTGCCGTGGACCGTGACGTCCGGGATCGAGCCGTCGACGGTCACGGCCGCACTGGGGAACGACGACCGTACTTCGGCCAACTCGGCCTCCAGCGTCGCGCGCAGTGACATGACGTGGTCGGCGTCGGGGTCGATGAGCATCACGTCCGCGATGTCGCGGGCGGTCTTCGTCAGCTCGACGGCGTGGTCGGCGCTCTCCAGGACGCGTTCGATGTAGTCGGCGTGTTCGCCGTCGAGTTCCCCGGCCAGCATGTCGGCGTACGCGAGCACGAGCTGGAGGTCGTTGCGGATGTCGTGGCGAAGCACCTGATTGAGGACGTCGAGGTTGTCGCGTTGCGTCTCCAGGCGGGCCTCGTAGTCGGCGCGCTCGGTGACATCGACCACGATCGAGAACAGCACGGTGTCGGTGTCGAGTTCGATCGGCGAGGAGTGGATCTCGACGGTTCTGCGCTCGCCGTCGGCCAGCTCGTGTTCGAAGACGAAGTGGTTGCGCTCCCCCTCCTCGGCTTGGCCGCGGTGGGTGTCGAGGGCCCCATTGGGCAGCGTGTTGAGGTCGGTCACGGTCATGCCCGTGAGTTCGCTGACCGAGTAGCCGTAGAACGCCGCGGCGGCGTCGTTGGCGTTCTGGATGCCCCCCGAGTCCGGGTCGATCAGCAGCATCGGCGCGGAGTGGTGTTTGAACATGCGGCGGAACCGCCGCGCGCGCTGGCGAAGCTCGGTTTCGAGTTGGCGGCGCTCGGTCACGTCCCGGATGGCGCCATCGACCACGGTGGTGCCGTCGTGCGTGACCGTGACCGCCGTGAGCGTCCCCCAGACGGTGTTGCCGGCCAGCGTTTCGAGTTCGAGTTCGGTCTCCGTGACGACGCCGTCGGCGCGCAGCGTGGCGACGATCTCCTCGCGCGCCGCCGGGGTTGCGTAGAACTCCGTGGCCGGGCGGCCGCGGAGCGCGGCCTTCGATGGGGCGTCGGCGAACGCCACCAGCTCGTCGTTGACGCCGAGGAGCACTCCGTCCCCGAGGCGGGTGCGAAACGAGCCCACCGGGAGGGCGTCGAGGATGCGCTCGTGGTGCGCCCATTCCATGCCGGATTCGGGCGCAGCGACCACCACGAGCGCCGTCGCGGGCGCGTCCTGGTGGGCAGCGTTGAGGCGTGTGGCGTCGACGGTGACCAGCCGGCGGTCGGTGTCCGCGCCGGCGAGCACGACCCGGGCGTGCGTCCGGGTGGCGTTGCCGGCCGCCACCGCGTCACAGAAGCGATCGAGGTCCGAGGCGGTGTCCTGTGGGGCGAACGATCTGATGGGCGCTCCGACCGGGTCGGCAACGCCGGTGAGCTCGCTGAACGCCGGGTTCGCGAACGTGACGGTTCCATGCTGGACGACAACCACGGGGTCCGTGACGGCGGCGAGCACGTCGGCGTACGAGTGTGGTGGGGTGTGTGTCATCGGTGGGCACCTCGCCGGGCAGCTGTGTCGTGTTCGACTGTGGAGGTCGGGTGTCATAAACGGCGTGCGTTCGTTTCGCGGGGTGAGAAGTGGCGCCGGCGCCGACCACCACGCGTGATCGGCGGGAGGTGTACGGTCACCGATGGTGGGCCGTGGCTGTCGTGGTGGCTGCCGGAGCGAGCGCGCCGTTCAACGGCGGGAGCGGGCCGCGAGCGGGCTGGCCGATGGGTGTCGATCCGGCGGGCGAGTCCAGCGGGGCGGGGCGAGCGGTCGGGGGCCACATCGACGGGGCCGTCGGGGATATCGTGTCCCGCTTCGTGGCCGCCGCGGCGGCGTCGTCGCCGGCTGCCGCCACGGCAGCCACCACGTCCGCGTTCGACACCGGCTGTTCGCGGTCGTTCAGCCGCCGGAGGACTGCTTGCCCGTCCGCCGTCCGGTCCGTGGCACCGCGGACGCGGCGGTCGAGCGCGCCCCAGACGAGCGCGCCCTTCCGGTAGTTCGCGCCGACAGCCCACGTCTCCGGGGTGGACAGCACGGCGCTGCGCCACGGCTCGTCGGCGCCTTTCGCGATCGTTCGTCGGAACGCGTCGTTCGTCGTGGCGTTGAGCCGCAGCGACAGCAACGCGGCGTAGTACTGGGCGGTGGCTTCGATGGTCCACCTGGCGGAGGTGGTCGTGTCGTACGCCTGGCGCGTGTGGACGTATTCGTGCAGCCAGACGTTCGTGGCGGTGTTGAGCCGTTCGTCGGCTCCCACCCAGGCGTCACTGCCGCCGTACTCGACGCCCCGCGGCCCGAGGAGCGGCGCTCGTGGGGCTGCCAGGAGCCAGACGTGGTCGTCGCGCCCGCCGACCTGGAGGCGGCCTGCGGCCGCGGTGACGGTGTCCAGGATCGCCGCCGGCGGTTCCACGAGGCCAGCGCGCTCGGGGGTGACGAGCGTGATGGTCTGTCCGTGAGCGGTGCGCGTGCGCTCGATGACGGGACCGAGGTAGGCGATTTCGCCGCCAGTCGCGCCGGGGCCGTCGACGGAGACCGATTCCGACACCGAGACGGACACGTCGTCGGCGTCCGACCACCGCCAGCTGGTCCGCACCGTGGGCACCGTGACGAGTGCCCAATCGCCGGCGTCCACGAACGAGTACTCGCCGGCCTGGTGGCGCTCGTCGCTGGGCGGCGCGGCGGCGCTCTGGTTGGCGGTGACCGTTATGCGAAGCGTTGGTGCGTCCTGCCGGCCGGTCCACTCGTAGCCATCGGTGCTCGGGTCGAATCCACTGGCTGACACGCGTGTCGTGCGGTTCGGCGGGGACACCGAGAGTTCGGTCACGGAGTCGGGGATGTCGTAGGTGACTGTGGCGTCGATGCGGCCGGGTTCGTCCGGCGTCTTGGAGAGCACGACGGATTTGTGGATCGTCTCCGAGTGGGGTGTTGGGGCGCCGTTGGCCGTCGCGGGCGGCGTTCTGTCTGCACCCCGGTCGGCCGTGTGCTCGAACACTGCCGGCTGACTGGCGACCACCGCGGCCGTCACCACGACGGTGATGCCGGCCAGCCTGATGGCTGCCGTGCGATCCATGTCCACGTAATACGTTCCCAATACTCATAGCTTGTCCGGCCGTGACCGCCTACACGCCGTCCGACGGTGTGTCGGCAAGTGCACCGACTGCGGACACGACAGCGTCGCAGGCCACGAGCCTGTCGGCCCACTCGGGAGCACCCGCCGCGTCGCCGACGGCAAGCGTCGGGACGGCGTCGGTCAGCAGGCCCCGAACGCCGGGCCGGGCCGCGGCGGCAACCGGCACCGCGACACCGTCGGCGGCCGCGATGTCGGCGCGGGTCGCCGACGCGGCGGTCGTGTCTTCGAGGCGAGTGAACGGCGCGACGCTGGTACACGGACAGCCAACGCGGCGTGCGGTTTCGTGGTCGGTGTCCCCCTCGACGACGGGGCCGACGCTCACGGAAGCGCCGGCGGAGACGAGGCGGCGGACGACCGGTGTGGCACTGTCGCCGCCGCCGACGACGTGCACGCTGGTGTCGGCGGCCGCGGACGTGCGGTCGGGAAGCGGGGTCACCGTCACTGCGCCCGTCGCGGGGTCCGTGCCGACGGCAACCCTGGCGTCGAAGGCCGCCCGGATGGTGTCGGGCGTGAGCACGCTGCGGGGCGCGCCGGCGTCGTGCACGCGCCCGTCAGCCACCACCACCAGCTCGTCGCAGTATCGCGCCGCCAGATCGAGGTCGTGGATCGCGGCGACCACAGCGCGGTCCTCGCTGTCGGCGAGGTCACGAACCACCTCCAGCGTCCGGATCTGGTGGTTGACGTCCAGGCTTGCGGTTGGTTCGTCCAGCAGAAGGACGGGTGCCGCCTGGGCGAGCGCGCGCGCCAGCAACACGCGTTGGCGCTCGCCGCCGGACAGCGAGGTCACGTCGCGGGCGGCGAACTGCGCGACGCCCGTCCGCGCCATCGCGCGGTCGACGACCGCCGTGTCGGTGTCGGTCCCGAACCGCGTCGTGTGGGGGTGGCGTCCCATCTCGACGACCTGTCGCACGGTGAACTCGAACGAGACGCTGGCGTCCTGGGGGACGGTCGCGATGCGGCGGCTGGCGGCCGCCGAGGACAGCGCGTGGACGTCGTCGCCCGCGACCAGCACCGTCCCGGCGGTCGGCGTGATGAGGCCGTTCATCGCGCGCAGCAGCGTCGACTTGCCCGCGCCGTTGGGCCCCACGACGCCGACCAGGTGGCCGTCCCGGATGGACGCGTGGACGTCGTCGAGAATGCGGGTGCCGGCCAACTCCACGTCGAGGCCGGTAACGTCGAGGGTCACAGCGCGCGCACCTCACGGTCGCGCAGCAGGTACAGGAAGAACGGCGCGCCGATCAGGGCGGTGATGATGCCCACCGGTGGTTCGGTGGCGGTTGCGCGCGCCACGGTATCGGCGGCAACGAGGAACGCTCCCCCAGTGAGCGCGCTCACGGGCAGCAACACGCGGTGATCGGGGCCGACAACGAGGCGGACCGCGTGGGGGACGATGAGGCCCACGAACCCGATCGCGCCGGCGAACGAGACGGCGGCCGCGGTGACCACGCTGGCGACCGCGAGCAACAGGCGTTTCGTTCGGTCCACGTCGACGCCCAGCGTGTGGGCGTCCTCCTCGCCGGCCAGCAACACGTTCATCTCCCTGGCGTACGCCAGCAGGACGGCGCTGCCCACCACCACGACGGGGAGCGCGGCCTCGACGTCGTGCCAGCGGCTGCCGTGGAGGGTGCCCATCAGCCAGTACATCGCGGGCCGGATCTCGCGGCCGGAGTTGACGACCAGAAAGGAGGTGACCGCGCCCAGGAGGGTCTGGACGGCGACGCCGGACAGCAGGAGGGTGGCGGTCGGCGTGTGGCCGTTCTTGGTGGCGATGGCGTACACGGTGAACGCCGCGATCAGCGCGCCCGCGAAGGCCGCGGGCTGCACGCCGATGACGACGACCGACGGGAGGGTGATGGCGGCGACAGCACCCACGGCGGCCCCGCTGGAGACGCCGACGATCGACGGGTCGGCCATGGGGTTCCGGAAGAACCCCTGCAGCACCGCGCCCGAGATCGCGAGCGACGCCCCGACGGTTGCCCCGAGCACGATCCGCGGCAGCCGGATCGTGCCGACGATCACCTGGGCGGTCTCCGGAACGCCGAACTGCAGCGGGGCGGCGTAGGCGATGGTGAGCGCCGGCCACGGCAGCCCACCGCTGACGACGGGTACGGCGTGCGTGTGCATCGTGACGGACGCGCCAACCGGCACCGCAAGCTCGGTGAGTGCGGCCATCGCAACGGTGCGCAGCGTGATCGGTTCCGGGCCGATCGTGGCGCTCACGAGCAGCACCGCGACGAGCAACACCCCGGCAGCCGCCGACCACGCCACCGCTCTCGCGGACGCCTCACGCATTGAACCCAAGCGTACTTTCGGTAGTCAAATATTTATTGTGGTCGCGAGACCGGTGGTGTATGCATCGGGGCCGCTTCGCCACCCTCGTGATCGTGGCGCTCGCCGTGACGATGACCGCTCCGGCGGGCGCGTTCGCGCCACAGCCGCCAGCACAGCACGCCGACGCCGACCGAGCGTGCTCGTTTCCGGTCACCGAACCCGACGCCAGCAACACCGCGATCACACTCGACAGCGAGCCCGAGCGCGTCGTCACGCTGAACCCCAGTGCAGCACAAACCATGTGGGAGCTCGGCGACCGCGACGCCGTCGTGGGCGTCTCCCAGTTCGGCACGTATCTGCCCACGGCCAGCCAGCGCACGGTCGTCTCCGGCGGCCAACCCTCGCAGACGAACGTCGAGGCGGTCGTCGGCCTCGACCCGGATCTGGTGCTTGCGCCGAACACCGTCCGCAACACCACGGTCACGCGGCTCCGGTCGGCCGGCATCACCGTCTTCCAGTTCCGGGCCGCCACGAGCATCGACGGCGTCGTCGAAAAGACCGCCACCATCGGCCGGCTCACGGGCAACTGCGCGGCGGCCGACGCCACCACCGCCGAGATGCGGGACCGCGTCGCCGCCATCGCGGACGCCGTGCCGGACACCGATTCCGCGCGGCCCCGCGTCTACTACCACCTCGGTGACGGCTACACCGCCGGCCCGAACACGTTCATCGGCGCGGCCATCGAGGCGGCCGGCGGCCACAACATCGCCGCCGACGTGAACACCACCTCACCGTACCCACAGCTCTCCGAGGAGGTCATCGTCTCCCAAGACCCCGACGTCGTGGTGACCGGCGTCTCCGCGGACCGCCTCGACGCCACGGCGTCCGCGCTCGTTGCGCCGTCGTCGGTCGTCCGGAACACCACCGCGTACGCCACCGGCAACGTGGTTGCGGTGAACACCAACCACATCAACCAGCCCGCGCCGCGGATCGTGGAGCCGATGGCGCGGATGGCGAACGCGTTCCACAACACCACCATCAACACGACGCTCGACGCACAGCCGTCGGCGACCACGACGGCGACGTCGACGGCGCCGCCCACCGACGCAGCGGACGGCACGGCACCCGGATTCGGGGTCGCAGCCGCGGTGTGCGCGCTGGCGGGCGCTGCGCTCGTCGCACGCCGGTAGGCCGACACCGTTTCATTCCTCCGCCCGGTAGCGACGCGTATGGTTGAGAACGTCATCTGGCCCGCGTACTTCGACGCGGCGCTGTCCCGCCGCGACGGCCGCCGCGTCCCCATGGAGCTTGCCGTCGAGGAGCCGTCCGTCGACGAGATCGCGACCGCCGTCCAGCAGGTCGGCTACGACGCCGTCGTCGAGCGCGACGTGGCGTACCCACGGCGGCACTGGGACGCTGCGGGCCGCGTCCTGGTGAAGGACGCCGACGACGCGAAGAACACGCTCGTCCAGGCCGTCGCCGCGTACGTCGGCGCGCTCCGGGACTGATGGAGCGCGCCGGCAGCGTCACGCGGACCGCGGGCACCATCGCGGTCGTGCGCACTGACGCGGACGCCCACCCGCCGATCGGCGCGATGCTCGTCGACCAACAACTGGACACCGTTGGCCGCGTCGTCGACGTGTTCGGGCCGGTTGAACGCCCCTACCTGGCGGTGTCACCGGACGACGGCGTTCACCTGCCGGGGCTCGTCGGGGACACCCTCTACAAGCGGTAGGCCGCCACCCGACAGACCGAAGCTGCAAAACGGGGGGCGCGCACACACTCGGAGCATGAACGATTCGACGCGTGTTGCCGCCGTGCTCGCCGGCGTCGTCGCGCTGTTCGTCGTCGTGCAAGTGGGCGCGCTCGCGCTGGTTGAGCCCTTCCAGAGCGCGGGCCTGCAGTCCACGGAGAACCCACAGAACCCGCTCAATAGCGTCGTCTACGTGGCGTTCCTGCTGGTTGCGACCGGCGGCATTCTGCTGGTCATCAAGTACGACAAACAATGGATCCTCCGGGGGGTCGTCCTGGTGACCAGCGGCCTGGTCGCGTCGTACGTCTTCGCCGTGGCGATCCCCGCAGTCGTGGTTGCGGGCGTGAACCTCGCGGTGTGGGGTCCGGCCCTGGCGCTCGTGGGGGCGCTGTACGCGTACCCCGAGTGGTGGGTCATCGACGCCGCGGGCGCGATCATGGGGATGGGCGCGGCCGCCCTGTTCGGGATCAGCTTCGGCGTGCTCCCCGCGATCGTGCTGTTGACCGTGCTGGCGGTGTACGACGCGATCAGCGTCTACGGCACCGAGCACATGCTCACGCTGGCCTCCGGGGTCATGGAGCTGCGGCTGCCGATCGTGTTGGTCGTTCCGACGACGCTGGCGTACTCGTTCGTCGAGGACGCCGCCGAGACGGCCGACGAAGCCGAGGCGGGCGAACGCGAGGCGGCAGCGCCCGCCGACCGGCCCGCGTACTTCATCGGCCTCGGTGACGCCGTGATGCCGTCGATCATGGTGGCCAGCGCGGCGTTCTTCCTGGACACGCCGCCGGTCGTCGCCGGGATCGAGTTGGCACCGCTGACCGCGATGGCGGGCACCCTGGTGGGGCTGCTGGTTCTGATGCGGATGGTGTTCGCGGGCCGCGCCCACGCCGGTCTGCCGCTGTTGAACGGCGGCGCGATCGCGGGCTACCTCGTCGGCGCGGTCGCCGCCGGCATTCCGATCCTCGACGCGCTCGGCGTGGCTGCCTACCTGTAGTTACTCGCCGTACAGCGCTTCGCTGGCGGGCGCGAAGTCGAGCTCCGAGCCCAAGTCCTGCTCGACGGCGCGCTCGTACAGCATGTTCGCGGCCGCCACCGTCTCGATGCCCGTGCCGCCGCTGTCGAACACGGTGATCTCGTCGGCGCTCTGGCGGCCGGGTGCCGTCCCGGCGACGACGTCACCGAGCTCGGCGTGGATGTGGTCGCTGTCCACGACGCCGGCGTCGACGGCCGCGATGAACGACCCCGCGTCCTGCGTGGTGCGCCCGCGCAGGTCCGGGACGTAGGTCGCACGCTCGATGGCAGCCGTGTCCAGTTCGCGCTTCTCGGGGTGGTATTGGCCCATCGCGGTCACGTGCGTGCCGGCGTCCAGGTTGTCGCTGTCGAACACCGGCTCGCTGGCGCTGGTGGCGGTGATGACGATGTCAGCGCCCGTGACCGCGGCCGCGCTCGACTCGACGGCCGACACCGACGCGTCGAGGTCGGCGTCGAGGTCGGCGGCGAACGACTCGCGGCTCTCGGGGGTCGGCGAGTACACGTGGATCGTGTCCAGGTCGCGGACGGCGGCCGTTGCCTGCACTTGGCCGTGGGCCTGTGCGCTGCTGCCGATGACCGCCAGCTCGCTGGCGTCCGCCCGGGCGAGTTCGTCGACGCCGACCGCGCCGGCCGCCCCGGTCTTGAGGGGGTTCATCGACGCGCCGTCGAGCAGCGCCAGCGGCGCGCCGGAGTCGGCGTCGTACAGCGGCGTCATGAACCAGGCGTCGCCGGAGCCGAACCCGGCGCTGTACGTGTACCCGCCCATGACACCGTCGTCCGGGAGGAGCGCGGAGTAATCCGTGAACATGCCCGCGGGGTCCTCGCGGAGGAGCGCGGTGCGGGGTTCGGCGGGCGCGCCTTCGCCGCGCTGTCGGTAGCCGCTGCGCACCGCGTCGACGTAGTCGGCGGGTGTGGCCAGTCCTGCGATCTCGTCAGCCGAAAGGAACATCGTCGCTGTCACGCTTGTTGATTCGTCCGAAGCCACGAAAAGGATTGAGGAGGCGGCGGGACTCCGGGCTGGCGATGCCCGGATTACGACCCCCGGAGATCAACGACGACGAGCGTGATGAACCGGGCGATCGCGAGGCCGGCCGTGACGGTGGCGAACATCACGAGGAAGAACGTCGGGTCAGCGTTCCCGGGGAACGCGGCGGTGTTGCGGATGAGCTGACCGATGAGGTCCGCGGCCAACCAGGTGCCCGCCGCGAGCACGATGGCGCGCCGGTTGGATGCTACGGTGCTGGCGCTGTACGCGCCGACGAGGGGGGCCGCGGCCAGCCACCCGATGAGGAACGGCAACAGGACGCCGGCGTATTCCTGGGGCGTGAACGTGCCGTGGCGGAGCGTGCCGGCCAGGATCACCACCAGGATCACAACCACGTCCCCCGGGAGGAACCGTGCGACGGCGCGACCGTCGACGTCAGTGAGCGTCATATCCGCGGGTTCCACCTCGTGGGGGAAGGATGTCCCGGTTTCGAGGGGCAACCACGCAGTCTTTTGGCCTGCCGGCGTAACGGCCGAGCGTGCGCTACGCGGTCCTGGGGGATCACCACGACGGGCCGACGCTGCTGTTGGATTGGGAGGCGTTCAGTTACGCCGGCAAGTTCGTGATGTCGAACACGGGGAAGGCGGTCGCCTACGAGGGCGCGCCCCTCGCCGAGCGCGGCGACGACTGGCCGCCCGACGCGCGGGCGGCTGACGACCCCGTCGACGACGTTGTGGGTGCCGTCTCGTTCAACGAAGACCGCACGGACGCCCACGCGGCGTGGCTGCGGTACGTGACCGTGCGCGGCGACCGCCGCGGGGCGGGCATCGGTGCGCGGCTCTGCGCGTTCGCCGCCGCCCACCTGCTGGGCGACCACGAGTGCGTGCGCATCGCCGTCAACAACCCCTTCGCGTACGAGGCGCTTCACAAGGCCGGCTTCGGATTCACGGGCCAGGAGACGGGCATCGCCGAGCTCGTGCTGGAACGCCCCTGCGAGCACCGAGCGGCCGGCTACCAGGACGGCCTCGACCGGTACCGGGAGCGCGACCTCTCGCCCGAGGAGGCGGCGTTTCTCGACCGCACACGTGGGGCGTCGCCGCCAGCACGAGTCGAGTGGTAACGCCGCCACAGCTCAACGGTTAAACCGCGGGCACCCGAACTGGGCGTGATGGGGAACGCGGACCTCCGGCAGCTCGCGGCCATCGAGGAGACTCCCTTCGCGGACCTCGAAGGGAGTGTGGTGGCCGTCGACGCCCACAACTGGCTGTACAAGTACCTCACCACGACCGTCCAGTGGACCGGCGCGGACGTCTACACCACCAGCGACGGCACCGAAGTGGCGAACCTCGTCGGCGCGGTGCAGGGCCTGCCGAAGTTCTTCGAACACGGCCTCACGCCCGTGTTCGTCTGGGATGGCGGGGTCACCGAGCTCAAAGACGACGAGATCGCCGACCGCCGCGAGCAACGCGAGCGCTACGAGGAACAGCTCGACGACGCCCGCGAGGCGGGCGACGCCGCCGAGGCGGCGCGCCTGGACGCGCGCACGCAGCGACTCACGCCCACCATCCACGAGACCACCCGGGAGCTGTTCGACCTGTTGGACATCCCGCAAGTCGAAGCCCCCGCGGAGGGCGAAGCACAGGCCGCATACATGACGCGGACGGACGACGCCGTCGACTACGCGGGCAGCGACGACTACGACTGCCTGCTGCTTGGGTCGCCGGTGACGCTGCGCCAGCTCACGAGCTCCGGCCACCCGGAGCTGATGGACTTCGACGCGACGCTCGCCGAACACGACCTGACGTGGGAGCAACTCGTCGACGTCGGGATCCTCTGTGGGACGGATTTCAACCCCGGGATCGACGGGTTCGGACCGACAACGGCCCTGGACGCGATCGGCGAGCACGGCGACCTCTGGGACGTGCTGGCGGCCGAAGGCGAGCACGTCGCCCACGGCGACCGCATCCGGGAGCTGTTCTTGAACCCCGACGTGACCGACGACTACGTGATCGACCCCGACGTGTCACCGGCCATCGACGCGGCCCGCGCGTTCGTCACCGACGAGTGGGAGGTCGACGCCGACGCGGTCGCCCGGGGGTTCGAGCGCATCGACGCCGCGGCCGCACAGACCGGCCTCGACCGGTGGACGTGACCGGCGCTGATCCGGGAGTGTTTACCGACCGCGCGCTCACGCACAGGCATGGATCTCGCCGACATCGAAGCGCGGATCGAAGCCGGGTTCGAGGCGGACTGCAGCGCCACCGTGTCGCGGGCGCGTGGCCCCCATGACGACGACCACCTCGAAGCCGTCGTTGTCTCCCCGGCCTTCGAGGGCGTGTCGCTGGTCGACCAACACGACATGGTGTACGACGCGCTCGGCGACGCCATGACGACTGAGATCCACGCGCTGGAGCTCACGACACGCCCACACAGCGACCGCGACGCATGAGCCACGCGGGCGCTCGGTAGCCGGCGGGCCGCGGGGTCGCGGCCGACCGTCGCCAGCCCACTTGGCCGGGAACTGCAAGCCGCCGCGCGTGCCGTCTGGGGCGTGCATACACGCCGCCGATTCGGGTCGGTCCGTCAGGGCGTGCGTTCAACCACGGCGACTGGTTCCGATGGCTTTTACGCGCCGCCGGGAGACCGCCCACGTATGAGCGAGGATTACCGCACGGAGCAGGACAGCCTCGGCGAGATGCAGGTGCCCGCTGACGCCTACTGGGGGGCACAGACCCAGCGCGCGATCGAGAACTTCCCGATCTCGGGGATCGCGTTCGGGCGGCGGTTCGTGCGCGCGCTCGGCGTCGTCAAGAAGGCCGCCGCGCAGGCGAACCGCGACCTCGGCCTCGTTGACGACGAGCGCGCCGACGCCATCGTCGCGGCCGCCGACGAGGTCATCGCCGGCGAGCACGACGACCAGTTCCCGGTCGACGTCTTCCAGACCGGGTCCGGGACGTCCTCGAACATGAACGCCAACGAGGTCATCGCGAACCGCGCCGCGGAGCTCCTCGGCGAGGAGATCGGGGATCGGGTCGTGCATCCCAACGACCACGTGAACTACGGCCAGTCCAGCAACGACGTGATCCCGACCGCGATGCACGTGGCGAGCCTCGACGCGCTCGTCAACGACGTCAAACCCGGCCTGGAGACGCTGGCGGCGGAACTCGACGACAAAGCGGACGCGTTCGACGGCGTCGTGAAGACCGGGCGCACGCACTTGCAGGACGCCACGCCGGTGCGGTTGGGCCAGGAGTTCGGCGGCTACCGCACCCAAGTCGAGAAGGGCATCGACCGCATCGAGGCCGTTGCCCCGCGCCTCTCGGAGCTCGCGCTCGGCGGCACCGCCGTCGGCACCGGGCTGAACACCCACCCCGAGTTCCCGGAGACGGCGGCCGGCTACATCAGCGAGGAGACCGGCGTTACGTTCCGTGAGGCGGACAACCACTTCGAGGCGCAGGCCGCCCACGACGCCATGAACGAGGCCCACGGCGCGCTGCGCACGGTCGCGGGGTCGCTGAACAAGATCGCCAACGACCTCCGGCTGCTTGCCTCCGGCCCCCGCAACGGGCTGGGGGAGATCGAGCAGCCCGAGAACCAGCCCGGCTCCTCGATCATGCCCGGGAAGATCAACCCCGTGGTGGCGGAGGCGGTCAACCAGGTCCACAAGCAGGTCGTGGGCAACGACGCCGCCATCGCCGCGGGGGCCGCGGAGGGGCAGATCGACTTGAACCTCTACAAGCCCGTGCTGGCGCACAACTTCCTGCAGTCCGCGGACATGCTCGCCAACGCGAGCGCTGCCTTCGGCGAGAAGTTCGTCGCCAAGCTCGAAGCCAACGAGGCCGCCTGCGAGGCGCAGGTCGAGCGCTCGATGGCGCTGGCGACCGCGCTCAACCCCACGATCGGCTACGACAAGGCCAGCGAGGTCGCGAAGGCCGCGCTGAAGGAGGGGAAAACCGTCACGGAGGTCGTCGTCGAGAAGGGATACCTCTCGGAGGCGGAGGCCGCTGACGTGCTCGACCCCGAGGGGATGACCCACCGGGGCATCCTCTCCGGCGACGACACGTAGCGGGCGCCGGCCACCTTCTTGTGTCGGGAGGCCTGACACGGCGTATGGAGCGACTCGACGCGCGCGTTGTCGTCGTCTGGCTGTGGCGTGTTCTGGTGTTTGCCGTGGTGCTCGCCGGAGCCGCGGGCATCGGCAGCGGCGTTCTGGACGTGGGCGTGTCGTCGGCCGCCGCAGCGGTGGCGGTGTTCGGCGTGGTGGCCCTCTTGGGGGCGACACACGCGCTGTTGCGGTACCGGATCTGGCGGTTCGACGTGCGCGAGGACACGCTGTACATCGAGCACGGCGTGCTGGTGCGGGTTCGAACCACCGTGCCGTACGTTCGCGTGCAACACGTCGATTCGCGGCGGGGGCCACTGGAGCGCGTGCTCGGGCTGGGGCGGGTCGTCGTCTACACCGCCGGCTCCCGGGGGGCTGACGTCACGATCCCGGGGCTGTCCCGCGAGCGGGCGGCCGACGCCCAGGAGACGTTGCGCGCGCTCGCGATCGAGAGCGAGCCCGAGAGCGGCGAGGGTGACGCCGTATGAAGCTGCATCCGCTGTCGGTGCCGGTGCGGGCGCTGTCCCGGGCGCTGGGGTTCGGGTGGGCGTTTCTGATCGGCGGCGCGGCGCTCTCGGGCGGGAACGCCGCGCTCACCGGCGTGGCGGTGCTGGGGGTCATGGTGGCCGTGGTTGCGGTGGTCGCCTACGAGATCGCGTACTACAGGCGGTTCGACTACGAGCTCACCGAGGACAGCCTGGACATCGCGTCGGGCGTGTTCTCCCGGCGCGAGCGCGAAATCCCGCTGCGCCGCGTCCAGAACGTCGACGTGACGCGGTCGCTGGTCGCGCGGCTGCTCGGGCTGGCGGTGGTGGACGTGGAGACCGCCGGCGGCGGCAGCACGGAGGCGTCGCTGCGGTTCGTCAGCCGGGAGGCGGCTGCGGACCTGCAAGCCGACGTGCGAACGCGCCGCACCACACCGGGCGACGCGGCCGACGCCGCCACAGCAGCCACTCCGGACGCGGGTGACACCGACAGCGAGTCGCGGTCGGCGGCGGATCGCGCGCGTGAGCCGACGCCCGTCGGCGAGCGCGGGGAGTTGCTGTTCGCGCTGTCGAATCGCGACCTGCTGTTGTACGGGCTGTTGTCGTTCAACCCGCGGCTGTTCTCGGGCATCATCGCGGTCGCGACGGTCGCCGCGCCGAGCCTCGGCGGACGCATGGCGGTGCCGGATGTCGGGATGGTGGTGCTGGTCGCCGGAGCGGTCGCGCTCGCGCTCGGGGTGTGGCTGGTGTCGGCGGCGGTGCGCGTCGTGCAGTTCTACGGGTTCCGGTTGCGCCGGGTGGGCGGCGATCTGCGCTACGAGCGCGGGCTGTTCGAGCGCCGCGACGGCACCATCCCGCTGTCGAAGCTCCAGACGGTGTCCGTCGAGGACAGCGTGTTGATGCGGCGGTACGGGTTCGCGTCGCTGGCGGTCGAGACGGCGGGGTACGCGCCGGGGCAGTCGCCAAGCGGCGGGTCGGAGGCGGCGGTGCCGATCGCGCCGCGGGCGGCGGTGTTCGAGCTCGCCCGGGAGATCGAACCGGTCGCGGACATCGACCTCTCGCGGCCGCCCGAGCGCGCTCAGGACCGCTACGTCCGGCGGTACGCGCTCGCGGGGCTGGGCGTGGTGGCGGCGGGCGCGCTCGTGAGCCGGCTCGTCGTGTCGTTCCCGTGGTACGCGCTGGCCGTGCTGGTGCCGCTCGCGGTGCCGGCGGCCCGGCGGGCGCGCGCGACCCGGGGCGTGTACAGCGACAGCGACCACGTCGTCACGCAGGCGGGATGGTGGCGGCGCAAGACCACGGTCGTCCCGGCCCACCGCGTGCAGACGGTGCTCCGCAAGCAGACGGTGTTCCAGCGGCGCTGGGCGCTGACCAGCGTCGTCATCGACACGGCGGGGTCGCGGTCGCTCTCCGGCGGGGGCGCGGTTGCCATCGACCGTGACGGTGGTGACGCCGACGCGCTGGCCGACGACGTGGTCGACTGCACGCTGCTGTCCGTGGGCGTTCGCGGGGACGACACCGCGGCGGCCGGGTCGGCCGCGGACTGAACGGTTTTATTGCCTTCGCGGTGCCACGCATCGATAATGACCGAGTTCGACTACGACGAGCTGGGGTTGGTTGCCGGGCTGGAGATCCACCAGCAACTGGACACGGCAACCAAACTGTTCTGTGCGTGCCCGACGACCCGCCGGGAGCCCGCGGAAGCCGACCGGACGTTCACCCGGTATCTGCATCCGACGCGCTCGGAGCTGGGGGAGATCGACGAGGCCGCCCTGGAGGAGAGCCGGGTCGAGCGGGAGTTCGAGTATCTCGCGTACGACACCACGTGTCTGGTCGAGGAGGACGACGAGCCACCCCACCGACTCGACGAGGACGCCCTGGCTGCGGCCCTGGAGATCGGCCACCTGTTGGGCATGGACGCCGTCGACCGGGCGCACGTGATGCGGAAAGTCGTCATCGACGGGTCGAACACCGGTGGGTTCCAGCGGTCGACGATGGTCGCCGAGGGCGGCGCGATCGACACCAGTGAGGGACCGGTCGGCATCGAGGACCTGATGCTCGAAGAGGAGTCCGCACAGCGCATCGAAGACCGCGAGGACGGCGTGCTGTACTCGCTGGATCGCCTGGGCATCCCGCTGGTCGAGATCGGGACGAAGCCCGACATTTCCTCGCCCGCCCAGGCCCGGGAGGCCGCCGAGCGCATCGGCATGCTGTTGCGGTCGACCGGGAAGGTCAAGCGCGGACTGGGGACGATCCGCCAGGACGTCAACGTCTCGATCGCTGACGGCGCGCGCGTGGAGATGAAAGGCGTGCAGAGCCTCGACGACATCGACGACCTCGTGCGCGAGGAGGTCCGGCGGCAGGTCGAGTTGCTGGACATCGTCGACGAGTTGGACGCCCGCGACGCCGCCGTGGGCAAGCCCCGGGACGTGACCGACGTGTTCGCGGACACCGAGTCGGGCGTCATCTGGGGGGCGTTGGACGACGGTGGTGAGGTCCACGCCGTCCCGCTGCACGGCTTCGACGGGCTGGTTGGTCGCGAGCTGCAGGCCGACCGCCGGCTGGGGACGGAGTTCTCCGACCACGCCACGCGCCACGGCGCGGGCGGCATCTTCCACACCGACGAGCTGCCGGCGTACGGCGTCACCGCGGCCGAGGTGGCGGCGCTCCGGGACGCGGTCGACGCGGGCGAGGACGACGCGGTCGCCATCGTGGCCGACGACCCCGAGACCGCCGCCCAGTCGATACAGGCGGTCGCGGAGCGCGCGGAGACCGCGATGGCGGGCGTCCCGGAGGAAACCCGGGGCGCGAACGACGACGGCACCTCGAAGTACCTGCGGCCGCTGCCGGGCGCGGCGCGGATGTATCCGGAGACGGACGTGCCGCCGGTCGACCCCGACCCGTCGGCCGTCGAGACGCCGGAGCTGCTGACCGAGAAAGTCGAGCGCTACCAGGCCGACTTCGACCTGGACGCCGGGCTTGCCGAGCAGGTGGCGTACGGCCGGCGCTGGCAGCTGTTCGAGCAGCAGGTCGAGGCGGGCGTCGACGCGACGCTGGCGGCCCAAACCCTGGAGTCGACGGTCACCGAACTCCGCCGCGACGACGTGCCGGTCGGGCGGCTGACGGACGCCCACTTCCGGGGTGTGCTGGGGCTCGTCGCGGACGGCGACCTCGCACAGGAGGGGGTGCCGGAGCTGTTGGCGGCGCTGGCCGAGCAGCCCGGCAGCGACCCGGCCGCGCTCGCCGAGGAGTTAGGCCTCGGCTCCGCGGCCGAAGACGAGGTCCGGGAGGCCGTCGTCGGAGTCGTCGAGCGCAACAGCGATCAGGTCGCGGCCGAGGGCATGGGCGCGTTCTCGGCGCTGATGGGGGAGTGCATGGGCGCGCTGCGCGGGAAGGCGGACGGCGACCTCGTCAGCGAGGTGCTCCGCGAGGAGATCCAACAGCGGTCCTAGCGGCGCGTTACTCGTCGGCCAACGCAGTGACGAGGCTGTCCAGGCTGTAGCTTTCGAGGGCGCGCTGGGCGTCCTTGTGGCGGTCGATGACGAACGTGGAGTTCGTTCTGTCCACGGGGTCGAGGGCTTCGAAATCCGAGATCAGGCGTTCGACGTCGTCGGAGCCGGGGAGCCGAGCGACGACGACGAAGTCGGTTTCACCCATCGTGAAAAACGTCTGCGTGACGCCTTCGACGGCGCTGATCTCGTCGGCGACGTCCTCGTAGCCGCCGTCGTAGCTCGTGAGCACCTCGAGAACGACAGTGACGTCGAGGCCGATCGAGTCGGGGTCGATGTCGTAGAGGTCGTTGGTGATGACGCCGTCGTCGCGGAGGTTGTTGAGCCGATAGTGGATGGTGGATACGGGGATGCCGGTTTCCTCCTGGAGGGCTTCGGGGCTGCCCGTGCCGAGGTCCGCGATAGCCTTCAGGATCGTGATGTCTCGGTCGTCCATGTGCGTGGGTTGTGCACCGCGGTGAAAAACCTGTGGCCATTCCACTCAGAGCCAATTCTCTCGCGGGAAGTGCCATGCACAACTAGTATAGATACAACTGTTAAAGAAAAGTCTAAAGTACTCCGCACAAGTTATAGTTATAATGAGTTTCAGACGCCCGACGATGGGGGAAACCCCCACCACGGTGTTGTTCCTGCTGTTGGCGGCGATCTGGGGGTCCTCGTTCGTCGCCATCAAGATCGGTATCGCTGACGTTCCGGCGCTGTCGTTCGCGGCGATCCGGTATTCGATCGCTGGCCTGATCGTGCTCGCGTACGCCGCCCACACCACGGACCGCTGGCGACCCCGTGGCCGTCGAGAGTGGGTGCTCGCCGCCACGGTTGGCCTGTTCGTCATCGGCATCTACCACGGCGCACTCTACCTCGGCGAACACGACGTCTCCGCCCCCATCGCCGCGATCGTCATCAGCCTCGCGCCGATCCTGACCGCAGGGTTCGCGAGCAAACTCCACGAGAACGTGACCATCGACGGCACGCAGGCGGCCGGCCTGCTGGCCGGCCTCGCGGGCGTCGTCATCGTCGCCAACCCCGGCAGCGCGGGCAGTGTCGACCTGGGCGGCCTCCTGTTGGTGTTCCTCGCGGCGGCGAGCTTCGCGCTCGGCGGTGTCCTCACCGGGAAGCTCCCTGGCGGGGGCGGCCTGCCGGTCGAGACCATGGAGGCCTGGGCGATGCTCATCGGGTCCCTGGCCCTCTGGGTCGGGGCCGCAGTGCGCGGCGAGAACGTCACGGCCGTTCACTGGACGCCGACCGCGCTCGCCAGCCTCGCGTACCTCACGCTGGTCTGCGGTGCCGGCGGCTTCCTGTTGTACTTCGTGTTGCTCGAGCGCGCCGGCGCAACCGAGATCAACCTCGTCTCGTACCTCGAACCGATCGGCGCGTCGGTCGTCGCGTGGGCGCTGTTCGGTGACGTGGTCTCGCCGCGCGCGCTCGCCGGGTTCGCAGTCATCTTCGCCGGGTTCGCGCTGGTCAAACACCGGTACATCGGCGCTGCCGTCCGCAACACCACCGACGACGCCGAGCTCTAACGCCGCCTGCCGGGAACACAACGACTACCGCCGCGCCGAGCGAACGGTCCGCCGTGCCCGTCTACTTTGAGGACGTGACCGTCGGCGAGTCGCAGTCGTTCGGCAGCTACGACGTGACCGAGGCCGACGTGCTGGCGTTCGCCGAGGCCTACGACCCGCAGTGGTTCCACACCGACCCCGAGCGCGCCCGCGAGGAGTCGCTGTTCGGGTCGCTTGCGGCGTCCGGCTGGCACACCGCGTCGATGACGATGCGGCTGCTCGTGGACAACCACTTCGTGGACACCGCCAGCTACGGCGCGGTCGGCGTCGACGCGCTCCGGTGGCCCAACCCCACGTTCCCCGGGGAGACGCTGTCGGTGACCGTCGAGGTATTGGAGAAGACGCCCTCCGAGAGCAAGCCCGATCGGGGCACGGTCCGCACCCGCGTGACCACCGAAAACGAGGCCGGCGAGCCCAAGCTCACGATGGAACCCATCGTGTTGTACGCGCGCCACACACCCGGCGAGCCGACGTAGCCGTCAGTCGTCCTCGGGGAGCTGGGTCTCGGCCCGGCGCAACAGCCCGTGGACGGTGTTGATTTCGCGGCCGGTCGGATGCGTGCGGCCCAGCATCCGGCGGAGCATCCGCATCGTCTTGGCCTGCTTTTCGGCGGGGTAGTCGACGGCATCGAGGAACTCGCTGGCGTGCTCGTAGAACTGCTCGATCTCGGCCTCGTCGGCGCGGTGGCGCTCGACGTCCGGCAGCTGGGTTTCGCTCATCGCGAGGTCGCGGAGCTCGTACAGTGCGACCGTCGCGGACTGCCCCAGGTTCATTACGGGGTAGTCGTCGCTCGCGGGGATCGACCCCACTTCGTCGATGCGCGCGAGTTCGTCGTTCGTCAGGCCGACGCGCTCCCGGCCGAAGACGAGCGCGGTCGGTGCCTCGACGTCACGGAGGCTGTCCCCGAGCTCCGCCGGTGTGCGGAACGGGAAGCGGGTGTGGCTGGTGGCGTCCTCGTTGGTGATGGCGGTGAACCCCACCGTGTGGAACTCCGAGACCAGCGCGTCGAAGGATAGCTCGCGGGCCTCGGGGAGGATGTCCTCGCGGGCGTGGCCGGCGAACCCGTACGCCTCGGAGTCGCGGCCGAGATACGGCGGGTCGACCAGCAACAACTCCTCGAACCCGAAGTTCTTCATCGCTCGCGCGATGGTGCCGACGTTCCCGGCGGTTTCGGCGTCCACGATGGCGACGGCGGGCTTACTCATCGCTGGTCGGGTAGTCGGCGTCGATGTCCAGGTCGTCGCTGACGCCGTCGAAGTCGGCGGCTTCGAGCAGGTCGAGTTTGGCCTGTTCGTCCTCGGGGAGGTCGACGGTCACCGGCACCGGCTCACCGGGTGCGAGCTGTGACGTATCCGGCCCCGGGTCGGGCACCGCGTCGGGGTCGGTTTCGACGTGCTCGGGGCCGCCGTACCAGTCGGGCTCGCGGTTGCCGGCGGCCACCCACTCGTGGAAGGCGTCCTGGAGCGCCGCCGTGCCCTCGTGTTCGTCGCCGCCCGCCTCCAGGAACCAGTAGTAGAACGTCGGCTCGTGGGCGTTGCACACGAGCACTTCCGCGCCGGGCTCCCCGTAGACGGCGTCCGGTGTGGCGTCGTCGTCGCCGTCGCTGAGATAGCACACGTCACAGGGCTGGTCGAGCAACAGCGGCAGGCGTTCGAGGCGCTGCCTGGTGTCGTCGTCCATCTCCGAGCGCGACCGGAACCCGTCGCCGTCGAACAGTTCATCCTCGTCGAACCGCCACCCTCGGAGGCCGATGCTCACTTTGCTCATGGCGCTGCGTTGGCGGCGCACCCACAAAAGCCGCCCGAAGCCAGCGCCGATTCCACACGACCTATGAGCGTGCCGCCATCCAGTAGGGATATGCGAACCGTCGACGCAGCCGGGCTGCCCATCGGTGACGACTACCCGCCACGGATCATGGGCGTGTTGAACGTATCGAAGGAGTCGCCGTACGACCCGAGCGTGTACGACGACCCCGAGGCGGCGGCCGCGTACGTCGACTCGGAGCTGATCGGGGAGGGCGCTGACATCGTCGATGTCGGCCTGGAGTCCGCGAACAAGAACCTCGACGTGCTGTCGGCCGACCAGGAGCGCGAGCGCCTCCAGACGGCCATCGACACCATCGAGCGCGTCGAGGGGGAGGCGGTGTTCTCCATCGAAACCCGGTACAGCGAGGTCGCCGACGAGGCGCTGGCGGCTGGCTTCGACATGGTCAACGACATCTGTGGGTTCGCGGACCCCGAGATGCCGGCGGTCTGTGAGGCCCACGACGTCGCGGTCGCGAAGATGGCGAGCCCGCCGGACCTCGAACGCCCGGGGGCCATCGAGTCCGTCGACGACATCTACGACGCGCTGTCGCTGCACGGGTTCACCGACAAGACCATCGTTGATCCGGCGTTCGGCGGGTGGAGCACGGAGAAGACGCTGGCCGACGACCGCGAGACGTTCGACCGGCTGCGGGAGTTCCGCGGGTACGGCTACCCGATGTTGGTTTCGATCAACCGCAAGAACTTCCTGCGGGAGATCGCCGGCCGGGACACTGCGGGGGCGCTGCCGGTGTCGCTGGCGGCGACCGCGATGGCCGTCGAGCGCGGCGCACACGTGGTTCGGACCCACGACGTCGCCGAGACGCGTGACGCGGCGCTCATCGGCCACGAGTTCACGCCCGACCGCACGCACACCAGCCACATCGAGCAGTTGGACGTGACGACGCTCCCGGCGGCGATGCGCCACGCCGACCGGCTCGGCGCTGATGGGGCAGCCGACGCCGTCGCGCGCGCCTACGAGGTCACGGGGCTGTCGGCCGACGACCGGGACGCGCTGGCGGCGACTGGGGTCGCGGTCTCCGGCACGGACCCGACGCTCGTCGCCGGCACAGCGGGGGCGCTCCGTGAGGCTGGCGCGGGGCTGGCGGCCGCCACGGACGGCGACAGCGTGCTTGCAACCCTGGCGGAGATATTCCGGACGGCCGGGGAGTAACGAGAAAACTTATACCGGCGGCGAAAAAACGCCAGCATGGAAGCCGGACGCCCGCTGGGTAGGGGTACGCTGCGGGGGATCCCGGCTCGGACCACGGAATCCTCATTATTTCAGGGCTTGTAGCGGCGCGCATGGAGTACGACGACTGGCAGCCGGTGTACGACGACGTGTGTGCTGCGTTCGGCTACGAGCAGGCCGCCGACAGGCGCGCACGCGACGTGCTGGCGGCGCACGCCGAGCCCTTCGACATGGCGCGCTTGGACTGCACGGGCCAGACGGTGGCGATCGCGGGCGGCGCACCGACGCTGGCCGACGAACGCGAGGTGGCCGCCGCCGCGGACCGCGTGTTCGCGGCCTCAACGGCCGTGGACGTGCTGGCCGACGCCGGCATCGAGGTCGATCTCATGGTCACGGATCTGGACAAGAACCCCGAGACCGCGCGCCGACTGACGGCGCAGGGGACGCCGGTGGCCGTGCACGCGCACGGCGACAACATCGCCGCGATCCGCGAGCACGTCCCGACCTACGACACCACTCACGTGCTGGCGACGACACAGGCCGCGCCCACGGGGCCAGTGGTGGACCACGGCGGGTTCACCGACGGCGACCGCGCGGCGTTTCTCGCTGACCACTGTGGCGCGGCCGCCCTCCGGTTCCCGGGGTGGGCGTTCGACGACCCCACGGTGACCGAGGAGAAGCGCCGGAAGCTGGCGTGGGCGGCGCGGCTCCTGCGGTGGCTGGAAACCCGCCGTGGGGAGGCGTTTGGGGTGCTCGACGGGCGACGCGCGGCGATCGACGCCGTGACGTAGCGGCCGACGCAGTGCGTTAGGGCGTGTGCGCCGGGGCGGGCGCGACGGCCGCCAGTGTGTCGTCGATCACGGCGTTGTCGGCGGCCCGCGGGAACGACACCGCGACCGCGTCGACGCCGTCGATCTCCGCGAACGCCGCCAATCGGTCCCGCACGTCGGCCTGCGTGCCCGCCGCTGCGAACGCGTCCAAGAGGTCGTCGGTGACGAGGCCGACCGCTCGCTCGTGGTCGCCGTCCTGCCAGGCGTCGTAGACATCGGTGGCGGGAGCCTCGTAGCCCTGCCTGGCGAGGCTGTCCCGGTAGAACTCGCCCATGCCGCCGACGTAGAACGCGAGGTGTTGGCGGGTCAGGTCCCGGGCGGCGGCGGCGTCGGGCTGCGCACAGCACGGCACCACGAGCGTGGTCTGGACGGCGTCGGCGTCGCGGTCACCGAGATCCATGCCGCGCCGGAGGTCGGCCAGGCGCTCCCGGATGCCGTCCGCGGTGAACAGCAACGCGTGCCAGCCGTCGGCGAACCGGCCGGCGAGCTCGACGGCTTTCGGACCCATGCCGGTCACGTCGATGGCGGGCGCGGGGTCGGGGGCGTCCTGGCGCAGTCGGAACCCCTGGGTTTGGACCAGGTCGCCGTCGTAGTCGACCGGGTCGCCGGTGAGGACGGCGCGCACGACATCGATGTACTCGCGGGTGCGGCGCAGCGGGCGCTCGAACGACTGGCCGTGCCACCCCTGGATGACCGCGGGGCCGCTGGGCCCCATTCCGAGCCGGAACCGGCCCCCGGAGTGCTCCTGGAGCGTGGCGGCGGTCTGTCCGACGAGCGCGGGACTCCGGGAGTAGGTGTTGATGATGCTGGTGCCGATGCCGATGTCGGTGGTGCGGTCGGCGATCGCGGTCAGCGTCGTTGCGGCGTCCCGACCCCAGGTTTCGGGGAACCACACGCGGTCGTAGCCGAGGGTTTCGGCGCGTTCGGCGATGTCGGTGATGTCCGCGAGACTGTCCTGGGCGGCGACCGGGAGGTGGACGGTGCGGCGGGTCACGGCGACGGCACCTCCTCGCCCTGCGGGACGCCGGCGGCGGTGAGCGTCTCACCGACCACGAACGACGCCGCGGGGCTGGCGAGAAACCGGATCGCGTCGGCGATCTCGGCGCTGGTGCCGATGCGCCGGGCGACCTCCCGTCGGTCGATGTCGGCCGCACTGACGCCCATCTGTGCGTCCAGTCCGGGGGTCGCGACGAACCCGGGGGCGATGCAGTTCACGCGTACACCCGCGGGTGCCCACTCGGCGGCCAGCGTCCGCGTGAGCGTGATGATGCCGGCCTTCGCGGCAGCGTAGTGGCTCATGTGCGGCGACCCCTCCTGGCCGGCGACGCTGGCGACGTTCACCACGGCCCCGCCGCCGTCGCGTTTCAGCTGTTCGGCGGCGGCCTGCGTGCAGTTGTAGGTGCCGCCGAGGTTCACGTCGATGATGCGGTCCCAGCCGTTCCGCGAGATGTCGTCGAACGGCGCGACGAAGCTCGCGCCGGCGTTGTTCACGAGCACGTCCAGGCCGCCGAACTCGTCGACGGTGGCTTCGACGAGCGCGTCGACGGCGTCGCGGTCGGTGACGTCGCACTCGACGGGGAGGGCGGTGCCGCCGTCCGTTCGGATGGCGTCGGCAACCGCGTCGACGTCCGCGTGGTCGCGCGAGCAGAGCACGACGCGTGCGCCGTCGGCCGCCAGTCGCTCGGCGGTCGCCCGGCCGATCCCGCTGGAAGCGCCGGTGACGATCGCCGTCCCGGACACCACAGGTCTGTCTGTCATGGTCGTGGCTTCCCCGCCGCCCCGGATAAATCTATGTCAACGTCTAACAACTACCGGGCGGTTCCCCCGACCGAACTTTGGGACCGCCGCGTCACCACCCGGTGTGGACGTTCACTACCTCGACCGCGGCACCATCACCGCGGACAGGGCGTACATGATCGACTCCTCGACGATGGCGACCGTCGCCGACCCCGACCCCGAGCACGCGCTCGTCGAGTGTCCGGTGTACAACCTCCTCATCGACCACCCGAAGGGGACCGTGCTCTGGGACACGGGCAGCCACCCCGACGCCGGCGACGGCTACTGGCCGACACCCCTCTTCGAGGCGTTCCACCACGAGGACGCCGACGAGCACACGCTGCCGGCCGCGCTCGCTGACGCCGACACCGCCATCAGCGACATCGACGCCGTCGTGGCGAGTCACCTCCATCTCGACCACGCCGGCGGCCTTCGGCATTTCGCGGGCACGGACACGCCGATCTACGTCCACGAGCGCGAGCTCGGCTACGCCTACCGCAGCGCGACGACGGACACCGGGTCGATCGCGTACCACAGTCCGGACTTCGACCGTGCGCTGAACTGGCGCGTGGTCGCCGTCGACCGCGGCCGCCGCCAGCTCTACCCCGGGCTCGATCTGTTGCATCTGCCCGGCCACACGCCCGGCCTCCTGGGGCTGTACCTGGAACCCGAGGACGGCGCTGCGCCCGCGATCGTCGCGGGCGACGAGGCCTACCAGCGCGAGAACTACGAGGACGGCGTCCCGATGGCCACCAGTCTGCTGTCCTCGCTTGCCGACTGGCGGGAGAGCCGCCGTCGCGTCCGCGATCTCGCCCGGCGCACGACCGCGGACGTCTTCTGCGGGCACGACACCCGCGACGCCGCCCGACTCGCGGCCCGCTTCTGAGCGGGTCGCGCCGGGTCAGTCCTCGTCGGGGACGAGTTCGTGTTTCTTGATCTTCCCCGTGGTGGTGCGGGGCAGCTGCTCGACGAACTCGACCGTGCGCGGGTGTTTGTACTCGGCGAGGTTCGTCAGACAGAACTCCCGGATCTCGTCGGCGGACACGTCCGTGTCGGGTGCCCGCACCACGTACGCTTTGACCGTTTCGCCGCGGCGCTCGTCGGGCACGCCGACCACGGCGGCGTCCGCGATGGCGTCGTGCTCGAACAGCAACTCCTCGACCTCACGGGGGTAGACGTTGTACCCCGCGGTGTTGATCATGTGCGTCTTGCGGTCGACGATGTAGAAGTAGCCGTCCGCGTCGTGGTAGCCCAGATCGCCCGTGTGGAACCAGCGCTTCCCGTCGGCCTCGGTGAACGCCTTGCGGTTGGCCTCCGGGAGACCGAGATAGCCCGCCATCACGTTCGGCCCCGACACCACCAGCTCGCCCGTGATGTCGTCCATGTCGTGGTCGGACTCGTCGACGGGGCCCTCGTCGACGGGTGGCACCGATTCGAAGTCGTCGGTGACGATGCGGGCGTCGATCCCCGCCAGCGGCTTCCCGATCGAGCCCACGCGACGCCCCCAGTTGGGGCTGTTGAAGTGTGTCACGGGGCTGGTCTCCGTGAGCCCGTACCCCTCGTCGATCTTTGCGGTGTACAGCTCCTCGAACTTCCGCAACACCTCGGTGGGGATGCCGGAGCCGCCGACGGTGCAGCGCCGGACCGACGACAGGTCGAACTCCTCGGCGTTGGGGTGTGTGATGATGTCGTTGTACATCGTGGGGACGCCGTCGAAGAGGGTGAGTTCGGCGTCGGCGACCAGCGACATCGCGTCCTCGGTGTCCCACCTGGGCATCGGGTAGAACGTCGCGCCGGCGAACAGCGCGGCGTTCATGCCGACGGTCATGCCGTAGATGTGGAACAGCGGCAACACGCCGATCTTGCGGTCCGCGGGCTGGAGGCCGTCGGGCACGATGTCCATGGACTGCTCGGCGTTCGACGCGAGGTTGTGGTGTGTGAGCTGGACGCCTTTGGGCTGGCCGGTGGTGCCGGAGGTGTACGGCTGCACGGCGAGGTCGTCGTCGTCGCGGGGCGCAACCGTGTCGTCGCTGCCGGCGTCGAGGAAGGCCTCGAACGGCGTGCCAACGTCGGCGTCGCCGCCGACCGTGACCACGGTGTCGACGGCGGTCTCCGCGCGCACGTCCTCGACGGTGGACGCACCGTCGGCCAGCGCCACCACCACTGACGCCCCGGAATCGGACAGCAAGTACTCGATTTCGCGGGTCTTGTACTGTGGGTTCATCGGCACCACGACGCAGCCGGCGCGGAGCGCGCCGTGGAACGCCGTCACGTACTGTGGGAGGTTCGGGAGGTACAGCGCGACCCGGTCGTCCGGGGTCACGCCGTGGTCGCGGAGCGCGGCCGCGAACTGTCCGGTTCGCTCCCAGAGGTCGCTGTAGGTGTGGGTGTGGTCGTCGTACACGACTGCGGGGTGGTCCGGAAGCTCGGTCGCCGAGGTTTGGACGTTGGTAACGAGATTCGACATCGGTTGTTCACCATCACGATAGACCATGGCAAATACGTTTCCAAATGGACGCCCGCTGCCGGTATTGGTGTCTGGTCAGCGGTACCCGAGCGCGGAGAGTCGGCGCTCGACGTCGTCCGGCGTGGCGGCCGCGGCGTCGCCGTCGGTTCGGATCGCGTCCAGCCGCTGGCGTGTCGCTGCGTGCAGGGCGTCCAGCGGTGGATCCGCGGTGCCGGACACGTCCGTCTGCTCGCCCGGATCGCTGGCACGGTCGTACAGCTCGTGGGTGTCGCGCTCGGGGTCGCGGATGTACGTCCAGCGGCCGTCGCGCGCGCTGACGAGCGGGCGGCCGGCACCGAGGTGGCGCGGGATCGGTTGTTGTGTCACCGACGCCCCGCGTACTGCGACCGACGTGATCGGGCCGCGGGTCGGCTCCGTCCCGGCGCGGATCTCGGGGGCGAGGCTCTCACCGGTGAACCCCCGTGTCGAGCCGCCCATCACGTCGAGCACGGTCGCGGGCACGTCGGAGAGGCCGACCGCCGTCGACACCCGCCCGCCCGCGCCGGCCGGATGGTCAACGAGCAACGGCACGTGCACCAGCTCGTCGTAGAGCTTCGGATAATGCGCGAGGTGGCCGTGTTCGAGGAACTCCTCGCCGTGGTCCCCAGCCACCACCACCATGGTGTCCTCGCGGCGGTCGCCGAGCGCCGCCAGCACGCGCCCGATGCTGGTGTCGACCTGGCGCACGGTCGCGTCGTAGAGGGTGTGCAGCTCGCCGGCCGTGGCCGAGCTCACCGTCAGCCCGAGGCCGACGCGGAGGTGCGCCGACAGCATGCCCAACATTGCGCCCCGGCGGTCCGTCGTCGCACGCAGGTGGCGCGGCGCGGGGACGTACGGCGTGTGGGTGTCCATGTAATGCAGCCAGAGGAAAAACGGCTCGCTGGCCGCCGACAGGAACTCGACGGCGCGGTCCTCGATGTCGAGCATGCGCGTGGCGTCGACGCGCTCGCGGCCGTCGCTGCGCCGCCGGAACGGCGACGCCCCGACCTGCAGCCACCCCTGGACGGTGGGGTGTGCGGCGAGCGTGCGCCCGAGCCGCGAGTTCGTGTCCGTGAACGCGTCGTAGGTGTCGAAGCCGCGGTCGTACCCCCAGTGTTCGGTGAGGAACCCGTTGGCGGCGTTGACGCCGGCAGTCCGGACGCCGGCGTCGGCGAGACGGCCGGCCAGCGTGGTGTCACCGACGCCGATCGCGCCGTCGGCAGCGAACACGTGGCTGTCCCCGAGCACGCTCGGGAACGAGAACGGCGTCCAGTTCCCGTGGGCGTACGCGCGCTCGAAGACCGTGCCCGAGTCCGCGAGCGCGTCCAGGGTCGGCGTCTCGACCCGGGATCGCGCGTCCGCTCGCAGCGAGTCGACGGTCACCAACACGGTCCCGGCGGCTGAAGTCACTACCATGTCGTGTGATCGCACACACTTTAGCAGTTCTCATACGTTCACTGATAAGATCGGCGTGGCGGCTCGGTGGGCTTATAGACACCGGGGTTCCAGTCGCAGCCATGACCGGGTTCGACGCCGACGACGCGGCCGCGCTCATCCAGTCCTACGTCGACGACCACGGGCTGCTGTCGTTTCTCGGGGTGTCCGTCGAGGACGCCAGCGACGGCGAGATGCGCCTCCGCATCCCCTACCACGAGAAGCTCACGAACCACGGCCCCGGCGAGGGAGACGTCCACGGCGGGATCGCGGCGACGCTGATCGACACCGCCGGCGGGCTGGCGGTGCGCAGCGCGCTCCCGAACCCTGTCGCCGCGAACGTCGCCACCATCGATCTGAACGTGTCCTATCTCCGGCCGGCCCGCGGCGACCTGATCGCCGATGCGTCGGTCGTGCGCGTCGGCTCAACCGTCGGCGTGGCGGAGATCTCGGTCGTCACGCCCGCCGACACGGCGGACGCCGAGCCCACCGAAGTGGCCGTGGGACGCGGGTCGTTCCGCGTGTTCCGCGACGACTGACACCCACACGTTGAGGATGCCGGCCGCCCAACCCCCCGGCATGCAACTGTTCTGGCACCGACGGGACCTCCGCACCACGGACAACCGCGGCCTCGCAGCGGCCGCTCCGGGCGTGACAGCGGTCGACGGCGGCCACGACCAGGGCCCTGTCGCGGCGGTGTTCTGCTTCGACGACGAGGTGTTGGCTCACGCCGCCCCGCCCCGGGTCGCGTTCATGCTGGACGCGCTGGCCGCCCTCCGGGAGCGCTACCGCGACCTCGGCAGCGACCTCATTGTCCGCCACGGCGACCCCGCTGCGGTGCTCCCGGCGGTCGCCGACGATCTCGACGCCACCCGGGTCGTCTGGAACCACGACTACTCGGGGCTGGCCACCGACCGCGACGCAGGCGTGCGCGACGCCCTCGACGCGGCGGGCGTCGCACACGCGCAGTTCCACGACGCTGTCCACCACCGGCCGGGCGAGATCCGCACGAACGCGGGCGACCCGTACTCGGTGTACACGTACTTCTGGCGGAAGTGGCAGGACCGCGAGAAGAACCCGCCGGCCCCGCAGCCAGAGCGCGCGGATCTCGCGGCCGACACCGCGCTCGCGGACACCGATCCGCTGCCGTCCGTCCAGGAGCTCGGCTTCGCGGAGCCGGAGGCGGCGGTCCCCGACGCCGGAACCGCGGCGGCGCGATCACTGCTCGATGCCTTCCGCGAGTCCGGCGACATCTACCGCTACGAGGACCGCCGCGATTACCCCCACGAGGAACCCACGTCGCGGCTCTCCCCGCACCTGAAGTTCGGCACGATCGGGATCCGAACGGTCTACGAGGCCGCACGCGCGGCGAAATCCGACGCCGACACCGACGACGAACGCGAGAACGTCGCGGCGTTCATCGGCCAGCTCGCGTGGCGGGAGTTCTACGCACAAGTCCTGTATTTCAACCAGAACGTCGTCTCGGAGAACTTCAAAGCGTACGAGCACCCCATCGAGTGGCGGGACGACCCCGCGGCGCTGCAGGCCTGGAAGGACGGCGAGACCGGCTACCCGATCGTGGACGCCGGCATGCGCCAGCTCCGCGCGGAAGCGTACATGCACAACCGCGTGCGGATGATCGTCGCCGCCTTCCTCACGAAAGACCTCCTGGTGGACTGGCGGGCGGGCTACGACTGGTTCCGGGAGAAGCTCGCGGACCACGACACCGCCAACGACAACGGCGGCTGGCAGTGGGCCGCCTCCACCGGCACCGACGCCCAGCCGTACTTCCGGGTGTTCAACCCGATGACCCAGGGCGAGCGCTACGACCCCGACGCCGACTACATCACCGAGTTCGTCCCCGAACTCCGGGACGTGCCCGCGGACGCGATCCACAGCTGGCACGAGCTGTCGCTGTCCGAGCGCCGCCGGCACGCCCCGGAGTATCCGGACCCCATCGTGGACCACAGCCAGCGCCGTGAGGACGCGATCGCGATGTTCGAACGTGCGCGCGGCGACGAGTGAGCCCCCGATCCTCACGAACATTTAACATGACGCCGCGTGATCACTGATCCGGTGGATTCCACCGATGAGCCAGCACGAACTCCCATCGCTGCCGTACGACTACGACGCACTCGAACCACACATCAGTGAGCAGGTGGTCACGTGGCACCACGACACCCACCACCAGAGCTACGTGGACGGCCTCAACAGCGCCGAGGAGACGCTGGCGGAGAACCGTGAGACCGGCGACCACGCTTCGACTGCCGGCGCGCTCGGGGACGTCACGCACAACGGCTGTGGGCACTACCTCCACACGATGTTCTGGGAGCACATGAGTCCCGACGGCGGCGGCGAGCCGTCCGGGGCGCTCGCCGACCGCATCGCGGCGGACTTCGGCTCCTACGAGAACTGGCGGGCTGAATTCGAGGTGGCGGCCGGCGCGGCCAGCGGGTGGGCGCTGCTCGTCTACGATCCGGTCGCCAAGCAGCTCCGGAACGTGGCCGTGGACAACCACGACGAGGGCGCGCTCTGGGGCAGCCACCCCATCCTCGCCCTCGACGTCTGGGAGCACTCCTACTACTACGACTACGGCCCCGACCGCGGCAGCTTCGTCGACGCCTTCTTCGAGGTGATCGACTGGGACCCCATCGCGGCGAACTACGACGACGTGGTGTCGCTGTTCGAGTGACCGGACACGCTCCCGTGTTTTTTTCGCGTCATGACGGCTCATCAGTGGCTGGCGTGAGTGCGGCGACGCTGTGCTCGTCACCGACCGCGTGCACGGTGTCGGTGAGCGCGTCGAAATCGTAGCAGGTGCCGTCGGCGTCGAGGCCGATGACGACGCCAGCGGAACTGGTGCCATCGGCGGCATCAAGGAACGTCCGGAACAGCTCCCAGGTGTCGAACCCACGGTGCGTGTACCGCAGCGTGGCGTAGTGGAGGCGGTTGTAGGTGGCGCGAGTGATGAACCCGTAGCGCTCGTTGTCGAGGTACCGCTGGGCGTCCACGTCCGTCGTGCGGGCTGCAACGTCATCGCGCATGTACAGCAGCGCCTGCATGGCGTCTGTGCGTTGGTCTTCTAACTGCGGTGAACTATCTGACATGTTGAACGGATACATGGACTTCGGCGAGACACATAACCGTTGGGTCAACTCGCTGGGTTTTTCGGCGTCGCCGCCGCCTGTCAGCACATGCCGGTTGCGAAATCCGAGTTCGACGACCTGTACCCGTGTGACTTCTACGAGCCAGCGGCATTACTCGACGACGACCGCATGTACACCGTCTACGAGATCGCGCGCCTGCTGCAGGACCTGGAGCCCGACGCGGACATCGATCGCGGCACCGAGGACGTGTTGCTCGACTGGGCGATCCCGTGGGTGATGCTGCACGCCGACGCGCTCGTCGTCGCGGAACCCCGGACCGACGACGAACCCGGATACTACGGCCTGGACACGAGCTAACCGCGGCTCACTGGAAGCGCGCGGATCGGGCCGCCAGGTCGATGTCGGCGGCCGGATCCGAGGTGACGCTGGGGCCGTGGCCGGGATACATGGCTGTCAGTTCCTCGCCGGCGACGGTGTCGGCGAGCCGGTCGATGCTCTCGACCAGCGTCTCCCGGTCGCCGCCGTCGAGGTCCGTGCGCCCGAAGCTGCCGTTCGCGAACACCAGATCCGCGGAGAACAACACGCCGGCGGCCGGGCTGTACAGACACACGTGGTGGGGTTCGTGGCCGGGCGTGTGCAGAACCACGTAGTCGTCGTCGCCGAGCCTGACTTCGTCGCCGTCGGCCAGCGTCCGGTCGGCGTCGGCGACGCCGTCGAACCCGAGCACGGTCGGGTCGAAGGCGTCCACGAGCGCGTCGAGGTTGCCGACGTGGTCGGGATGCGGGTGTGTGATGACGACCGCGTCGGGCGTGACGCCGTGGTCGCGGACCGCGGCGACGACGTCGTAGTTCGCGCCCGCGTCAACCACCACGTCGCGGTCGCCGGTCACCAGAAACGCGTTGCTCGTGAACGCCTGAACGCCCGCCGAAAGGTTCGTCGGCATGGCTGTCCGTATGCCGGCCACCACTTAGGGGTTGCCGCACGCGGCGCGCGCGGTCAGCGGGGTGCGCCCACCAACACCAGCTCGGAGTGGTGATCGCCGTTGTGGAGCTGTCGGTCGTCGGTGGCGTCGACGCGGATGGCGTCGCCGGCGTCCAGCGACACCGTCTCGTCGTCGAAGACGACGTCCACACCGCCGTCGGCGACGTAGTACACTTCCTCCTGGCCGTCGTTGGCGTGGTCGTGCTCCATTCCGGTTGCGCCCGGCTCCATGTGGTACACCGAGATGGCGACCTCGTCGGTGTTCAGGGCGTCTTTCATGAAGTAGAGGTCGGCGTCCGCGTCGGCCGACAGCGCCGAGTCGACGTCGTCCACTGACACGTCCTTGTGGGCCATGTTTCGACGTGGTTCGTGGCGCCACTTCATGGTACCGGCGCGTGGGTTCGGAGTGTTTTTGCCACCGGCAGGCACACCGTCTAGCATGCGCGTCCGTCTCCTCGAAGCGACTGAGAACCCGGAGGAACTCATCTGTCAGAGCGCCCGCAACGACTACATGTCCGACTGGGTCGGTGACACGCCACTCGACACCGCGATGGCGTCCGTGGACGGCGACACCACAGACGAAAAGCTGTCGAACCTCATCGCACAGCTGCTCACTCGCGGCCACTACGGCCCCTTCGAGCATCCGTCGGCGACGTTCGCCATCGAGGGTGTGAGCCGGTCGTGCATGGCACAGCTCACCCGCCACCGCCACGCCAGCTTCGACGTGCAGTCGATGCGCTACGTCGCGTTCGACGACGTCGATCCGGCGGCGGTTGCGGAGGGCGAGCTGGTGGTGACGCCGCCGTCGGCGACCGACCCCGACTGGGTCGGCCGCAACCAGGACGCGGGCGACGTCGACGAGGAGACCATGGCCGAACGCGAGGCGGTCTTCCAGGCGTCGGTGCGGCGCGCCGTCGAAGACTACCAGGAACTGCTGGGGCTCGGGATGCCCCCGGAGGACGCCCGGTTCGTGCTCCCCATCGGGACCGAAGTGAACGTGGTGATCACGCTGAACCCGCGGTCGCTGATGCACGTCGCGGACATGCGGGCCGCCGCCGACGCACAGTGGGAGATCCGCGAGCTCACCGAACAGCTACTCGATGCGGCCGCTCAGTGGTGTCCCCACACCTTCGAATATTACGACGCGGAGATGAAACACCGGAAGAACCGGCTCGCGCCCTGACCGGCCGCGTGTCGCCCGGCGCTACGGGAGGGAGTGACAGTCTGCCCGCGAGACGAAACGGTTATTTGTGTCTCCCAATTACCGAAGAGTGGACGCGCTCCGTTGGTGTAGTCCGGCCAATCATCTTGCCCTCTCACGGCAAGGACTAGGGTTCAAATCCCTGACGGAGCATTCCAACTTCCTGCAGTCGCGTTACGATCACCGACCACCGGCTGGTGTGGCATAAAGCATGCGTGGCCGCCCAGCTGTGGAACGGTTCCAAGGGGTGTCAGCGGACCGCAGGTGAAAACGTCTCGGGGATCCGGTGGCAGTCTATCAGGGAGCGTGTGACACCCGTTAGTGCCACCGTATCCGTTCATTCCGGATCACACACATAAGAGTATGCCTCGTGATATCAGCCATGATAACGGCGAACGCAACTCCCGGCTGGGTTGCGGTGTGCGTTGACACGACCGGAACAGTGATACATGCTTACACACGTACGCCTCGGTAGGCGTGACTCACACGAGAGCGACTGCGTCGGCCACTCCGACGGTGGTGCTGTGTGGATGATTCGGCGGCTGCTTCGCCGCGCCAACTCCGGGCCGACCGCAACCAGGCTGCGCCGGTTCGCCGCCGTCGGTGTGGTTGCGGCGGGCGCCCAGATGGCGCTGCTGTGGGTGTTCGTTGACGCGGTCGAGGTGGCCTACATCCCCAGTGCGGTCGCCGCGATCGAGGCCACGATCGTGCTGACGTACGTCTTGAACAACGCGTGGACCTTTCAGGCGATCCGGAACAGCGGCCGCGTGGAGTACGCCGTTGGGCTGGTGAAGACCAACGTCGTTCGCGGGACCGCGATCCCGATCCAGTTGGGGGTGTTGTTCGCGCTCGTCGAGTGGTACAGCCTGCCGTACTTGCTCTCGAACGCCGTCGGCATCCTCGTCAGCGGTGGCTACCGGTTCGTGCTCGATCTGCGCTGGACGTGGAGCACGAGCGCCAACTGAGACCCCACCGGCTACCTGCTCGCCGCGGCCACGACCGCGGCGGTCACCACACCCCACCCAGCGAGTGCCACGCCGCCCGCCGACAGCAGCGGCGGGACCGCGAGCAGTCCGGCGGCGATCCAGACGCCGGCGGCGACCACCGCGAGTGCGTGCGCGACCCGCCCCCGAACCGGGGGTTGGGCACCGCGCATCGACGCGGCGACGCCGTATCCGCCGACGCCAACCGCAAGCACCCACAGCGCGCCCCCGAGCAGCCCAGGAACCGACAGGACGCTGTCCAGAAGCGACGGCGGTGCGGCGCTGTCCGGGGGCTGGGGCGGGCTGGCTGTCGGCGGCGGTGCCGCCGTCGCTGGGGCCGTGGACGCGTTTTCAACCCGGACGGTCGTCGTGGCGGGCGGGCGGCTGGCCACCCCGCGGTCGTTCACCACAGCCACCGCGATCTCGTGTGCACCGGGGTCGTCGAACGCGCTGACGAGCGACGGCGACGCCTGCGTGGGGCGGCGCTGCCCGTCCACGGTGAACTGGTAGGTCGCGTTCGGCCCGGCAGGGGACGCCGCCGTGACCCGGACATCGGTGCCGGCGGCGACCGTCGACCGGTTGGCCGTGAGGCTGACTGATGGGCGCTCGATGAGCGCGCGATGCGGTGTCTCCGCGATCGGCGCGATGTCGGCGACGCCCCGCCGCATGCGGATCGTGTCCCCGTCGCCGTCGGGCGTGACGCTGGCGTAGAACGGCCCGCTTGGGGCCCCCCAGTAGTTGTGTTCGGCGTCGATGGTGCCGTTGGTCGCGGCTCGCAGCCCGACGAGGTGGCCGTAGATGTCGTTCCGCGTGATCGTGACGTTCCCGGAGGCGTTGGTCAGGGTCACACCGACCGACGGGCCGACGGCACTCGCGTCGGCGCTGCGGGCAGCTGAGCGCGTGTTGACGGCGATCGTGTTGCCGGTCAGCCGAACCGGCGACGGCCCGTCGACGGTGATGCCACGCGTGTTGGCGGCGACCGTGTTGTTCCGCGCGGCGACGGGGCCGCCGTTCGCCGCGCCGGAGACGTGCGCGCCGAAGGCCACGTTGTTCACCAGCGTGTTGTTCGCAACCGTCAGCGGCCCCGGGGTGCGCGCGGCACGCACGCGCACGCCGCCCCGACCGTTGGCCGCCACACGGTTCCCCGCGACAGTGAGGTTCCGGACGCGACTGCCCCGAACGCTCACCCCCCGGTCGTGGCTCCCGCGAACCGTGTTGTCCGCGATCGTGGCACCCGAAAGCACCGGCGCGTGGAGCGCAACGCCGTCGCCGCCGCTGCCGGTGACAGTGTTGTTCCGAACGTCGAGTCGGGAGACGAACAGCCGTTGGGCGTCGATCGAGACGCCCGCACCGACGGTCTCGCGGAGCGTGTTGTTGGTCACGGCGACCGAGACGTGTGGCGGCTGGCGCTGTGCGCGGCGGTGCGTGAGCGCGATGCCGCGGGCAGCGCCACGCACTGTGTTGTCGTCGAGCACGACATCATCGAGGTCGATGGCGCGCCGAACGCCGATCCCGTCGCCGTCGACCCCGTGGACGTCGATGTCGGAGACGCGCACCCGATCGAGGTGCCCGCTCTCGATGGTGACGGCGTCGCCCCGGGCGTCGGCGAACTCGACGCCGTGCACGGTGGTGTACGTGACACTGCGGTCGTCCGGCCCGGGAACGTCGGCCGCACGGTTGCCCGTGGAAACGGCGACGCCGCCGGACTCGTAGCCGGTGATCGACCCCCCGACGACCGACACACCGACCAGGTGGCGGGCGCGAACCACCACGCCGTACTGGCCGGGGTTCCGGAAGTCGGTGTCCCGGATCGTGACGCCGGCCACACGGCGCGCGAACGGGTCCGTTCCGGGGGTCGTGACGGCCACGCCCGCGTAGCCGGTGTCGGCGATCGTCGAGCGCGCGAGCCGCAGCGACGGCGGCCCGTCGGCGGTCGTGACGGCCACGCCAGCGCGCACGTGCTTGCGCAGCAGGCTGTCCTGGACGGTGATGCGGCCGTCTGCGGACGCCACGCGAACCGCCGTGGTGGCGTATTCGACGGTGGTGTTTGCGAGGCGCAACCGGGAGTCAGCGGTGCCGGCGTACGTGATGGCGGTCCACGAGCCGGGCTGCGGTTTCGGGCGCGCGGTCGTGAACGACACGCGGTCGGTGCTCGTGCCGGCCGCATCGAGGCTGCCGGCCACCGTGATCGAGGCGTCCTTGGCGACCTGGACCGTCGTGCCCGGGGCGACGGTGAGCGTCGCGTTCTCCGTGACGGTCAGTTCGGTCGTCACCACGTACGGGCCCTCGCCGGGGGTCCACGTGGTGTTCGTCGTGACGTTCGTGCCGACGTACGTCGCGTCGCCGGTGGCAGCCGCCGATGTGCCGGCACCGAGCGCGGCGGCCGCGAACACGAGCCCCACCGCGAGCGCGGCGAGCAAGCACACCACGGCGCGCCTCATGCATTCCCCTCCGGAGGCCCGAACAGTACTCGCCCGAGCTGTGTGGCGAACGCGTCGGCGCCGGGGCCGCTCGGACGGATCACCGACGCGTGCGCGGTCTCAAGCGCGCTGTGTTGCGTGGGATCGGTGCCGTCGAGCACCTCCCGGCCGTCGTTGACGCTGTCGCCGTCGGTGTCCCGCTCGGTCGGATCGCTGCCGAAGCGCCGCACTTCGATCCCGTCGGTGAGCCCGTCACCGTCCGTATCGGCGACGGTCGGGTCGCTGTCGTAAACGCCGACTTCCACGGCGTCCGTGAGTCCGTCGCCGTCGGTGTCCCGCTCGGTCGGGCTCGTCCCGAGCTCCGCCTCAGCGGTGTTCGGAAGCCCGTCGAAGTCGGCGTCGACGGCCGAAGCCGGCGTTCCCTGGAGGCGCTCGGCGAGACTCCCCGTCGCCTCGGGGAGCGACCCCGCACGGAGTTCGGCGGCGTCGTCGACGCCGTCGCCGTCGGTGTCCCGCTCGGTCGGATCCGTGCCGGCGACCCGCACCTCGACGCCGTCCGAGAGCCCGTCGTCGTCGGTGTCCCGGGTCAGCAGCGCCGTGCCGGCGCGCACCTCCTCGTCGTTCCGGAGGCCGTCGCCGTCACGGTCGCCGTTGCGCTTGATCGCGTGGACCGTGATCGTGGTCTCGTTGACGCGCTCCTCGACCCGTGTCTCGGGGTCGTACATGCCCACGTGGAGCTCGTGGACGCCGGTCTCGAACTCCCCGGCCGGCACGGGCAGCGAAACGGCGCGTTGCTCGCGCTCCCGCATCGTCACCGTCGTGGTGGCGACTGCGTCGTCGAACACCGGCTGGAAGCTGGACAGCGAGTCGTTCGTCAGCCGCAGTCGGTAGGTGTCGTAGCGGCTCGTGGATTCGAAGACGATGTCCTGGGTCGTCGCAACGATGTCGGTCCGGGCGTTGCGCCAGATGAACTGCGTGTCGTTCTCGACGGTGGCGTTGCCCGGACCGGAAACGCCCACCGTGACGACGCCGCCACCGGTGTCAATGCGGCCGGCCGCTGGGGCCGCTGTGACGGCGACGCTGGCGGCGACAACGACCACAACGGCTGCCACCGCTGTCGAACGGCGGCGCGACATGCACACGAGTATGCTTGAACCCGTAGTGTACTTGAACATACTGGTGGCCGGGTGCGCCGGGGCCCCGGCACCGGGAATGCGGAGGCCTGAAATCGCCCACCGACGTACCACGGGACAATGACTCAGCGGGTCCGCTGGCAGCGACCGCTCCCCGGCGGCGAGCACGCAACCGTGACGCGCGTCGTTGGCGACCACGAACTCCCCGAGTCGGGGGTCGAAACCCGGCGGTTCCGCGTGGACGCCACCGCCGACTGGGTGCGCGCTCGGGCCGCGGTCGGCGACGTGACGCGGCCCGCGGCCGACGCCGTTTCGGTCTCGCTGCCCGCCGATGCCGGGCTCACGCGCCTGCGGCTCACAACGCCGGACGGGACGACGCGGCTGTGGCTCCCCGGGCCGGCAGCCGCAGCCCGCATCGACGCCGCCCTCGACGGCGACCCGACTGCCGCCCGGCAGCTCACGGCGCACGCCGGTGGCGTCGCTGCGCTCGCGTTCGCCGCCGGCGAGTGTCTCACGCAGCCCGGTCTCTGCGACCTGCTGGACGCGGTCACGGCGGCCTCGGACAGCGCCGCCGACGACCTGCACGCGCGCCGGTACGGCGTCCTCGTGGGCATGCTATCGACCACCGCCGGGCCGCCGACGGACACCGCGGCGGACGTGCGCGCGCTCTGTGAGGGGGTCGACGCCATCGACGCCGTCGGGGACGTGTCGGTGAGCGCCGTCGTCGCCGAAGCCATGCACCGGGTGACAGACACGCCACGGGGGGCGCGGGCGTTCCTCGCCGACCACGGCGTCGAGCCGCGGGCGCTGGCCGACGACAGCGACGGCGTGTTCTTCGCCGCGCTGCTCGCGCACGCCGCGACCACGCGTGGCCTCCCGGCGGCGAAACGGTGTGCGACCCGGTGGCCGGCGTCGAAGACCTTCGACGCGGCGAAAGCGGACGCCGAAGCCGCCGACTACTGGGCGCGCGGCGACGCGTGGCGCAGCGCCGTCCCCACGGCCGCCGACCAGTCCGACGCAGTGTTCGCGTACGCGCTGGCGAACGCGCTGTACTGGACCGCCGAGGTCGACCGCGGCGACAGCCGCATCGACGAGCTGCTGTTCGACGGCGCTGTGGTGGCCGGCCGGGAGATCGATCACGACTGGATCATCGGCCACAGCCGCTTCGAGCGCGCTCGCGCCCGCGCCCATCGCCACCGGACGAGTCGCACCCACGCCCTCGCCATCGCGGCGTTCACCGACGCCGAAGCGATCGCCGACCAGTGGTCGTTTCTGGACGCCTGGGAGCCAGTGTACACGCGCGCGATCGTGGCGTCGAACATGGCGTCGGCCCGCGGCGACCACGAGGCCGCGATCGGGGCGCTCGACGACGGCCGAGCGGCGCTCTCGGAGCTGGCCGTGCCGGACGCCCGTCGTGAGGAGATGTACACGCACTTCGACGCCCAGCGCCACGAGCGCCGCGCGATACTCACCGACGAACCCGACCAGCGCCGGTCACACCTGGAGGCGGCGCGCGCACAGTACGACCAACTCGGGTTCGATCGGTCCGTCGAGCGCATCCAGGAGAAGCTCGCAGCCGCGCCCGACCACGGAGACGACGCCACGAACGGCGGCGTGCGGGACCGCCAGCGCGCGGCGCTCGCAACCCGGCAGCCACTGGCGGGCAGCGACCGCGGGCCGGCGCTGGCGGACATCCCGGCGCTCCACGACTTCCTGACGGAAACGGCCCCCGAGGCCGTCGGCAGCCCGGATCCGGGCGTGCTGCCCAGCGAGCGCGGCGGCCCACCGGACGACCTGCCCCCGTAGCACCACGCCGGCGCTCAGGCGTACTCGGGGGCGCGGTCGTCGTGGTCGGCAGCCACCCGGGTGGCGTCCACGTCGGCCACGGAGTCGATGCCGAAGCCGTCGGCGAGCGCGTCCGCGGTGGCGCGCTCGATGTCCGGCGCGTCGGCGACCGTGACGACCGCCGTGACTGTCGCCGTGACCTGGAGGTCGTTCAACCGCGGGCGGAGGTCCTGGACGTCGATCCCATCGACGCTGGCGACTGCGGACACGCCGCGCACGACGTTCGTCACTCCGTCCCCGAGGTCGCCGGTGGCGTTCCGAGGCACGTGCATCGTGAGGTCCGCGGTGATCTGTACCGTCTGGTTGGCCGTAGCCATAGCCTCCCGCCGAGAGTCGAACTCGGCTGGAGCGGGACCGCCCGCCGGGAGTGCCCGGCAGTCCACGGCCACCGCTGGGGGAACACGAGGGCGCCAACAGCAGTACTGGTGCTAGAATGGCGTCCACGTCATCCCCCGGGTGGTGTGTCGCGCGCAGTTACGCAGCGAGGGTGGACGTGGACGCCGATTTCGGCGCAAATCCTGTTGTTGCCACGCATCCCGTTCGAGAGCATCCGGACCCGCCACTGCTCGTGGCGGCGGTGCCGGATGCGGGGGATGCTGCGGCGATCATGAGTGGATTCGAGCCGGTGTGACTCGCGGTCAGCGAGTCGCTCGTCGCCTGTACGGAGCACCCCGAGCAGTATAAGTGTTGTCTCCCTGTGGGAGGTGCTGACACCGCGCGCCCGCGGCGCTGGTCACGACGTGAGCGCCGCGATCAGGCGGCGCGCGGCGTCGACCGTGGCGGTGACGCCTCTGCCAGCGGCGACAGCCGCTCCCCCGACACGGAGCGCGGCGGGCGCGACACCCGCCCGCTTGGAGAGCAGCCCCGGAGCGGCGTCCGCGCCGACGACCGCGACGGGGGATTCACGCACCCGCAACTCGACGGTGAGGTCCGCGTCCCGAAGCGTTGCCGCGAACGCGGGGAGTTCGGACTGTGGCACCCCGGCCAGCGCGTCGACGCCGGCGGCAAGCGACGGCACGTCCACGAACACTCGCTTGCCCGTCGAGGTGACCGCAACCGGGGTGCCGTCGATCACCACGTCCAGGTCGGCGGCCACCGACAACGGCGTCCGCTCGTCGTGGTGGGACGCGCCGTCAGTCGCGCTCACGAGTGGTGACGCGGATCGTTCCGTCCACGTGCCAGCGCGCGTGCTCGGCGTCGTCACCGGTCCCGCTGGGCACGTCCACATCGAGTTCGTCGAACTCGTAGATGATCTCCGCGCCGCGCCCGGTCAGGCGGTCGTAGAGCCCAACCGCGAGGTCCGGCCACGTCGTCGGTTCCTCGACGGTCTCGCTCGCTGAGTCTGTCTCGCTCATCAACGATGATGAGGGACCGGCAGGTGTTAAATCTAGTTACATGTATCCGAGCATTCAGTCGACGGGACGGCGACGGCCACGGCTCACAGCCGGACTACCCAGTCAGCGGTATCGCACACGACCGCGAGAAATGCTCGGTCAGGGATTTGAACCCTGGTCGTCGGCTCGAAAGGCCAACATGATTGGCCGGACTACACCAACCGAGCGTCCGCATCCGGACTGAACGACCGCTCACGTATAAATCCCTCTAATCTGATTCGCCACGACAACCACCGACGCGCCACCCGACGGCGCGGCGGCTACTCCCCGTTGAACTCCGGCTCCCGGTCCGCGGAGAACGCGCTGACGCCCTCCATCAGGTCCTGGGTGTTCATCAGCTGGCCGAACGACTGCGCCTCGATCTCCAGGCCGGCGTCGGTGTCGTCGCGGCCGGCACGCATCGCGCGCTTCGTGTACTTCATGGCGACCGGCGGGCCGGCGGCGAGGTCGCGGGCGAGCTCCCAGGCGCGCTCCTCGAACGCCTCGGTGGTGACGACCTCGTTGATGAAGCCGTAGTCGGCCAGTGTCTCGGGGGCGAAGCGGTCGGCGGTGAAGATGATCTCCTTGGCGCGGCCCTCGCCGACGATGTGTTTGAGGCGCTGCGTGCCGCCCCAGCCCGGGAGGAGGCCGAGATCGTGTTCGGGCTGGCCGAGCTCGCTGCGCTCGCTGGCGAGGCGCATGTCCGCGCAGGTCGCCAGCTCCATCCCGCCGCCGAGACAGTAGCCGTCGATGGCCGCAACCACCGGCTCGTCGGCGGCTTCGAGCTTGCCGAACGTCTGCTGGCCCATCCGGGAGAGCTCCACCGCCTCCACGGGGTCGGCGTTGCCCGCCATCGACGTGACGTCCGCACCGGCCGAGAACGCTTTCTCACCCGCGCCGGTCAGGAGGACGGCGCGCACGTCGTCGTCGTCGCCGAGCACGTCGATCGCGTCTGACAGATCGGCCAGCAACTCGCCGCTGATGGTGTTCATGCGGTGCGGGCGGTCGAGTTCGATGTGGCCGACGCTGCCGTCGACGGAGACGCTGACGCTGTCGAACTCCCGGCGGCCGTCCGCGTCCTCGTCGCCGCGCCCGTGGAACGACTCGCCGGCCGCCGCCATCTCGGCGAGGGTGTCGGCGGGCTCGTAGCGCGCCTGCCCGGTCGCCTCGTGGGCCGCAACCAGCGTCTCGTGGAGGTGCGTGATGCCCGCTGCGTCGGCCATCTTCGCGGGGCCTTCGGGGTAGCCCGCGCCCAGCATCACGGCCTCGTCGATCTCCGCGGGGTCGGCGACGCCGCCGCCGACGAGCTTCGCGACCTCGTTGGCCATCACGGCGGTGAGCCGGTCGGCGATGTCGGCCCGGATCGCGTCAGTCGGCACGTCCGCGCCGGCCGCGTCATCGCCGTAGTCGTAGAAGCCAGCGCCGCTCTTCCGCCCGAGGTCGCCGGCCTCGGCGTGCTCGACGAGCACCGGACACGGCTCGTAGGCCGTGCCCAACACGTCCTGCATGTAATCGAGGACGTCGTGGGAGACGTCGATGCCCACCTGGTCGGCGAGCTCGAACGCCCCCATCGGCAGCCCCATGTCGTATTTGGTCGTGGAGTCGACCTCGGCGATGGTCGCCTCGTCGTCGTGGACGAGCCACGCGGCCTCGTTCAGCAACGGCACGAGGATGCGGTTGACCACGAACCCGGGGGAGTCCTTGCGCACCCGCACCGGCGTCTTCCCGAAGTCCGCGGCCAGCGACTCGATGCATTCGAGCACCGCGTCGTCGGTGTGTGCCCCGGAGATGACTTCCACCAGCTCCATCCTGACGGGCGGATTGAAGAAGTGCATGCCGCAGAACCGCGCGGGGCGCTCGGTGACCTCCGAGAGGTCCGTGATGGAGAGACTGGAGGTGTTGGTGGCGAACACCGCGTCGGCGGGGGCGTGCGCCTCGACCTCGGTGTACACGTCGGTTTTGATCCCCATCTTCTCCGGGACCGCCTCGATGACGACGTCCACGTCGTCGACGGCGTCGCTCACTTCGACGTGCGTGCTGATGCGGTCGAGTGCGGCGTCGGCCGCGGCCTCGGTGAGCTGGTCGGATTCCGCGAGCTTCCCCAGCGACCACTCGATCTGGTCGTAGCCGTCCTGGACGAGCTCCGCGGAGATGTCCCGGAGCCGCACCGTGTATCCGGCCATCGCGGCCACTTCCGCGATCCCGTGGCCCATGTTTCCGGCGCCAAGCACCGCGATGCTGTGGATGTCATCGACGTCCATGCGGGAGTGGTCGCCGGCTGCCCCGTTGAACCTTTCCCTCTCGGTGGCTGACAACAGTGCACACGTTTACGCGCGTGGACACACCACCAGCGAACCACCCGACAGCGCAGCCCCCAAACGTCGCCGCACCGAACCAGGCGTATGGCCGACGCACACGACGCGCTCAGGACCGACCCGACGCTCGCGCCGCTGCTCGACGCCCACGGCGAACTCGCAGTCACCCCCCACGACGACCTCTTCGAACGCCTCGTCGTGGCGATCATCCGCCAGCAGCTGTCGACGGACGCCGCGGCGACGATCCGCGAGCGCGTGTTCGACGCCGTCGACGTGACCCCGGCCGGGATCGCCGCCGCCGATCCGGCCGTCCTGCGCGACGCCGGGCTGTCCCGCCAGAAGACCGACTACGTCACCAACGTCGCGGCGGCGTTCCGCGAGCACGACTACACGCGGGCGCGGTTCGCCGAGCTGAGCGACGCGGCGGTGCGCGAGGAACTCACCGCGATCACCGGCGTCGGGGACTGGACGGCGTCGATGTTCCTGCTGTTCGCGCTCGGCCGAGCGGACGTCTTCCCGGTGGGGGACTTGGGCATCCGGACCGGCATGCAAGCGCTGTACGGCGCGGACACCACGCGCGCCGAGATGCGGGAAATCGCCGACAGCTGGCGGCCGTATCGGTCGTACGCGTCGCTGTACGTGTGGCGTGCACAGGACGCATAGTCGCTGCCGCCACACCGTGACCGCGCCAGCGCACGAGAGCGGCTGCTTACCGGTTCTGCGTGCTATTTTCGGGGTTTTTTCAGGGTTGCGTACTCGCTGAGCGTGTAGTAACTTCTATGTGCGGTCAGTCCCGACCGTTAGTTGGTATGAGCGAGTCGTATGACCGAGGCCTTGTGGCGGACTTCGGCCGATGGACGGAGTTCTCGGCCGGCATGTGGGCCTGGGTGTTTCACAAGTTCACAGGGTGGGTTCTCGTTGGCTATCTGTTCACCCACATCTCGGTCCTGAGCACGTCGCTACAGGGCGCACAGGTTTACAACAGTACGCTGAGTGGATTGGAGAGTCTGGCCATCGTGCGCCTGCTCGAAGTGGGGCTGCTGGCGGTGGCCGTGTTCCACATCTTGAACGGCATCCGGCTGCTGTTCGTGGACCTCGGCGTTGGGCTGGAGGCACAGGACAAGAGCTTCTACGCGTCGCTGGTGTTGACGGGCGTGATCGTCGTCGCCAGCGTGCCGACGTTCCTCACGGGTGCATTCTGAGATGGCGAAACGATACTCCTCGTTCCGATCGGGATCGACGACGTGGCTGCTCCAGCGGCTGACCGCTGGGTTCCTCGTCGTGGTGTTGGCGTTCCACTTCTTCAACCTGCACTTCGTCAATCACGCCTACAACATCGACTTCGCCGGCAGCCAGGTCCGGATGCAGAGCCTCGGCTACTACGTCACGATGGTGTTGTTCCTCGTGACGGCGACGTTCCACGGGGTCAACGGCGTCTACAACGCCCTCGTGAACCAGGGCATCGAGGGGAACGCCAAGCGCGCCGCGCAACTCGTGCTTGGGGTTGCCGGCGTGCTGTTGATCGTGCAGGGGATTCGCGTGGCGAACGCGCTTGCGGGGTTCTAGATACGAATGAGCACGAAACCATCACAATCAGAGACCGAGACCGAGACCGACACGGAGCCGGCGACCACCGGCCACCAGCAGCGCCGCCTCGACGACAAGCGTGCGCGGGCCGACGACCGCGACGAGGCCGCCGCGCAGGCCGAGACCGAGTTCGACGGCGAGACGGTCGAGCTGAAGGTGTTCCGGTACGATCCGGAGATCGCGGGCAAAGAGGAGCCGCGCTTCGACACGTTCACCGTCCCCTTCGAGACGGGGATGACCGTCCTGGACGCGCTCATCTTCGCGCGGGACAGCTACGACTCCAGTCTGACGTTCCGGCATTCCTGCCGGCAGGCCGTCTGTGGGTCCGACGCGTTCTTCGTCAACGGCAGCCAGCGGTTGGGCTGCCAGACCCAGATCGAGGACCTGGAGTGGCCGGTTCGTGTCGAGCCGCTGCCCCACTCGGACGTCGTCAAGGACCTGGTCGTGGAGATGGATCACTTCTACGACCAGATGGAGTCCGTCGACCCGTTCTTCGATCCGGACGACCTGCCCGACGGCGAACTCGAAGAGCAGCGCCAGAGCCGACAGAACCGCGAGAACATCAAGCTCTCGACGCGCTGCATCTGGTGTGGCGCGTGCATGTCCTCGTGCAACATCGCCGCCGGGGACAACAAGTATCTCGGCCCGGCAGCAATCAATAAGGCCTACCGGTTCTATATGGACGACCGTGAGGGATCGGAGAAGCGACAGGAGCGCCTGGAGATCATCGAACAGGAGCACGGCGTGTGGCGCTGCCAGACGCAGTTCTCCTGTACGGATGTGTGCCCCAAGGATATCCCGCTGACCGAGCACATTCAGGAGCTCAAGCGCGAAGCAGTCAAAGAGAACCTGAAGTTCTGGTAACAACTCATGTACGAGCACGACGTCATCGTGGTCGGCGGCGGCGGCGCGGGACTCCGCGCAGCCATCGCCGCCCAAGAGGAAGGCGCAGACGTAGCGATCGTCACGAAGCTCCATCCGGTGCGCAGCCACACCGGGGCCGCGGAGGGCGGCATCAACGCCGCGCTCCGTGACGGAGACTCGTGGGAGGACCACGCGTACGACACGATGAAGGGGTCGGACTACCTCGGGGACGCCCCGGCCATCGACACCTTCGCGAAGACCGCGCCCGACGAGGTCATTCAACTGGAGCATTGGGGGATGCCGTTCTCCCGGGAGGACGACGGGCGCGTGAGCCAGCGGCCGTTCGGCGGGCTGTCGTTCCCGCGGACCACGTACGCCGGGGCCGAGACCGGCCACCACATGCTGCACACGCTCTACGAGCAGGTGGTGAAACGCGGCATCGAGGTGTACGACGAGTGGTACGTCTCGGAGCTGGCGGTCACCGACGAGGACAACCCCAACGACCGCGAATGCCACGGCGTCGTGGCGTGGGACGTGCAGTCCGGCGAGATCGCGGGGTTCAAAGCCAGTGACAGCGTCATCCTGGCGACCGGCGGGATCGGGCAGGCGTTCGATCACACGACCAACGCCGTCGCGAACACCGGCGACGGCGTGGCGATGGCGTACCGCGCCGGCGTCCCCGTCGAGGACATGGAGATGATCCAGTTCCATCCGACGACGCTGCCGTCGACGGGCGTCCTCATCAGCGAGGGCGTGCGTGGCGAGGGCGGCATCCTCTACAACGGCGAGGGCGAGCGGTTCATGTTCGAACACGGCTACGCCACCAACGACGGCGAGCTGGCGTCCCGAGACGTGGTGTCGCGGGCGGAGCTCACGGAGATCAACGAGGGCCGTGGCGTCGACGACGAACACATCTACCTCGACATGCGCCACCTCGGCGAGGAGCGCATCACCGACCGCCTGGAGAACATCCTCCACCTGGCCGAGGACTTCGAGGGCGTCAACGGGCTCGAGGAGCCGATGCCCGTCAAGCCCGGCCAGCATTACGCCATGGGCGGCATCGAAACCAACGAGTTCGGGGAGACGTGTGTCAGCGGGCTGTACGCCGCCGGCGAGTGTGCGTGCGTGAGCCTCCACGGCGCGAACCGCCTCGGCGGGAACGCGCTGCCGGAGCTCATCGTGTTCGGCGCGCTCGCGGGCCGCCACGCCGCCGGCAAGGAGATGGCCGACCCGCTCATCGAGACCGGGCCCAGTGACGCCCTCGAACACGACGAGCTCAGCGTGCCGACGGGCGCGCCCGACGGCGACGCGGGCGTCGCGGAGCCGGCCACCGACGGCGGCGCACAGGGCGCGGTGGACACCCGCGCACCGACCGACGTGGTCGCGGACACGGCGACCACCGAAGAGGAGCGCATCGAGGCGCTGCTGGGCCGCGAGGACGGCGTCAACCACGCCGACGTGCGCGCCGACCTCCAGCAGTCGATGACCGAGAACGTCAACGTGTTCCGCACCGAGGACGGCCTCAAGCAGGCGCTCGCGGACATCCAGGACGCGCGCAAGCGCTACCAGGACGTCTACGTCGCCGACAAGTCGCGGACGTTCAACACGGACCTGCAACACACGATCGAGACGCGCAACCTCCTGGACGTCGCGGAGATGATCACCATCGGGGCGTTGGCCCGCGACGAGTTCCGGGGCGCACACTGGCGCAAGGAACACCAGGAGCGCAAGGACGACGAGTGGCTCAAACACACGATGGTGTCGTGGAACGACGGCGACCCCGACCTGTGGTACCGCCCGGTGCTGCTTGAGGGGCACGACGACACCTACGAGCCGAAGACGCGTTCCTACTGACCGTCTCGCAGGCGGCGCATGCGGGCGTTGCGGTCCGCTAAGAGCGTTTTACTGCCGATGTCCCGGCGCACGCGCACGCCGTCGGGCAGGTCTGCGAGCGCGGCGTCGACAGAGGTGGCGGCGGCGGGGATGCTGTCGCCGGTGCCGACGACGGCGAACGACCGCGACGTGGTGGTCGTGAGGGAGCCGTCGTCGTGGGCGTCGACGCTGGCGTAGAACAGCTCCGCGTCCCCCGTCGACGCGTCGTCGATGGTGATGGTGGTGCCGCCCGTGGGATCGGTCGGGTAGCCGTCCGGAACGGCGTACGTGCAGACCGTCGCCGGCTCCGAGAAGGCGAGCTCGGGCAGCGCTTCGCCATCGCGGGCCGCAGCCAGCACGTCCAGAAGCGGCGTCTCCATCGTGGTCAGCGTGTTCATGGCTTCGGGGTCGCCGAACCGGGCGTTGAACTCCACGACTTTGGGGCCGTCGGCGGTGAGCATGAACTGGCCGTAGAGCACGCCGCGGTAGTCTTCGAGCCCGTCGACGACGGCGCGGATGGTGTCGACGGCGGCCTGGTAGTCGGCGTCGGTGGCGAACGGCACCAGCCGCCCGGGGCCGGCGATGCTGCCCATGCCGCCCGTGTTCGGGCCGTCGTCGCCCTCGTAGGCGCGGCCGTGGTCGTGGACGACCGGCGTGGTCCGGATGTCGCCGTTGGCGACCAGCGCCTGGACCGTGATCTCGACGCCGTCGAGGCGCTCCTCGATGACCCAGTCGTCGTGGTCGCTGGTGCGGATGTAGTCGGCGGCCGCCGGCTTCGAGAGCTGGTCGCCGGTGACGCGGACGCCCTTGCCGCCGGTGAGCCCCGCGGGCTTGACCGCGACGTGGCCGTCGACGCCGGTGACGTAGTCGGCGGCCGCGTCCGAGTCGTCGAACGTCTCGAAGTCGGCCTGCCCGGGGACGTCGTTGGCGGCCATGAACTCCCGCTGGAACTGTTTGTCCGTCTCGATGCGGGCGTCGGCCTGTGTGGGGCCGAACGCGTAGATGCCGGCGTCGGACAGCGCGTCCACGACGCCGGCGGCGAGCGGTGCCTCGGGACCGACGACCACGAGGGTGGCGTCGATGGCCGTGGCGTGGTCGACGACCGCCGCGGGGTCGGCTGGGTCGAGGATCGTGAGGTCGTCGGCGAGCGCGTCGATGCCGGGGTTGCGGGTGGACGCAGCCGCGTAGAGGGTGCAGTCGTCGGCGAGCGCGTCTGCCAGCGCGTGCTCTCGGCCGCCACCGCCGAGCAGGAGGACACGTTCGGTCATACCCGCCACCGACTCCCCACGACAGTGTAAACGTTCTCCTTTCTCGTGGTGGATCTATCCACGGACGTGGTATACCGCCGGCCGGCGGTGACGCGACACCGGGGTTTACCCGCGCGGGCGCGCTACCGGGGGGCATGACCCATCCGACCGCCCGCAACCGCTTGGACGAGGCGGCCAGCCCGTACCTCCGCCAGCACGCCGACAACCCAGTGAACTGGCAGCCGTGGGGCGAACCGGCGTTTTCCGCCGCCCGCGAACACGACGTGCCGATCTTCCTCTCGATCGGCTACTCGGCGTGCCACTGGTGTCACGTCATGGCCGAGGAGTCGTTCGCCGACCCGGAGATCGCTGCCGTCCTGAACGAGCAGTTCGTCCCGGTGAAAGTCGACCGCGAGCAGCGCCCGGACGTCGACGACCTCTACATGACCGTCTCACAGGTCACGCGCGGCAGCGGGGGGTGGCCGCTGTCGGTGTTCCTCACGCCCGAGCGCAAGCCCTTCTACATCACAACCTACGTCCCCAAGGAACCGACGCGCGACCAGCCAGGGTTCGAGAGCCTGCTTGAGGACGTGACCGCGAACTGGCGGGAGAACCGCGGGGACCTCGACGCGCGCGCCGAGCAGTGGCTGCAGGCAGCCCGCGGGGAACTGGAATCCGTGCCCGACCCCGTCGACGACGCGGGCACCGACTCGCCGCTGCCCGCGGCCGCCGGCAGCATCGCCGACGCGGCCGACGCCACACACGGCGGGTTCGGGCGCGGCCAGAAGTTCCCCCACGCGGGCCGCCTGCGCGTGCTCCTGCGGGCGACACAGCGCGACGCCGGGGACGGCGCGCGCGCCGCCAGCGCCGCCCGCCACACCCTCACCGCGATGGCCGACGGCGGCCTCCACGACCACGTCGGCGGCGGGTTCCACCGATACTGCACGGACCGCGAGTGGACGGTGCCCCACTTCGAGAAGATGCTGTACGACCAGGCGGCGCTGGCGCGGCTGTACGTCGACGGCTACCGCGCCCTCGGCGACAGCCGGTACGCCGATGTCGCGCGGTCCACGCTGACGTTCGTCGACCGCGAGCTTGGCCACCCCGACGGCGGGTTCTACGCCACACTCGACGCCCGCAGCCCACCCCCGGACGCCCCCGACGGCGACCGCGAGGAGGGCGCATACTACGTGTGGACGCCCGATCGCGTCGCCGCCGCGATGCGCGATCACGCCGCCGCTGCACCCTGCGACACCGCGGACGCGGACGTGCTCGTTGACGCCGCGTGCCGGCGCTACGGTATCGACGACACGGGGAACTTCGAGGGCGGGACCACCGTCCCCACAGTGTCGGCGTCGGTGGGTGCCATCGCGGACGCCTTCGACACCGCCCCCGCCACGGCCGAGGCGTGGTGTGACGTGATCGACGCGCGCCTGCGGGCGGCCCGAGCCGACCGCCCACGGCCCGCGCGCGACGAGAAAGTGCTCGCCGGGTGGAACGGCCTGATGGCGCGCGCGTACGCCGAGGCCGGGCTGGCACTCGACGACCGGTTCGCCGAGCGCGCCGCCGACGCCATCGCGTTCGCACGCGACACGCTCTGGGACGGCGACCGGCTCGCCCGCCGCAGCATCGGCGGCGATGTCGCGGGCGTCGGGTACGCCGCCGACTACGCGTTCCTCGCCGCCGGCGCGCTGGCCACCTACGAGGCCACCGGAGCCGTGGCCCACCTCGACTTCGCGCTGGATCTCGCCGACGCCATGCTTGAGGCGTGCTACGACGCGTCGGCGGGCGTGCTCTATGAAACGCCCGCGTCGGTCGACGACGTGGCCGTGCGCTCGCAGGCGACCGGAACCGGCTCCACCCCCAGCCCGGTCGGCGTGGCCGCGGACACCCTCGACGCGCTGGCTGCGTTCGCGCCCGCGGCCGGCTACGACGACGCCGCCGCGGCGCTGCTGTCGCGGTACGGCAGCCACGTCGAGGAGTCTCCAGGCCGCCACCCCGAGCTCGTGCTCGCGGCGGACACGCGTGCCGGCGGCCGCCGCGAGATCACGGTGGCCGCCGACGACCTCCCCGACGCGTGGCGTGACGCCGTCGGCGCGGCGTACCTGCCCGACCGGCTGCTGTCCAGGCGGCCCCCGACCGAGGACGGCCTGGACGCCTGGCAGTCCACGCTGGACCAGGCGTCGGTGCCGCCGCTGTGGGCGGGCCGAACTGGTGGCGACGACGGCACGCCGCGCGCGTACGTCTGCCGGCGGGCGTGCTCGCCGCCGCTGGGCGACGCTGCGGGCATCACCGAGTGGCTCGCCGAGTTCAGTCGCTGAGCGCGTCCGCCAGATAGCGCTCGGGCGGGAGCGAGTCGCGCTCCTCGAAGCGCGCGTGTTCGGTGCCGTCGGCGCCTTCGACGACGACCGTCGGGATGCGGTCGATGCCGTACTCGTCGACGCGCGGCCCGGTTTTTCCGTCGTCGCCCCGCGACACCGGGTGCACGGCCGGTTCGACACCGCTGGCGGCGAGCGCGGCGGCGAAATCCGGGAGCTGGGACCGGCAGTCGCCACACCAGTCCCCGCCCCAGACGTGCACGGTCGCGTCCGCGGGCAGCGATTCGAACGCCTCGATCACGGCCGGATACGACTCTGCGTCCCACGCCGGGTTCGGCTCCATCGTGGTGAGTGACACGCCTGGGGGTTGGCTGCTCGCGGACAAAAACCCCGGCCCCCTGGCAAGCGACGACTGGGAAACGCTGGCCGCGCCCGTTACACGTTTACTCCACAGCCACGTACGTCGGGGCAATGAAAGACAGCATCCTGGACGCCATCGGGACGCCACTCGTTCGGCTCACGGCACCCGAGGGTGCGACCATCGCGGCGAAGCTGGAGGGGTTCAACCCCGCCGGCTCGGCGAAAGACCGGCCGGCCAGGGAGATGGTGTTGGCCGCCGAGCGCGCGGGCGAGATCCAGCCCGGCGACCAGTTGGTCGAGGCGACCAGCGGGAACACGGGGATCGGGCTGGCGCTGACCGCCGCCGCCCGCGGCTACGACCTCACGATCGTGATGCCGGCGTCGATGTCCACGGAGCGCAAGCAGCTGCTGCGCGCGTACGGCGCGGACCTGGAGCTGGTGGACGCCGGCATGGAGACCGCGAACCAGGTGGCCGACCGGGTCGCCGCCGACACCGGCGCGTTCCGGGTGGGACAGTTCGAGAACCCCGCGAACCCGCGCGCCCACTACCGAACGACCGCCGAGGAGATCCTCGACCAGGTCGAGGGCCGCGAGATCGACGCGCTCGTTGCGGGCGTCGGGACCGGCGGCACGATCACCGGGACCGCAACCAGGCTCCGGGAGGCCCATCCCGAGATGTCCGTGGTCGCGGTCGAGCCGGAGGCGAACGCGGTGCTGTCGACGGGCGAATCGGGCGACGACGACTTCCAGGGGATGGGGCCGGGGTTCGTCAGCGACAACCTCGACCGGGAGCTGATCGACACCGTCGAAACCGTGGCGGTGGACGCGGCGGAAGCCGAGACGCGGCGGCTCGCCCGCGAGGAGGGCGTGCTCGTGGGCCAGTCCAGCGGCGCGGCGGCGCTGGCGGCCACCCGGACCGCCGAGCGCATCGCCGACCCCTCGCTTGACTGCCCGGACGTCAGCTTCGACGCCGACGCCGTCGGCGATCCGGACGCCATCGCGGACGGTGGTGACGGACCCGACGACTGCCCGCTGGTCGTCACGATCCTGCCCGACACCGGCGAGCGATACCTCTCGGCGGGCGTGTTCGACTGACCGACCCGCGGCGCTACTGGAACTCCGCGGCGGTCACCCGCACCGGCAGCGTGTCGTCGACCGCGCGGCGGTCGTACGCCGGCACCTCGTCGCCCTCCCGGGTGGCGTAGATCGGTTCGACGAGCGCGCCGTCGACGACCCCGTAGAGCTTCAGGCGGGCGTCCGTCTCGGCCGCCGGGAGGTCGCCCGCTCGCACGCGGGCGGCCACGTCGCGTGACAGCCACTCGTGTTCCGCCACGGACGGGTCGCGAACCATCGCGGCGTCGGCGAGCCGGGCGAGATACCAGTTCAGGTCGTTCAACAGCGACACCGCCGCCCCGAGGCTGACGGTGGTTACGGCCACGGTGTTGGCGTACGGCGACCGCACGTCGTAGGTCGACAGCGCGCGCCGCGCCGTCTCGTACTCGAACAGCGCCGCCCGCAGCGACGGGTCGTCGTCGGTCCCGAGGAGCAGCACGTCGGTCACGCGACCGCCACCTCCACGGGGCCGGTGTCGGCGGCGACCGCGCGCGCCCACTCGAAGAGCGCGTCGGGTTCGTCGGCGCGCACGCTCTCGATGGGGGCGGCCGTCAGCGGCTGGCGCGGCGCGAGCCGGTTGCAGCCGACGTCGAGGCTGGAGTCCCGGAACGTGTCGATGGAGCGGGCGGCCGCGGTGATGCGTTGTTTGTCCCACGTGAGCAGCGGCCGGTGGACGGGCAGCGTGGTGGCGCGGTCGACGACGCCGAGGTTCGCGGTGGTCTGACTGGATTTCTGGCCGACGGCTTCCCCGGTGACGATGCCGGCCGCGCCCGCGTGCTCGGCGACGTGCTCGGCGACACGGTACATGAACCGCCGGAACGAGAGCATGCGCGTGCGCCCCGTCGCCGCGGCCAGCCGGTTGATGGCGTCGCCGGCCGGCGCGACCCGCAGCGAGAGGTCGTGGTTGGGCGCGTAGTCGTCGAGCGTGCGCACGGCCGCCTCGGCGCGGGCGCGATGGTCGGGGCCGCCGTAGTCGCCCAACGCCAGATACAGCGGGATGACGGGCGCGCCCCGGCGCATCGCCTCCCAGGCGGCGACCGGCGAGTCGATGCCGCCGGAGACGAGCGCGACCAGCGGCTGCTGGGTGCCAAGCGGCATGCCACCGGGGCCGTCGCGGTGTGTCAGGAACACGAACGCCTCGGCGTCCCGGACTTCCACGAAGAACGTGATGTCCGGGTCGTCGAGATCAACGACCGGCTGGAAGTCGTCCTCGACGGCGGCCCAGACGGCGTCGCCGCCCACGCGGTTGACGTCGTGGCTGTCGAAGTCGTGGGTGCCGGCGCGGCGCGCGTCAACCGCGAACGCGCCGCCGTCGTAGTGGGCGCGGGCGGCGGCGGCGAGCGCGTCGCTGATCGCGTCGAGGTCGGGGGCGACTGAGACGGCGGGGCTGGCGGAGACGACGCCGAACGTGTCAGCGGCCGCATCCGCCGCGCGGCCGGCCGCGGGGCTGCGAACGAGGACGCGCCCCCATTCGCGCTCGACATCGCCGGGCACGCCGCGGTCGGCGAGCATCGCGGCGACGTTGTCCCGGAGCGTCCGCTCCATGTCGGACTGGACGTGACTGGATTTCACGCCGACATCGCCGTGCCTGACGACGACGCTGTCGGCCCCGGGTGGAAGCATGCGTGGTGGAAGCCAGTCCGCGAGTAAACACCTATCGGTCCCCACTGAAGAACACTCGCAGACCGGGGGTGCGCGCTCAGAACGTGGTGCGTTCGCCGTCGATGACGCGGCGCGTGAGGTCCGTGACCGACGCGAGTTGCGCGTCGACGATGCGCTCGATTTCGGCGTCGACGTCGGCCACCGCGGTGCCGTCCTCGGTGACGACTTCCACGTCCGCGACGTGGGGCTCGTCGATCGGGCGGCCGATCTGTGAGAGCAGTCGCACCCGGAGGTCGCGGATGCCGTCGACCTCGGCGACGACCGCCTCGGCGATCTGCGTCGAAAGCAGGTTGTAGATCTTCCCGATGTGGTTGACCGGGTTCTTGCCGGACGTGGCTTCCATGCTCATGGCGCGGTTGGGGGTGATGAGGCCGTTGGCGCGGTTGCCGCGGCCGACGCTGCCGTCGTCGCCCTGCTCGGCGCTGGTGCCGGTGGTGGTGAGGTAGATCGAGCCCGACTCGTAGTCGTCGGCGGTGTTGACGTGGACGGTGACCTCGCGGTCCGTGTGCTCGGTGGCGAGATCGAAGACGTGCTCGCGGATGGCTTCGACCTGGGCGATGTAGGCGTCCATGTCCGGCACGTGGGCGTCCACGAGCGCGGCGGCGATCGTGAGGTCGATGTGGTCGTCTTCGCGTTTCCCCATCACTTTCACGTCCTCGCCGACCGCGGGCGTGTGCTCGGCGTACGGCCCGTTCAGCGAGCGCTCGGCTTCGAGGACGATGCGCTCGGTTTCGGTGAGCGGAGCGTGGCCGACGCCGAACGACGTGTCGTTGGCCATCGGCACGGCGGGGCCGTCGTCGTCGTCGGTGAACACGTCCTGGAGGTCCCCCGATCCCTCGCCGAGCTTGACGTCGACGATCACGTCGGTTTCGAGGTCCAGGTGGGGCAGCGTCTCACGCAGGTACTCGCGGGCGGCTTCCAGGGCGATGGATTCGACCGGGATGTGGTGTTCGGTGCCGTCGGCTTCGACGTAGTGGCTGGTGGCGCGACCGACAACCAGGATGTAGATCGGGTCGATGACGTTCCCGCCGCCGAACGCGGGGGCGGCGTCACCGGCGACGAGTTGGGTCTCGTCGGTGTTGAAGTGGAGGACGTGGCCCACCCGGTCGCGGTATTCGCGGGCGAGGGTTTCACAGACGTGTTCGGCGATGCCGTCGCAGATTGAGTCGGGGTGACCGAGCCCCTTTCGCTCGACGATTTCGACGGCGTCGTCCTCGACTGCGCTGCGGTCGAGAGACTGTACTTGGATGTTCCGGTCAGTCATTGGCTGAGCGTACCCGGTCTCGGTTCGTATAACTTCCGGAAACGGAGACGCCGACAATTATGCGTGCTACGCATTCGACGTGCGGAGGCCGAGATACGACGTGCGGATCTGATCGGTCGGATCCAACCCCAGACGCCGGAGCACCGCGTAGGCGTCCTCCCGAGCGCCGGAAACGGCGTGCTCTGCCTCGACGGTCGTCTCGATCTCGACGTACTCGCCGACGTCCTCGACGGCATCCAACAGCACAGTGAACCCCTCGAAGTGGTGTTTCGTACGGAGCTTCCGCACCACCGCGGCCGACTCGAACCCGAGTTGCTCGATGATGGCCGCCATCTGTGCGTCGTCCCCGACCGCAGTCTCGAACTCCTCGCGGGTCTTCGACTCGGCCTCGACCAGCGGCCCCTTGTACGTGACGCGGGACTCGCCGTCGGCGCGCGCCGGCCCCGAAAGCACCGCATCGATGTCCGCCGTGAGGTCGTCGCCGCGCTCGAACCCCCGCGCAGCGGTGGCGACGCGCCGCAACCGGAACGCCTCATCGGTCTGCTCGAAGGCCCGGTGGGGCGCATCGTAATACGTGTCCGCCTGCGCAACCGTCGTGTGCTCGGCGGCATCCACGTCCGCGAGCGCCGCCCGAACCGTCTCGTACTCCCCCGGAACCTTCACTTCGACCTCATACATACGTTCGTACTCGGCACGCTGATTCAAAAAGACCGACGCTTCCCGGTCTCAATAGCCGTATAGTCCACTCCTAGCAGCGTTCAAGAGCACTGGCGGCACACACCGAGACGACATGGCCGCCAACAGCCCCACATGTGAGTCCCGCCCCACCGCAGGTTCACCGCTGCAGCTCACCGTTGTCCGGTACAGCGACGACGCCGACCGCGCGACGGTCACACCGGTGTCGGTCGTCGACGGCGACGTCACGACCACGTGGCTGTCAGTTGACGCGGGCGCTGTCGTGTCGTTGGCCGACGCCCGCTGACCGTCTCGCTCACCGGTTCGAAACGTGATTCTTAAGGATGGAACGAGAGTGCGTATTGGTATGAGCGACGAACCCGAGGCCGAGCAGGCCGACTCATCCAGCGACGAACAGGACGGATTCCAGACGGGCGACTTCGTTGAACTGTCGTATACGGCCTACACGGTCGACAGCGAGGAGCTTGTCGACACCACCGACGAGGAGATCGCCGAGTCGGAGGGCGTCGACACGGACGAACAGGAGTTCTCCCCGCGCACGATCGTCCTCGGTGAGGAGCACATCTTCGCAGCCGTCGAAGACGACATCGTCGGGCAGTCCGTCGGCGACGACGGAACCGTTCTCGTCGAGGAGGCGTTCGGCGAGTACGACGAGGACGAGGTCCGAACGGTCAGCGCCAACAAGATCCCCGAAGACGACCGCTACCCCGGCGCACACGTCGACGTCGACGGCGAGCACGGCCACGTCGAAGCCATCATCGGCGGGCGCGCCCGCGTCGACTTCAACCACCCGCTTGCCGGCGAGGACATCGAATACGAGTACGAGGTCCTCGACGAGATCACCGACCGCGAGCAGCAGGCCGTCGGCTTCCTGGAGATGATGTTCGACGTTGAACTCGACGTTGATCTCGTCACCGAGACCGTCGAGGAGGAGGTCACCGAGGAGACCGAGGACGGCGACGCCGAGACCACCACCGAGAGCGTCGAGAAGGAGACCCTCTACATCGAGCAGTCCCCGCAGCTCCAGTTCAACCAGCAGTGGATGATGGGCAAAAGCCAGGTGCTGTCCCAGGTCATCGACATGCTCGACATCGACCGCGTCATCGTCCAGGAGATCATCGACGGCCAGCCCGCCGGTATGCCGGGCATGGGCGGCATGATGGGCGGTGCGGGCGGCGACCTCGGGGACGTCGAGGACGCCCTCGAAGACGCCGACGTCGACGCCGACGAGATCGTCGACGAGCTCGACGACGAGTAACGCCACCACGCCGACTGTCGGCGAACGCGCGCGCCGACAGCCCGCAAAGCGTTTAATGCCCCCGTGAGTGCTGTGGGGTATGGCACGGAAACTCCTGAAGGCTGGTGTCGCGCTGTTGGTGATCGTCCTCGTCTGGAAGCTCTTTGCGGGCGGCGACGCCGAAGACCTCGAAGAGATCGACCGCATCGACTGAGTCGAACCACTTACGCGGCCCCCATTCCTACCGCGAACGTATGTACGGCGTCGTCACGCGGAACGCCGAGGAGCTGGACTGGCCGGAGTTCGAAACCGGGTTCTACGAAGTCAAGGACGTGACCGGCCGCCACGTCGACCCCGTGGAGAACGCCGTCAGCATGGTGTCGTGTTTCGGTGACAACGCCACCGCCGGCACCGACCCCGAGCTCGTTCCCGTCGACGACGACGGCAGGCCGGCGACCCGTGAGCGCCAGTACTTCGACTGGGCGTACATCTGCCCGCTGGCCGAGGACTACCGCAACGGCGTGCTCACCGTCGTGGAGACGTGCAGCGACGTGAGCGGCGACGTTCGACTCGACGACGTGGGGTTCCCGCGGGCGGAGTACTGTCACTGCGATCGCTGCACGGCGGCGTTCGAGGCGTCGGCGTTCGACGACTGGCAGGCGTGGCGCGCGGACGTCATCACGTCGTTCGTCGCGGACGCCGTCGACCGCATCGACGGCAAGACGTATCTCACGCTGTACCCGGATCCCTACCCGGGCCACCTCTACGAGCGGGCGGGCCTGGATCTCGACGCGCTCGCGGAGCTGGTCGACGAGTTCGTCGTTCCGCTGTACGACACCGCCTACGAGACCACGTACTGGATCGAAACCATCGCCGCGGGGTTCGAGGACGCGGTCGACGCGCCGTTCAGCATCGAGCTGTACGCGGTGAACGTCGACATCGAGAACCTGCTGCACGCCGCCGAGGTCGCCGCCGAATACGGCGAAGACGTGTTCTTCGGGTACGAAGCCAGCAACGCCCGGGCGGCGCTCCGCAGGCTGGACGCCGAGGACCGCGACGGCGTGTCGTTCGGGCCGGAGTGAGTCGCCGCCAGTAATCAATTCACTTTTGACTGCTGGGGTGGAATCGGATGCCATGAGCTTCGAGAAGGGCGACACGGTCGTGCTCCACGAGAAACACAGCGACTACGACGGCGAGGAGGGCGAGATCACGCAGACCGCCGAAACGATGTTCGGCGACGTGAACTACACGATCAGCTTCGAAGACGGCCAGGAAGCCGGCGTTCCCGAGGACAGCCTCGACCTCGTCGCGGAAGCCGACGACGACGACGCGGAAGCCGACGCCGAGTAACGAGTCTTTTACGCGTCGGCGGCGTACGCCGCCATCATGAGTGAGGTTCCGTTCCACTACATCGATCTCCGCGTGTTCTGCTACGACACGGAGGCCGACTCCCGGGTAGCGGACGCGCTGGGGCATTTCCTCCCGGAGGACGTCGAGATCGAGCGCACGGACAGCGAGGGGCATCTCGGCGACCGCATCGGCGTGCTGTCGACCCGCGTCGAGCGCGCCGACGACATGCGCCACGTGCTCGACCAGCTCCGGGACGGCGCTGACATCGAGCAGATCCGCGACCAGCTCGACGAGCGCGTCGACGACAACTGCTCGCTGTTCGTGCACCTCGACAAGCAGGCGGCGTACCTGGGGGACGCCCAGCTCGGGGACGGCATCTCACTGCGCGCGAAGGTCGAAGCCTACCCCGCGAAGAAGGACGCCGCCGTCGAGAACGCGCGGGACGCGCTCGCGGACTAGGACTCGGTCGGTGGCCGGCCCCTGATCCAAACTGGTTATCCTCCTCGACGTGGAGGGAACACGTATGAGCGACCGACTGGACGAGGTGGACAAGCGAATCCTCTACAACCTGGTTCGTGACGCGCGCAACACGTCCGCCCCCGACATCGCCGACGAGGTCAACGTGTCCGCAGGAACGATCAGAAACCGGATCACACATCTCGAAGCGGCGGGGATCATCCGCGGCTATCACGCGGTCGTCTCGTACCCACAGGTCGGCGGTCGGCTCACGAACCTCTACATCTGCACCAGCCCCGTGCCCGACCGGGATCGGCTGTCCAAACAGGTCGCCGAGATCCCCGGCGTGGTGAGCGTCCGCCAGCTGATGAAAGGGCGCAGCAACCTCCACGTCACGGCTGTCGGCGACGACATGCAGGAGCTCACCCGGATCGCGAACGACCTGTCGGCGATCGGGCTGGACATCGAGGAGGAGAACCTGCTCCAAAGCGAGGAGATCCGGCCGTACCACGAGTTCGGCCCCGACGACTCCCAGGACGGACACACGATCGCGGATTTCATGGAGCTGTCCGGCGGTGCTGAGGTCGTGGAGCTGTCCGTGGCGGCGGACGCCGAGATCGCCGGGCACACGCTGCGCGAGGCCAACGAGCGCGGCGTCATCGAGTCCGACGTGCTGGTCGTTTCGATCGAGCGCGACGACGAGATGTTGACACCGCGCGGGGACACGAGGGTGCGTCCGGACGACCTGGTGACGGTGTTCTGCCGGGGCGGCATCAGCCAGGAGACGCTGTCGGTGTTCGGGAAACGCGGCTCGGCGACGGAGACTTAGTAGTACGCAATTCAGGTGGCCACAAACCCAGTGGAAACCAGCTAGCTTAAATTCCCTGTTCGGCAAACGAGAAGCCATGGTCGATCGTCTCGGAACAATCGCGCGCGACCTCGGGCGGATGCTTGAGGCGCTGGCCGGCCTCATCTTCGTTTCCGTGCTCGTCCCCCTCGTGTGGGGGGAGTTCTGGGTGGTGCCGGCGATGGTCGTCTCAGGACTCATCCCGCTAGTCGTGGGGCTCACGCTCAGGCGGACGTTCGAGCACGCCGCCGATCCCGGCCGGTTGCATGGCATGATGATCGCTGCGTCGGGGTGGTTCCTGGTCGCCGCGTTCGGTTCCGTGCCGTTCCTCCTGGCCGCATGGACCGCCCAGCTCGATCCCGGCATGCTCGACGTGCCGGCGCGGTTCACGGTCCCGGGAACCAGAACGTTCAGCACGCTTGCCGCGTTTCAGAACCCGCTCAACGGGTTCTTCGAGAGCATGAGCGGGTTCACCGGCACGGGGCTGACGATGGCCGACAACGAGGCCGCGCTGCCCCACACCCTGCAGTGGTGGCGGTCGTTCATCGAGTGGGTCGGCGGCGTCGGCGTCATCGTGCTCACCACGGCGATCCTCGCGCGACCCGGCAGCGGCTCGCTGACCCTCTACGAGAGCGAGGCGCGCTCGGAGAAGATCCACCCCAGCATCGTCTCGACGGTGCGCACCATCTGGTGGATCTTCCTCCTGTTCACGTTCTTCTCGATCCTGCTCCTCTGGATCGCCGGGATGCCGATGTGGGACGCCATCAATCACGCGATGACCGGCCTCGCGACCGGGGGGTTCTCGATCACGGACAACTCGATCGCGACCTACGGGAGCGCCGCCATCGACTTCGCGCTCATCCCGGTGATGGTCCTGGGGAGCATCGCGTTCCCCATCCACTACCTCGTCCTCCAGGGCGACCTCCGCAACCTCTACACGGACCTCCAGACCCGGTGGGTGTTCGGGTTCTTCGCGCTCGGGACGGCGCTCCTGACGGCGGTCCTCCTCCAGCAGGGGTACTACGTGACCGAGTCAGTCGCCGTTGCCGGCGTCGTGCTGCATGGGTCGGCAGCGACGCTCTTCCAGACGGTCCGGTTCGCGTTGTTCCAGTTCGTGTCCGCGGCCTCGTGTACGGGCTTCCAGACGGCGGGCGCGCTGGGGTCGGGGTGGACGGCCCCCGCGCAGTTGACCGTGGCGTTCGGCATGGTCGTGGGGGCTGCCGCCGGATCAACGGTCGGCGGCATCAAGCTGATTCGACTGCTCACGCTCGTGAAAGGCATTCTGTTCCGGATTCGGGGGGTGTTCTACCCGTCGGATGCCGTCCGCACGTTCCGCCTCGACGGGCGCGCGCTCTCTGACACCGAGGCCGCCCAGGAGTTCGAGGAGGCCGCGATCATCACGTTCCTCTGGCTCGTCTTCCTCGGGGTGGCGGCGTTCGTGTTCATGCTCGCGATCCCCATGGGGCCCGACGCGTACACCGTCGAGAACGTCCTCTTCGAGGTCGCGTCCGCGCAGGGCAACGTCGGGCTGTCCTCGGGCATCACCGGGCCGGGGATGCCGACGGTCACGAAGGCGATGTTCCTGTTCAACATGTGGATCGGTCGCCTGGAGATCATTCCGGTGTTGGTGCTCCTGCGTGGCCTGTTCAGCACGCTGGAGGTGTACGACTGATGCGCCTCGATGCGATCCCGGTGATCGGGCCGCTGCTGGCCGCTGGCGCCGACGACCGTGTCTTCGACGCGCTGCTCGTGTTGGGGCCGGTGGTCATCGTGGCCATCCGGCTGCTCGGCCGGACGCCCGTGTCGCTGGCGCTCGCGGTCGCGTACACCGTCGGGTTCGCCGCCTACATCCTCTCCGAGGCCATCCGCTAATTGAGGAGAGAAAAACTTAGCAGGGCGGAGATTTACGATGCAGTATGTACATTATAGTGGTCGGTGCTGGTGACATAGGATCGCAGGTCATCCAACTGCTCACGAAAAGCGCAAACGAGATCGTGGTCATCGAGACCGACCCCGACGTGGCCGACCAGGTGAGCCGGGACTACGACTGTCTCGTGTTGAACGCCGACGCCACGGCGAAGGACACGCTCGTCGACGCCGGCTCCGAGAAGGCCGACGCCATCATCACCACCACCGACCGCGACCCCACGAACATCATGGTGATGTTGCTGGCGGACGAACTCGACATCGAGTCGAAGGTGAGCGTCGTCCAGGACCCCGACAACATGGAGCTCTTCCGCCGGATCGGGGTGAACGTCCTCGAAAACCCCCAGCGCCTGATCGGGGAGTACCTCGTTCGAGCGGTCCAGCGCCCGTCGATCAAGGATTTCATGACGCTCGGCGGGGAGGCCGAAGTGTTCGAAATCACGGTGACCGAGGACGCACCGCTGGCCGAACAGACCCTCCAGGATGCGGACACCAACGGACTCCTCGGGGACGATGTCCTGGTTGTCGCCATCGAGCGCGGCGACGACGTCATCACGCCGCGCGGAGAGACAACGATCCACGCCGGCGACCTCATCACCGCGTTCTCCAAGAACGGCGTGACCAGCAGCGTCATGCAGACGTTCACCGGCTCGGAGTGAGCCACACCGGGTGCTCGACCGGCCGGCTGCGTGGTGTCGCCGGGCGGTGTCCGCCCGCGGGCAACAAGGGAGACCGCACGCGTTTTTACCGCGGGGTCGCCAACGTATGAGCGTGTACGAGGCGGTGTGCGCCCACCCGGACGGAGACAGCACGGTCGCGCGGCTGGCGGCGACCGCGGCCAGCGCCGGCTACGACGGCATCGTGGTTCGGAACTGGGGGGCCACGAGCGCCGACCCGGACGCGGTCGGTGCGGACACGGACGCGGACGTTGTCAGAGGGACGACGGTGTCGGTGACGGACCGCGCCGGGGCCAGCGAGCGGATCCGCCGCCGCCGCGAGGACGCGGTGGTGGTGGCGGCGCGGGCGTCGTCGCCGTCGCTGAATCGGTTCGTCGCGGAGTCCGAGCGCGTGGACGTGCTCGCCGCGCCGATGGCCGACGGCGGGGACGTGAACCACGTCATCGTGAAGGCGGCGCGGACACACGGGGTGCGCTTGGAGTTCGATTTCGCCGGCGTGTTGCGGGCCAGCGGGGGCGACCGCGTGCAGGCGTTGCGGGGGCTGCGGAAGCTCCGGGAGCTCGTCGAGCACTACGACGCGCCGTTCGTGGTGAGCGGGCGGCCGGCCAGCCACCTGCACGTGCGGTCGCCCCGGGAACTGGTCGCCGTCGGCGCGGAGATCGGGTTCACGGACGCCCAGGTGCGGGCCGGCCTGCGGGAGTGGACGCACCTGGCGGCGCGGAACCGCCGGCGGCTGTCCGCGGAGTTCATTGCACCGGGAGTCAAACGTGGCCGGTATGAAGAAGACCCTTGAGGAGCACGCCGCGCGCTTCGACGACGTGGCCGCGGCCTACGACGACGACCAGACCCCGGAGTACAACGAGTGTGTGGCGCTGGTGCTGGAGCACGCTGACGCGGGCGGCGCGGACACGGTGCTGGATCTCGGCTGTGGCACGGGCGCGATCGCGCTCGGCCTCGCCGCGGACGCCGGCAGGGTCGTGGGTCGAGACATCAGCGACGGGATGCTGACGCAGGCCCGCGAGAAGGCGACCACACGCGGCGTGGACAACGTCGCGTTCGACACGGGGCGGTTCAGGGAGCCGAACTACGACGGCGACGCCGACGTGGTGGTGTCGAACTTCGCGATGCACCACCTGAGCGACGCCGAAAAGCGCAGTGCGATCGACACCATCGCCGGGCTGAACCCCCACCGGATCGTGCTCGGGGACGTGATGCTGTTCGGGGGGCCGAACCCCGATGCCCCGTTCTACTCGCCGGCAGTCGACGACCCGGCGACGGTCGGCGTGCTCGCCGACGCGTTCACGGACGCCGGGTACGCGGTGACGGCGGTGGAGATGGTCCACGAGCAGGTCGGCGTGCTGGTGGCCGAGACGCGATGAAACACCTCCCCAAGCACGTGCGACCGCGGTGGCGGTATCTCGCCGTCGGGATCGAGGCGTGGCCCGACGCCGGGATCGAGCGCAGCGACTTCCAGCGCGCCCTGTGGTTTGCCGCCGGAAACCTGCTGGGTGACCCCGGCAGCGCCGACGCCGGGGTGCGTGTCGTCGCGTACTCGTTCCGGGACGGCCGCGGGGAGGCGCTGGTGCGGGCCCGCCGCGGGACCGTGTCACGAGCGCGCGCCGCGGTGGCCTGCGTGAGCGCGGTCCGAGAACACCCCGTTCGGGTGTGCGTCCGCGGCGTCTCCGGAACGATGCGCGCCGCCAGGGAGCGGTATCTCGACGGCCTCGACACCCCCGAACGCCGGAGCGATGTCGCCTTCGACGGGGACGCCCGCGATGGCGTGTGCCGCGGGGAGAACGTCGACGTCGTTGCCGGCGACGATGGCTGGGTGGGGGCGCGCCGCCGGGACTGCGGGACGGACGGGGAGTGAGTGCGGTCGGCACCACGGGATGGGAGAAGGTCTTTTGGTGGCCCCGTCGAAGGAGTCAGTATGATTTCGCTTGACGACGCCGTGACCGCACGGCTGGAAACGCACGGCGAGCGCTTCGAGGTACTGGTGGACCCGGACGCGGCGCTGGAGATGCGACGCGACGAGTTCGATGGTGAGCTGACGGACGTGATCGCGGCCCGCGACGTCTTCGAGAACGCCTCCCGGGGCGACCGCCCGGCGGAGTCCGACCTGGAGACGGTGTTCGGGACGACCGAGCCCCTGGAGATCATCCCCGAGGTCATCGGCCAGGGCGAGATCCAGATCACCGCCGATCAGCGCGAGGCGATGCAACAGCGCAAGAAGCGCAGCCTCATCAACACGATCTCGCGCAACGCCATCAATCCACAGATGGACGGTGCACCGCATCCACCCGACCGCATCGAGAGCGCGCTCGACGAGGCGGGGTTCACCGTCGATCCGATGACGCCCGCCGACGAACAGGTCGACGACGCCCTGGAGGCGCTGCGGCCCGTCATCCCGATCCGGTTCGAGGAGATGACCGTCGCCGTCCAGTTGCCCGCCGACTACGCGGGCAGCGGGCAGGCGAAACTCCGCGAGTTCGGCGAACTGGAGCGCGAGGAGTGGCAGGCCGACGGCTCGTGGGTGGGCGTCATCACGTTCCCCGCGGGCATGCAAGACGAGTTCTACGGCCGCGTCAACGAGGTGTCCGAGGGCAACGGCGAGACCAGCGTCGTGAAGGACAAAGACGAGCTGAAGACGCGGTAGGCCGCCGCGCCGGAGGCTTAAGTGCGCCGGGTGCGTACCGTACAGAGAGTGACCGGAGACACCACGGCGACGGCCGTCGTCGCGAAGCGCGTCGACGATGGCACACCCGAGACAGCCGAGATCAGGGATCTCGTCCAGGCTGCGGGCTACGAGTTGGTCGGCGAAGTCACCCAGTCGCGGACCGCGGACCCGGCGTTGCAGTTGGGCGCGGGGAAGGTGACGGAGCTCGCCGAGCGCGTCGCGCGCACCGACGCCGACCGCGTGGTCTTCGACAACCGGCTGGGTCCCTATCAGACGTTCAACCTCGGCCAGGAGCTGCCCGACGGCACCGAGGTCGTCGACCGGTTCCGGCTGATCCTGGACATCTTCGGGCAGCGCGCCAACACCCGGAAGGCACAGCTACAGGTGGAGCTCGCGGAGTTGCGCTACGAGCTGCCCCGCGCGGAGGCCAAAACCAGCCTCGCCAAGCGCAACGAGCGGCCGGGGTTCATGGGGCTCGGCGAGTACGACGAGAGCCGCGAGCAGGACATCAAAGCCCGCATTTCGCGGATCCGCGACGAGCTGTCGAACATCGAGAAAACCGAGCAGCAGCGCCGCGAAACCCGCCGGGAGTCCGGGTTCGACCTGGTGGCGCTGGCTGGGTACACGAACGCCGGCAAATCCACGCTGTTGCGCCGGCTGGCCGCCGACGTCGCGGTCGACGAGAACGACGACCGGCATCCGGATCTGGACACCACCGCGGAGTCCCAGGACGACTTGTTCACCACGCTGGGGACGACGACGCGCCGGATGGAGCTGGCGCGACGGGACGTCCTGTTGACGGACACGGTCGGGTTCATCAGCGACCTGCCACACTGGCTCGTGGAGTCGTTCAAATCCACGCTGGAATCGGTCTACCAGGCGGACCTCGTGTTGCTCGTGGTGGACGCCAGCGAACCCCTGGCGGACATCCAGGAGAAGCTCGCGACCAGCCACGACACGCTGTACGAGCGCAACGAAGCCCCGATCGTCACGGTGTTCAACAAGACCGACCGGGTTGAGGACGCGGCGCTCGCCGAGAAGACGGAGGCGCTGGCGGCGCTCGCGCCGGCCCCGGTCGCGGTCAGCGCCCGGGACGCCAGCAACCTCGACGAGCTGCGCGAGCGCATCGACGCGGCGCTCCCGGCGCGCGAGCGCGAACGCCTCGTGCTCCCGATGACCGAGGACACGATGAGCGTGGTTTCCTGGGTGCACGACCACGCCCACGTGCGGACGGTCGATTACGGCGACCAGGAGGTCGTGATCGACTTCGAGGCGCGCCCGACGATCGTGGAGCGCTCGCACGCGAAGGCCAGCGACCTGGTGGCCGAGGCCTGACTGCCGACTCCAGCGGGCGGGTCTCCTTCGTGTCGACGCCGTACTCTCGACTGGACGGTCAGTAGTCGATTCCCCTGATGAGCGAGGACACCAGGGAGTCGTGGCTCCATGGTCGCGCCCGTTTCGGCGACTTACGCTACACGAACGACGAAGCCATCATGTCCGTTGAGAGTTGGTCCTCCGTCGCAGAGTAGTTGCAGGCGAACACCGAAGAGTCGACATCGGTGGTATCAGCGTAACCCGATGAATAGTATCTCACTCGGTGCAACAGGAAAATGTTTACGTTGAAAACTAAATCTGAGATTTATGAACAGACGTACCGTGCTTTCCGGAGCCGCAGCGGTTATTTCGGCCGGACTTGCCGGCTGTTCAACCTCAACAACCCAACAACTACCCTCGGCAGTTCGTCGGGAAGAGCCGATAGACCGCCCATTTTCTACCCCAGTTGTCGGGGAAAACAAGACGACGGCCGGCGCCGACCAGAACGGAGTCGTGGAACTCCGCGTCCACGTCCACAAAACGCCGGAGCTGCTGATGCTCGTGTCGATTTTCCAACTGAACCCTGGTGAGTCGTACGAGAGTAACGGTTGGAAGTCAACTGGATTCAACGTCGAACACCGCTGGGGAGGAACCCGATACGATGGTGAAGGGGGCCTATCCCGGCGTGCTACGCTGGTACAAGCCCCAACCGACGACGCTGAAACACCGTATCGGATGGCGACCACCGACGACTCAGCCAGGCATGTGTGGCAAGTCCGATGTCAAACGCCGATGGTCAGCGCGACTACCGATATATTCGTGACGGAATTTCCTGTGCCGGAGTCAGCTCAGTGGGGCGATACCTTTACCGTGAAAGTACATGCCGAATTTTCTAACGAACAGCAAAAAGACAGAGTGTGGTGTGAGCTCCCGGTCACATATTCCCCATCCGAGTCGTGACTGTGTTCGACCTGAGACGGATATCTCGCATCTGGCCGAAAGATAGCGAATCGTCGTTTTATTATCGGTACTCGTCGGCGACCGCTGACCGGCCGACAGTCCCGCGAGGTTTGAGTACCGGCGTGGAGACACTGGTATCTAAACTCGTCGCTCCGAGAGGGACCGGTTAATCAGGTTCTAGGGATTACTATAAGTGCTTGCAGGAGTCACCGTATCCGTTCGAGTGTACATGGAATCACTGGGAAGCTCGACCTTCGTCGCCTGCCCGCCGATTTCGTAGGAGTCGACCCCGTCTTTCCAGATCTCACCAAAGGCCAATTTCTGGCTTATGAGGTCGGCGCCGTCTAAATTATCCGCGTACGTCTCCGACATCGAGCTGGTACTCTTGACGTTGTACATACGCCGTCCAGTGTCGTCATCCGCAGTGATCTCTATTTCACCATGCGTGTTGTCCTTCTCGGAGCCGTTATTCATGTCTCTGACCACTGTCCGTCCACGCCCAATCGAGTCCACCTTGTAAATGAATTCGTCCTGAGGGATTCGGATTTTGTCGTACTTCGAAAACAGGCCCGACGCAACGTGTCCAGAGACTACGCCGTAGGTTCTGTTGTGTATTCTCTCAGTAGAGATACTTTCCTCGGATTCCTCTTTTTCGAGGTTGATATCCGTCGTCGTGAACCAGATCTCGTAATCCGTTCCGGCTCGGGAAGGGGTTGAGACTTTGAGGGCTCTTCGACCACTCGCAGCGGTAACGTTTCCTGCACTGAACGGCAGTGCCCCTATACTCGTAATCCCTACTTTCTTTATTATTCCTCTGCGTGTAGTTCCTGACATGTGTTCTCGATAATATGACTCAGGACATGAGTGTTTTGTATACGTACGTAACGGCTACAATTTGGGAGAGCGAATACGCGGGCCACACACACAGTTACCTGTCAAGTGAGGGCTGCTTTGCGTCACCAACAGCGATCAGAGCGGCGACTCAACGACGGCTCTAAACAGAGCCAACAGGTGGCGGGTTAGCTTTGCGGTTGTCAACACGCTTCTCGGCACCGTTGGTTCCGTGATCCCGACCTACAACTCGCGCTTCTGCTTCTCGACCACCCCGACGTTCTCGATGGCCGTGCCCGGGTACTGGCCGTCGCCGTCCTTCTCGGCGGCTTTCACCATGTCCCAGACGGCGTTGAGTCCGGTCGTGACGCCCTCCAACGCCTCCATCTCGCAGCCGGTCTTGCCAGTGGTCTCGACGGCGACCTCCAGTGCGACGCGGTCGTCTCGCACGTCGAAGGTCGTGTCGACGTTCGTGATGGGAATCTGGTGGCACATCGGGATCGTCTCCCAGGTGTGTTTGACCGCCTGGATCGCACCCACCCGGGCCGTCGCGAGCACGTTCCCTTTCCCGATGCCGTCGTCACGGACGGCGTCGATGGTCGACTCCGCGAGGTGGAGGTCGCCGCTGGCGACCGCGCGCCGCGCCGTGTCCGGCTTCGAGCCCACGTCCACCATCTGCGCGTCGCCGTCGGCGGTCGTATGCGTGAGGGCGTCGTCGTCGCCGTCAGGCATCCTGGCCACCCCAGATGGCGGCGGGCAGCGCGTCACAGATGTCGGTCGCGAGCAGCCCGTGCCCGCGGGCCTCAGCGGCGCGCTCACCGGCCCCACCAGTGGCGTACGCGGCAGCGCTTGCAGCCTGGATGGGGGGTTGTGTCGCGAGCATCGCGGCGGTTGCGCCCGCCAACACGTCGCCCGTGCCCCCGACGGTCATCCCGGGCGTCCCGGATCTGTTGACGCGCGTCGTGTCACCGTCGGAGAGCACGTCTCGCGCGCCGGTCACCAACAGTGTCTGCCCCAGTTCGGCGGCGAACCCTTCGACGGCGTCCCGGGACGGCTGCGAGCCGTCAACAGTCGGGCCGCCCATCGCCTGCAGCTCTCCCCGGTGGGGCGTGCACACGAGGGTGGCGTCGGTCTCCACGTCGGGAACAGCCGTGAGGGCGTCGGCGTCGACGACCGCGCGCCCCTTGAAGGCCGCGAGGAACGCCGCGACGGCGGCCTGCGTGGTGTCGGCGTCGCCGAGCCCGGGCCCGATCACGACGGCGTCGGCGTCTTCGGCGCGCGCCAGCAGGTCGGGCACGTGTTCCTCGACGAGTCGCGTCCCGATCACGCTGTCGACGATGAACGTCTCGTCGAACCCCTGGACTTCGGCCGCAACGGCGTCCGGGACGGCAAGCCGCACGAGGTCAGCGCCGGCGCGGAGCGCGGCCTGCGCGCAGAGCGCCGGCGCACCGGTGTACGGGCCGCCGCCGATCACGAGCACGGACCCGGCGTCGCCTTTGTGTCCGTGGGGGTCGCGGTCGACCCCCAGCAGGTCGCCCGGCCCGACGACGGTTTCAGCCGCCTCGGGAATGCCGATGTCGGCGACGGTGACGTGGTCGTGGTCGGCCAGCCCGGGTGTGGTGTCGTGGAACGTGACCACGCGGTCAGCGTCGACGGCACTCCCGGGCGTCGCGCCCGTGTCGGCGTCTAGCCCGGACGGCACGTCTACGGCGACGGTGGGGGCGTCCGTGGCGTTGATGCGTTCGATCGCCGTCGCCTCGGGCTCCCGGGGCGGCCCCGAGATCCCCGTTCCGAGGAGCGCGTCCACGACGACATCGGGGTCGTCGAGTGCGAGGGCGTGGGCGTCGCGCACTGTCGTGGTGTCGTAGCCGCCGGCCTGCAGGGCGTCCCAGTTCGCGCGGCTGATCCGGTCGTTGATCGACTCGGGGCGGCCGAGCAGGCTGACCGACACCGCGTAGTCGTCGAGGAAGCGCGCCGCCGCGAACGCGTCGCCGCCGTTGTTACCGCGGCCGGCGACGATGGCGACGCCCGCGCCGGGGTCCGCGACGCGTTTGACCGCGCGCCCGACGGCGTGTCCGCTTGACTCCATGAGCTGCGCCCGGGGAACGCCGAGCGCAGCGGCGTTGCGGTCGACTGCTGCCATCCGGTCGCTTGAGATCACGCCCGACTGTTCGGCGGCCGCGCTAAAAGAGTGTGGTGTCGTCAGACGGGAGCGGCGATTCAAACCACCCATCCAGATGCTTCCTGAGAATCTAACCCCCTGTCCGTTGTGACCTGTTTTTGACTTGGGGGGTGTTCCCGATTATGAGTGAAATATGCCGGACGGTCTGATCGGATACCTACAACTAATACGTCATTTCGTCGGAATATGGATGAGGCCAAAGTAATCGCCTATATACCACAATATAGCAAGAAAACCACAAAACGCTGTGAAGAATCGCATTTCGTGTGTTGAAAATAGGCCATAAAGTGGCTTAATGTCGTACGGCATGAAGGGATAAATCAAGGGGTGGTGAAATGCATCAATTGTTACATGGATCATCGATCCGAGAAAAGCAGCAATAGCAATTCTCGTCACTGAGACCCGCTGGTGAAGGTTTATTGACTCCATCAGTTTGTCTAACTCAGGCCGGATCAGTACCATGCCTGTGGTCAGGACCATAGCGAAGAGTATTGCACCGAGATATGTGTGCATCCAGCTGTGCCTCGGACCTGGCCAGAGTCCAAACACAACAAGAGCAGCTCGCCAGTCAATGATCACGTTCGCTATTACAAACGTGGGAAAATCAATATACTTCACCAATAGCAGTCCAAATAGAAGCCCGGGGCCGAAATGAAATAGTGTAAATGGAATGATAAATGGGACAATAGCGTTTTGTTATTTAAATCTGCTGTATATATATCAGATCGTGTTTAGTTGAGGGTGAAAAGTGAGGCGGGAGAATTTCCTGGTGTCCATGCCAGAAATCACCCGCCTCAGTGGTCATAGAGGGTGGATTTTGTGGAGCGCGAACGGACACCCGAGTGGATAGCGGCGCAGGGTATTCAATCGCACATTGCGGGACTGTCGCTGACGAATACCGTCGAATTGCTCGAAGATCTGGGTGTCCAACGCAGCCAGACGGCGGTCCACGATCGGGTGCAGAGTTTCGCTTGCTGGCACACTGCTCCATACTGACCACCACCCGTCAGACCGCCAGCGTCGTCAGCGGCGGGGTGTCGGCTGTGGTTTCGAGCACCACAGTGTGGCCGTCCTGGCTGATGACCGGGTCGGCGAGTGTGGCGTCGGCGGCCGCAACCAGTCGCCGTGTCTCGCCCACCGACAGGTCCGCTGCGTCCAAGACCGCGCCGTACTGAAGGCGCGTGTCGGCGTCGTCACGAGTGGTCACCGAGACACCGACCGCCGAGGCGTGCGCCAGGAGTGCGTCGAGTGTGTCGGGGATGTCGTGGAGCGCAGCCCGAATCGCGGGACGGGCGTCGGCGCTCAGCGACGCGTATCCGACGGCGTCCCCGGAGAGCGCGTCCCGCAGGCCGCCGAACGTGTCCGTGTCGCCGTCGAACCCGGTCGACGAGCGCGCCGCATCGATGTGTGCGTGCGCCCGGGTCAGGGACGGGGCGTGACCCACCCGGATCGCGGCGTCGCTGATCGAAACCGCGTGTGTCGTGTCGGTTCCCTCGAACCTGGCGGCGTCGGCGTCGCGCGCTGAAACGTCGGTGAGCGCGGCGTCGGCACGCGCCTCCGACCGGACGGCGGCGGTATCAAACGATCCGTGGACGGTCAGACAGCCTACAACGTGTTCGGGCGACCGCGCAACGCCGGCCGTGACGTGCGTGCTGTCGCTCGCTGTGATCGAGTCGTAGCGCTGAGTGATGCTGCGCAGCCTGTTGGTGGCCGTCTGCGGGAGGGCGACGTGGCTGCGAACGCCGGGCACGGCAGCGCCAGCCGCAACCACGGGCGCGTCGGTGACGGCGCGTGGGTCGTACGACTCGCGAGTTGGGGCCGCCACAGCGGGCGCGCTCGTGACGACGGGGACAGCGGCGAGCGCGCCGACGGTCCGCAGGAGGCGTCGTCTGGAGGGCATTGCGTTGACTTATGTTTCAACTAAAATACGTGCTGTGGTTCGGCGTTGGGGCTGTCTGGGCCGCTCACTCGGTCGGTTCGGGGACGGATCCCCCACTGCGAAGGTAATGGAACAGATACGTCTGCGTGTAGCCGGCGTGTGGTCCGAGGTGTTCCCGGAACGCCCGCGAGGTGTCCTCGTAGCGCCCGCGCTCGCAGTCGGGGTAGTGGTCCTCGATGGCGGTCTGCATCCACGTGTCGAGGGGTACGGCGGCGAGATAGCCAAGCGAGAACAACAACACGCAGTCAGCGACCTTGTTCCCGACGCCCACGAAGTCGGTCATTGTCTCGCGCGCCAGCTCGTACGCGCGGCCATCGATATCCCGCTTCGTGAGTTCGCCCGACGCCACCATCGCAGCAGTCCGCTGGACGTAGGGGGCGCGGTAGCCGAGCTTGAGATCGCGGAGGTCGGACTCCGTGGCGGCCGCCAGTGCCGACGGCTCGGGGACGCTATAGACCGTTTGGCCGTCGAACGTGATCGGCGTGCCGTACTCCCGGCGGAGCCGTTCCTGCATCTCGAAGATCCGCTCGACCCGCATCTGGGCCGAGCAGATGAACGAAACCAGGCAGCCGAAAAACGGGTCGCGGACGATCCGGAGACCGTCGTAGGCGTCCCACGCGGCTGTGATGAGGGGGTCGCTGCGAGCGGCACCGCGAACGGCGTCTAAGTCGTCGTGGAGGCCGAGCGCGTCGCGAACGATGGGGGCAGCGTCGGTCGTGCCACGCCACTCGATTGCGGTTGCGGTCTGGCGGACGTCGATGACGTCGTCGTCGATGACCGTCCGGTACCAGGCGTCGCCGCCCGAGAGGCCGTCGGTGCGGTAGGTGTCGCCGTCGGGACGCCACCACAGGTAGGTTTGCCCGCTTTCGAGGGTGGCTTGCACGTCGACGGCACCTGGCACGTCGTCGAGAGGAATCGCCCCGCGTTCCATGGCCGTGTTCGGTGATCGCGACGAAAGGCCCCATCGATCCGGGCCAAAGTTCTTCTATAATGGTTGCGAACGTCACACGTGAGCATGGATTGTAGGGTGGTCGTCGAGGCTGCAGTCCCAGTGTACGACGTGCAGTCCACCGACGAAGCGGTACGCATCGCCATCTCGAAGACGGGCGAAATGCTGAACCCGGATCTGAACTACGTCGAGATAGAGATGGGGTCGCGGTCCTGTCCGCACTGCGGGACGGACACGGAACCAGCGTTCGTCGCTGCCGACGAGAGCCTCGTCGCGCTTGAGCTCTCGATGACGGTGTTCAACGTCGAACGCGACGAGCACGCCGCGCGCATCGCGCGCAAGGAGATCGGCCAACGCCTAGCGAACATTCCCCTGGCGGTGCTTGAGGTCGACACCGTCACGGACGACGACACCCAGGAGTCGACCGGTGGGGACACCGAGACGGCGTAGCACCGGCCGTCGGCGGCGCAGTGGCTGTCGGCTGGCGTCGATAGAGCGCCGACGTGGATCCGTCGTGCGTGGAGATCAGTCCGCAGAAGCGGGAACAGCTTCGGTCTCGTCGTCTTCGGTTGCCATCGTGGATGTGATACCGCCGGCGAGCGCAAAGACAGCGGCCTTGTGGTCGGTCTTGGATTTGTGGATCGAGGTCGGCCGTACGCCGAGGTCGTTGTAGTCGGTCAGGTCAACGTCCTCTGCTGCGTTCTCCTCGTAGTAGTTGCTGACCTCGGCGAGAAGGCCGTGAAGGTGGATGAGCTCCTGCTTCTTCATGACAACACGTCCTTACGGTCACGGGGTTATAGTATTATCCTGAGAGGCATTCACACGCCCGTGTGTGAACGCGAGTGAGGTTGTAACGCGTTTCTGGGTCGTCCTGAAACCCTTTTGTGGTGGCCACCACTTCCGAATGGTATGGACTACGAAGAGCAACTCGACCGCGCAATGGACGAAAAGCCCGACGTCACGGGCAGTGAAACCCGATTCGAGGTCCCCGATCCGAACGTCAGAAAGGAGGGCAACGTGACGGTGTACGAGAACTTCCAGGCGACGCTGGACGCGCTGAGCCGGACACAGGATCACGTCCTGAAGTTCCTCCAGAACGAGGTCGGGACGAGCGCCAGCATCGACGAGAGCGGGCGCGCGCGACTCACCGGTGAGTTCGGCCAACGGCGGGTCTCGGACACCCTGGACGCGTACGTCGAAACGTACGTCACGTGTCCCGAGTGTGGGCTTCCGGACACCAACCTAGAGACCGACGGCGACACGATACAACTGCACTGCGAGGCCTGTGGCGCGCGCTCGACAGTGTAGGGCGCTACTGGAGGTTTTTGAGGGTTTCGAGGTCGCGGTCGGTGCGTGCGAACAATGCCGTGCGGCGCGTCGCGTGACAGCCCGGACAGCTGAAATTGTCGGTGTGAGCGGGCAGCTCGCTCGGCGTGCTCTCCCAGCTCTTCGAACACTCCGGACAGGACAGCTGCACGAACGCCTCGTGTGGCATACGTAGTCGTGGGCGCGACGGCGCCAAAAGCTTTGTCGCCACTCTCGGCGCGCGACAACACGCGTGGTGTTGGGACACGGTGGGGAACGCCAGGGCAGCGATCGCTCGCAGCGGGGGTAGTGTTCGGGGCCGCCGTCGCGGTGGCTACACGGTGAACAACTCCCCGGCAGCGGGCACGTCGAACAGCCCGATCCGCGCGCCGGCGTCGAGCCACGCGTGCCCGTAGGAGAACGCTGCCAGCGCGTTCACGGGGTCGTCGTGCGCGCGGAAGTGCCGGCCGTCTTCGAGGTAGGATTCGGCCATCTCGAAGTACTCGGCGGCGGCTTCACCCAGCGGCGACCCGGCGGGGGGAACGGGATCAGCGGCGGCCAGTGCGTCCGCAAGCAAACCCTCGTAGCGGTCGGTTTTCTCCGCGAGATCGGCAGCCATACTGGCGTCTGCGTGGCGGACGGCACTAAGTGCTTTGCTGGGCGACGGCTTCGCTACCGGCACGCGCGCACGCCAACACAACGTACAAACAGCGCGGCCGCCGACGTACGTGTATGACTGAGGCCACGGCCGACAGGACGGCACTGACGGATGGCGGGCGTGATGTCGTGGAGCACCGGCAACTGGTGATCGTGGGATCGGGGATCGCGGCGTTGAGCGCGGCGACGTACGCCGCACGGTCGAACAACGATCCGTTGCTGTTCGAGGGCGACGAGCCCGGCGGCCAGCTCACGCTCACCAGCGAGGTGGAGAACTACCCGGGGTTCCCGGAGGGCATCGCGGGCGCGGAGCTCATCCAGGAGATGAAAACCCAGGCCACGCGCTTCGGCGCTGAGGTCGAGCACGGGATCGTCGAATCCGTCGACGACTCCGGGCGGCCGTTCCGGCTCACGCTCACCAACGGTGACGTCTACACCGCCGACGCGGTGATCGTCGCCTCCGGCGCGAGCGCGCGCACGCTGGGCATCCCCGGCGAGGACGAACTCATGGGGCAGGGCGTCTCGACGTGTGCAACGTGTGACGGCGCGTTCTTCCGCGGGGAGGACATGATCGTGGTGGGTGGCGGTGACGCCGCCGCCGAGGAAGCGAGCTTCCTCACGAAGTTCGCGGACACCGTCTATCTCGTGCACCGCCGCGACGAACTGCGCGCCGAGGACTACTGGGCCGACCGCATCCGCGAGCACGTCGCCGACGGCGACATCGAGGTGCTGTGGAACACGGAAGCCGTCGAAGTACACGGGTCGCCCGAGGAGGGCGTGACGGGCGCGTCGCTGGTCCGCCACCCGGAGGGGCATCCGACGGCGAAGCTCGATGCCGACGAAACCGAACAGCTGGAGTTGGACGTCGGCGCGTTCTTCATCGCCATCGGCCACACGCCGAACACGTCGTTCCTCGCCGACACCGGCGTCGTCTGTGACGATGCGGGCTACGTGCAGACGGTCGGGGGTGCCGGCGGCGGCCAGACCAAAACCGACGTGACGGGCGTGTTCGGCGCCGGCGACGTCGTGGACTACCACTACCAGCAGGCGGTCACGGCAGCCGGCATGGGGTCGAAGGCCGCCATCGACGCCGACGAATACTTGGAGAGCGTCGCCGATGGGGTCACCGGTGAGGCGGCCGACGCCACGCCGGCCGACGACTGACGGCGCTGTACCCACACCGCTTTTAGGCGGCGTCCCGTCAGCACTGGCATGGACGAAACGACGTTCACGATCGAGGACGCAGCCGGCAACGCGAACGATGTCACGCTTCCCACGGGGCTCGTGGAGCTGTTCGCGGAAGCCGAGGACGAATCGGACGCCCAGGTCGTCGGCGACATCGCGCTGATGGCGTTCGCACAGCGCGCACACGCCGTGGTCCACCACAGCGAGGGGCAGGTCGACGACGACCTGGAGGCCATCGAGGAAGCCACCCTCGATCAGTTCGAGCAGCGGTTCGGGCAGACGTACGCGGAAGCGACCGGCCACCAGCACTGAGCCTGCGCTATCGGCAGTCGTAGGCCAGCAGCACGCCGTCGTCGAGGCGGTCGACGCCGGTCAACTCGAAGGTGGGGAACTCCGCGACGAATCCATCGCCGTCGGCGAGTGTCGGGGCGTCCCGCCCGCCGATGAGCTGGGGGGCGACGAACACGGACAGCTCGTCGACGAACTCCTCGGCGAACAGCGAGAAGATGAGTTCGCCGCCACCCTCCACCATGAGGCGGTCGACGCCCCGGGATTCGAGGGCGTCGAGGGCTGACGGCAGGTCGACTCGGTTCTCGCCGGCGACGACCACAGTCGCGCCCGCGGCCTCCAGGCTCTCCCGGTGTTCGACCGGCTCCGCCTCGGCGACGAGGACGTACGTCTCGGCAGCGCCGTCCAACAGCCGTGCGTCCGGCGGCGTACGGGCGTGGGAGTCCGCGACGACGCGCGCCGGGTGTGGGGACTCGCCGCGCTCCTCGCGGGCGGCGACGTGGTCGCTGTCGTCCAGCGTCAGCGACGGGTCGTCGGCCAGGACAGTGCCGACGCCGACCATGACGGCGTCGACGCTCGCGCGCAGTTCGTCGACGCGTTCGAAGTCCGCGTCGCCGCTGAGGGTGACTTGCTCGCGGCGGCGGGTCGAGAGTTTGCCGTCCGCGCTCATTGCGGCGTTCACGACAACATGCATACAGTCGCGGTGTCGGGGCCGCCTGAAACCGGTTTTCGTTCGGTGGTATGCGCCCGGCGCTGGCTCGCCAACCCTTATGCCCCAGGACGACCGACAGTACGCTGTATGAACGTCGACGATCACGCCGAGGAGCTCGCCTCCGACCTCGGTGTAGACAAAGCGGAGGTCAAAGAGAACCTGCAGAACCTCGTGGAGTACAGCGTGCCGCTGGAGGAGGCCAAGCGCAGCCTCCGGCGGAAGTACGGCGACGATGACGGGGCGCCATCCGGGGGGCCGACCGCCGTCGACATCGCGGACGTCGACACGGACAGCGGGAACGTCACTGTCACGGCGACGGTGCTGACCGCGGGGAAGCGCTCGATCCGCTATCAGGGCGACGACCACGTCATCGGCGAGGGCGAGCTGGCCGACGAGACCGGGCGCATCTCGTACACGGCGTGGGAGGAGTTCGGCCTGGAACCCGGCGACACCGTTACTATCGGGAACGCCAGCGTCCGCGAGTGGGAGGGCAGCCCCGAGTTGAACTTCGGGGAGTCCGCGACGGTCACGAGCGCCGACGGCGACATTGAGATGGCCGCCGAGGTGGGCGGGGACCGCGACCTCGCGGCGCTCTCGGCGGGCGATCGCGGGCGGAACGTCGAAGCCGTGGTCACGGAGGTCGAGGAGCGCACCATCGATGGGCGGGACGGCGAGACGGAGATCCTCTCCGGCGTGCTCGGGGACGAGACCGCGCGCCTCCCGTTCACCGACTGGGATCCCCACGGCGAGATCGAAGCGGGGGCGTCGGTCCGCATCGAGGACGTCTACGTCCGGGAGTTCCGGGGTGTGCCGTCGGTGAACGTGTCGGAGTTCTCCACGGTTGAGCGCCTCGACCACGAGGTCGAGGTCGGCGGGCCAACCCGGATGGCGATCCGGGAGGCCATCGACCGTGGCGGCGCCTACGATGTCGAACTCGTGGGCAGCGTCATCGACATCCGGGACGGCTCGGGGCTGATCAAGCGGTGCCCCGACTGTGGGCGGGTGGTCCAGACGGGGCAGTGTCGCCAGCACGGCGCGGTCGAGGCCGAAGACGACCTGCGCGTCAAGGCGGTGCTGGACGACGGCACCGACAGCGTCACCGCGATCCTGGACCGCGAGCTGACCGCGGACGTCTACGGCGGTACGCTGGCGGACGCCCGCGAGCAGGCCCGGGAAGCCATGGACCACTCGGTGGTCGCCGACACCATCGCCGAGGACGTGGTGGGCCGCGAGTTCCGGGTTCGGGGCCACCTCTCGGTTGACGAGTACGGCGCGAACCTCGAAACGATCGCGTTCGCGGAGCGCGACGACGACCCAGCGGCGCGCGCAGCGGCCTTCCTTGCGGAGGTGGACGCATGAGCGACGCCGACACCGACGACGACGGCGAGCGCAACCGGCGCGAAGTCGCCTATCGACTGTTCGCGGCGGAGTTCGACGACGCCGACTTCTCGTACGCCGAAAGCGACGAGGAGCGTGCGCCGAACTACGTGGTGACGCCGACGGGTGCGCGCGTCAACCGGCTGTTCGTCGTGGGCGTCTTGACGGCCGTTGAGGCGGTCAACGACGACGTGGTGCGCGCGCGCGTCGTCGACCCCACGGGGGCGTTCGTCGTCTACGCCGGGCAGTACCAGCCGGAAGCACTGGCGGCGCTCGAAGCCGCGGAGACGCCGTCGTTCGTCGCCGTCACGGGCAAAGCCCGGACGTTCGAGCCCGATGACGCCGACGTGGTGTACACGTCGGTCCGCCCGGAGACGGTCAGCGAAGTTGACGCCGACACCCGCGACCGGTGGGTCGTCGCGACCGCCGAGCGCACGCTGTCACGCGTGCGGACCGCGGCGGCGGCCCACGACCGCGTCGAGCGCGGCGACAGCCTGGAGTCGGCGCTGGCGGCGGCGGGCGTCGCGCCAGGGCTCGCGTCCGGCATCCCGCGGGCGTTCGACCATTACGGGACGACACCGGCGTATCTCGGGGCGGTCCGCGACCTCGCAGCGGACGCGGCCCGCGTCGTCGCCGGCGACACCGACACGGTTGGCGGCCTTGCGGTGGCTCCCAGCGAGGCGGGCGACGCCACACTGGATTTCGCCGCCGACCTCGGCGCGGATGCGTCGTTCGGCGGGGCGTCGGAGACGGACGCCGAGACACAGCCCGACTCGTCGGCCGGTGACGCTGGCACGCCGGCGGGGACACCCGACAGCACCGCGTCCTCGGTCGACACGGACGACGGTGAGCCGGCATCCGAGACGGCGTCGCCGGACGGGGACGCGGACCCGAGCACGGGGCCGGTCACGGACGGCGAGAGCGGTGCCGCCGACGAGGACGGCGAGATGTACGAACTCTCGGCCGAGGAGCGCGAGGCAGTCAAAGACGAGTACGGCGTGGACTTCTCGACGGGCGACGAGATCCCGGAGGCGGGCGAGCACGACATCGACGCGCCCGGCCCCGACGAGGGCGTCGAGTCCGAGGCGGCGGCCGCATCGACGGACGACGGCGGTGACGCCGTCGCCGATCCCGGTGACTTCGACGCCGACGGGACCGGGGATGACTCACCGCCCGCCGATGTCGACGTCGAGGAGTACGTCGTGGAGCTGATGGACGATCTCGACGACGGCGACGGCGTGCCCCGCAGTGAGGTAGTGTCGACCGCGGCCGACAGCCTCGGCGTCGACGCCGACGAGGTCGAGGCGGCGGTCACGTCGGCGCTGATGAGCGGGCGGTGTTACGAGTCCGGCGACGACCGCCTGAAAGCCATCTGATGGCGCTGGTCGAGCCCGTGCTCGGGGAGCCCGCGGCTGTCGCGGAGACCGGCGGGGGCCGGGCGCTCGTGGTGGCGGATTACCACGCCGGCATCGAGGTGTCGCTGCGCCGGAAGGGGCTGGAAGTGGAGGGCCGCGGCCCACAGCGGCGGCGCCGGCTGCGGCGGCTCGTACGCGAGGAGGGCGCGGACCGCTTGGTGGTTCTGGGCGACGTGGGGCACGCGATCGGCGCGCCGGAGGAGGCCGAGCGCGAGGAGTTGGCGGCGCTGTTCGACGCGGTGGACGTGCCCGCGACGGTCGTTGTGGGCAACCACGACAGCGGCATCGAGGACGTGGTGCCCGCTGACGTGACGGTGACCCCAAGCGACGGCGCGGTGCTGGGTGACGTGGGGTTCGCACACGGACACACGTGGCCGAGTCGGGCTGTTCTCGAAGCCGAGACGGTCTGCATCGGCCACGAACACCCGGCGGTGCGGTTGACCGACGACGTGGGTGGGACGCGCGTCCAGCGCGCGTGGCTGCGCGGCCCCCTGGACCCAGCACCGTTCACCGACCACTACGGCGAGGCCGTCGACGCGCACGGCGACCTCGCCGTCTTCCCGGCGTTCAACGACCTCTCCGGCGGCACGTGGGTGAACGTCGACGGCCAGGGGTTCCTCGCGCCGTTCCTGCCGGCGGGGTGCCCCGACGCGGAGCTCTACTTGCAGGACGGCACGCGCCTGGGACGGTTCGACCGGGTGTAGCCGACGCGACCGCCGGGAGCAGTGTGCTTATTCGCGCGCCAACCGTACGACTACGCCAGTATGTCGGAGACCGGTGGTGGCCGGATGGACGCGTTCACTCACCTCGGCAGCGAGGTCCGGGACGCGCTCTCCGAGCGCGGGTTCACCACGCCGACGGAGCCCCAACGTCGCGCGGTGCCCGCGCTCGCGGACGGGCGAAACGGGTTGGTCGTCGCCCCGACGGGGACCGGGAAGACGGAGACGGCGATGCTGCCCGTCTTCGACGCGCTCGTCTCAGACGGCGGGCCGCCCGACGGGTTCGGTGCGCTGTACGTGACGCCGCTGCGGGCGCTGAACCGGGACATGCGCGAGCGCCTGGACTGGTGGGGGGAGACGCTGGGCCTGGAAGTCGACGTGCGACACGGGGACACGACGGACTACCAGCGCCGACAGCAGGCCACCGATCCGCCGGACGTGCTGGTGACCACGCCGGAGACCCTGCAGGCGATGCTGACCGGGTCGACGCTCCGGGATGGGCTTGCAGACGTCGAGCACGTCGTCGTCGACGAGGTCCACGAGCTGGCGGGCGCGAAGCGCGGTGCGCAGCTGGCGATCGGGCTCGAACGCCTCGTGGAGGTGGCCGGGCGCGTCCAGCGGATCGGGCTGTCGGCGACGGTCGGGGATCCCCACGAGATCGGGGCGTTTCTCACCGGCGGCCGGGGGTGTGAGATCATCGAAGTCGACGTGACGTCGAACGTGTCGTTCGAGGTGCGGGAGCCGGCCGTCACGGACGCCGACGAGCGGTTGGCGAGCGAACTGCTGACCACGCCGGCGATGGCCAGCCACGTCCGCGCGATCCGGGAGATCGTCGACCGCCACGACTCGGTGTTGATCTTCGTGAACACCCGCCAGACCGCGGAGGCGCTGGGGTCGCGGTTCAAGGAGCTGGACGCGAACATCGGCGTGCACCACGGCTCGCTGTCGAAAGACGCCCGCATCGACGTCGAGGATCGCTTCAAGTCCGGCGACCTCGACGGCCTGCTGTGCACGTCCTCGATGGAGCTCGGGATCGACGTGGGCGGGATCGACCACGTGGTGCAGTACAACTCGCCCCGGGAGGTCAAGCGCCTGCTCCAACGCGTGGGCCGGGCAGGCCACAGCCGGGACGCGGTCAGCGAGGGCACCGTCATCACGGGCAGCACCGACGACACCCTGGAGGCGCTGGCGGTCGCAGACCGGGCCAACGAGGGCGCCGTCGAGGACACCCAGGTTCATCACGGCAGCCTCGACACTGTTGCGAACCAGATCGTCGGCGTCGTGATGGACGTCGGGGAGACCGAAGCCTGGCACGCGTACAACATCATCACGCGCGCGTATCCGTTCAAGGAGCTCACCGAGGAGACGTTCCGGGCGGTGGCGATGGAGCTCCACCGGAACCGCGTGGTGTACGTCGATGAGGACGACGACACCATCTCGACGTCCGGGGGGACGTGGCAGTACTACTACGCGAACCTCTCGATGATCCCCGACGAGGAGACCTACGAGGTGTACGACATGGCCGGCGGCCGGCAGGTCGGCACGCTCGACGAGCGGTTCGTGGTGAACTTCGCGGAGCCGGGCGCGACGTTCGTGCAGCGCGGCGAGATGTGGCGCATCACGAACATCGACGAGGACGACCAGCAGGTGGAGGTCTCGCCCATCGAGGACCCAGCGGGCGAGGTGCCGTCCTGGACGGGCCAAGAGATCCCGGTGCCGTACGCGGTCGCGCAGGCAGTCGGTGGGATGCGGGCGACGGGCGGCCGGCAGCTCGGCACCGGGACGCCCAAGGATGCGGTGGCGAGAGACGTGGCGGCGAGGTATCCGACCACCCACCGGACCGCCGGCAGCGCGCTCGACCGGATGGCCCGCCACGTGACCGAGCAGGACGCGCCCGTGCCGAGCGCCGAGCGGATCGTCGTCGAGCAGGCCGGCTCGACGGTGGTGGTGAACGCGTGCTTCGGGCACGAGGTCAACGAGACGTTGGGGCGGCTGGTGTCGGCGCTGCTCGGTCAGCAGACGGGGTCGTCGGTGGGGCTGGACGCGGGCCCGTACCGCATCGAGTTGGAGGTCCCGAGCCGGGTGAGCGCCACGGACGTCGTGGCGGTGTTGCGCGACACCGACCCCGATCACGTGGCCGGGTTGCTCGAACTCAGCCTGAAACAGTCAGAGACGCTGAAGTTCACGCTCGCACAGGTCGCCGCGAAGTTCGGCGCGCTCAAGCGCTGGAAGGGGCGGGACGGCGTGGGGTTGTCCCGGCTGCTGGGGGCGCTTGAAGATACGCCCGTCTACGAGGAGGCGATCCGGGAGGTGTTCCACACCACGCTGGACGTGGCGCGCGCCAGCGACGTGCTCGCGCGCGTGCAGTCCGGCGAGCTCGGCGTCGAGATCGTGGGCAAGCGCACGGCCGTGGGGGCCGGCGGCCGGTCGGCGGGAACGGAGTTGCTCACGCCGGAGCACGCCGACGCCAGCGTCGTGCAGACGATCAAAGACCGCATCCAGGACGACCGCGTGAAGCTGTTCTGCGTGCACTGCGCCGATTGGAGCCACGAGACGATGGTCCGTCGGGTCACCGACCAGCCGGAGTGCCCCCGGTGTGGGTCAACGCGGATCGCGGCGCTGTCGCCGTGGGCGGATGAGGTGATAACGGCGGTGCGTGCCGACGACAAGGACGACGAGCAGGACGACCGGACACAGCGCGCGTACCGGAACGCCAGCATCGTGCAGAGCCACGGGAAGCGGGCCGTGATCGCGTTGTCGGCGCGCGGCGTCGGCCCCCGGAACGCCGCCCGCGTCATCAACCGCCACCGGGAGACGGAGGCGGAGTTCTACCGGGACATCCTTGAGCGCGAGCGCGAGTACGCGCGCACCAAGGCGTTCTGGTAGCGGGAGCCATCACACCGCGGGAACGGGAGTCACACCAAACACAGGTCACAAACTATTCAAGTGGCCTGGGAGTACGCACGACCATGGTACGCGACCTCCACGTCCCACGAACTGCACTGTTAGCCGTCGGGCTCGCAGTGCTGCTGGTTGCCGCTGGGTGTACCGGTATGCCCGGTGGATCGAGCGCCGATGCCACCACAACGAACGCGAAACTCGACAGCGTCCCGGCGTCCGCTGAGTACGTCGCGTACGTCGATGTCGCTGGCATGCGAACTGACACGGATCTCCGATCGGTGACGAACACGACGCTGGCCGAGGTCGACCTCGGCCCGAGTGCCCCGAGTGACGTGTCGTCGATGCTCGACGACCTCGAGGACGCCACCGATATCAACCCGCGAAAGATCCAGAACATGACGATGTTCACGGCGTCGACTGCGACCACGCAGCCCGGCACCAGCAGCGGGGCGGCGGTGCTGTCGACGACGTACGACGAATCCGGGATGGTCAACGCCATCGAGTCGTCGACGGACACGACGCTCAACGAGGGAACGTACGGGAACGTCACGGTGTACAGCGACGACTCGCTGGGCGGGTTCGACAACGTGTTGGCCGCGCTCGGTGACGGCGAGTTCGTGGTCGGTGACCGCGACAGCGTCGAGAGCATGCTCGACGTGCGCAGCGGCGACGCCGACCACCTGGAGGGCGACCTCAGAAGCGCCTTCGAGGGCGTCAACGGCGGCAGCTACGTACAGTACGCGCTGTCCGCACCCAACGGCTCCGACAGCTTGCTTGGATACGAGCGCGTCGCCGAGAACGCGCCGGTCAACCTCTCGGCGGTGAGCGGCATCGAGTACACCGCGGTGTCGTTCGGCACCGACGACGGTGACATCACGTCCACGGAGCACGTCATCGCCGACTCCGAGGGCAGCGCGGAGCGGGCCTACGATCTCATCGACGGGACGCGGTCGCTGTACGCCAGCGTGAGCCCCGAAGAGCTGCGGCCGTCGTTCGAGGCGGGCTCGATCGAACAGGACGGAAACACGGTCATCGTCACGTACGCCGAATCCGCGGACACCATCGAGTCGCGGATCGAGGCGGCGTTCGGGACGAACGAAACGGTGGACAACACGACAACGCTCGACAACTCGTCCGCCGCGTCAGTGGCGCGCCCATAGATGGACGTCCCGTCCCTGCTCGGGAAGGAACTCCGGTGGGGACGACACAAGCTGCTCGCGCTCGCGGCTGTTTTCGTCGTGCTGCCGGCGGTGTTCGCGTACGTCACTGGCGGCTTTCAGCACGTGCTACCGACCGACGCGCCGATCGCAGTCGCGCCACGGACGGCGGCCGTCACCGGGGACGATCTGCGCGTCGCGCGGGCGGCTGTCACGGTGTTCAGTGATCCCGTGATCTACCAGTCTCGGGCAGACGCACTGACCGCGCTCGGCCGCGAGCAGGTGTACGCCGTCGTCTCCGTGCCGCCCGCGCTCGCCGACTCGGCGCGCGGCGCGGCCGCGTTCACGGTCTACATCGACGGCAGCGTCGTGCCGTACCACGAGCCGTCGCGGGCCATCGTGCGCCTGCTGCAGTCCGGACTGGGCACCGCAATTCCCCGCGACGTGACCGTGTCCCGGGAGTTCGTCGGCACCCAGTACTCGTTGTCGACGTACCTCGTGCCGTCGTTCGTGGTGTCGTTGACCGCCATCGTGGCGTTGGGCTACCTCCCACAGACGTTCGAGGCGGAGGCGGCCGTGCTGGATCGGCTGCGTGTGGAGACCAGCCTGTACGCGGTCGTCGCGAGCAAGCTCCTGTTTTTCGCGGCGCTGCTGGTCGTGCCCCTGGTCGTGTTCGACGCCGTCACCACCGTGATCGGCGGTTCGGTGTCCGTGTTGGGAGTGGCGACGCTGGCCGTCGTCGTGGTGACGTTCCTGTTGTTGGGGCTGGTGGCGGTTGCCATCCAGTTGCTCGCCGGGTTCGGCGTTTGGGGGCGCATCCTCAACCTGCTGGTGTTGCTGTTCGTGCTCGGGTTCTCCGGGGTGGTGTACCCCGTGGGGTTCTTCTCGCCCGCCCGCCGGTGGGTGGTTCGACAGGTGCCGACGCATTACGCGGTGGTCACGATCCGCGGCCTCGTGCTCCGCGGGCAACCCATCAGCGCGTACGCCGACTGGCTGGGTGGCCTGGTCGCCGCGGTCGGCGTGGCGGCGTTGGTGGCCGGGGGCGCAATCGAACTGTACGAACGGAGGGCCTGACCGTGATCACAGCCACGGACCTCACGAAGACGTACGGCGAAACGACTGCACTGGCGGCGGTCTCAGTCGCCTGGGACGAGGGGTTGCACTGCTTGGCCGGCCCGAACGGCTCGGGGAAGACGACCCTCCTGCGCGTGCTTGCGGGGCTCACACGTCACGATAGCGGCAGCGTCACCGTGCCCGAGTCGCTGGGCGTCGCGTTCCAGACGCCGAACGTCTACGTGGACCTCACGGTCGCGGAGAACCTCGACGTGTTCGGCGCGCTCGCGGGGGCGACCGACGAGTGGCGGGCGTCGCTGGTCGATCAGCTGCGCCTCGATCCGGTGGCCGGGCGGACTGCGGGCGCACTCTCCGGGGGGTTCCAGAAGAAACTGGATCTCGCGCTCGCGCTGTTGAAGCGGCCCGACGCCCTGTTGTTGGACGAGCCGCTGGCCGACCTGGACCCGGCGACGCGGCGGCGGCTGGTGGACACGGTCACGCGATACAGCGCCGAGCACACGGTCGTTGCGTCCACCCATCACCTCGACGCGTTCGCGGACGACTACGCGACGCTGACGGTTGTCCGGGACGGCCGCCTCCTGGATTCGTGGGACCGGCCCGCCGCGCCGAACGACCCGGGCAGCGTCTACAACCGGCTGCTCGACCGGGAAAACGGTTTTTAGCGCTCGCGACGAGACGCGACGTATGGTCGAAGAGACAACCCGCGACGAGGCGACGTGGTACCGCTGTGAGGAGTGTGGGTTGGTGTTCGACATCGATGCCGACGCTCAGCAACACGAAGCCAACTGCACCGCCGAGGACCCACCGTACCTGCGGTAGTCACGCCGGGCCGACGATCTCGTAGGCGTACTCGGAGAGTTCGTCCTCCGCGAACACGAACACGCGGCCCCGAGCGGTCTCGGGGTCGGCGTCGATGTCGATCGCGTAGCCGTCGGCCTGCACGGTGACCCCCGGGAACAGCTCCTCGCGTTCGCCGGGGTCGAGCAGCAGGCGGCCGACGCCGGTTGACTCCAGGATCTCGTCGTGGGTCTTCAGGTCGTTGACGTACACCAGCACGCCCTCGGTTTCGGTGGGGTCGGTGACCAGCACGTGGACGTCCTTCCCCGGATTGGTGTGCAGCGTGCCCTCGATGGGTTCCGGGACGCCGTTGTAGAAGGCTTCCCGCCCGTCAGTGTATTCGACGTAGACGCCCTCTTCGGCCAGTTCAACGCCGAGCGTGCTCGGCGCAATGTCGTTGCGGGCGCTCATTCGTGTTCGTGTAGCCGCCGACCCACCGAAAAGCCCGCGGTTTGCGCGGAGCGCCAACACCAAGTACGGCGGCCCCCAGGCGTGGGCATGGACGGGCGCGCGGTCGCACCGGCCGCCGGCACGGTTCTGAACGCCCTGGCGACCGGCGTCGGGGCGGCGTTCGCGCTGGATATCGACACCGAAGCGTCCGTTTCGGTGACGCCGTCCGAAAGCGGCGTCAGCGGGGAGATCGCAGGCCACCCCGAGGCCGACACCGCGCTCGTCGAGCGCTGCGTCTCGCGCGTGATCGACCGCTACGGTGACGGGCAGGGTGGCCACGTCCGCACCGAAAGCGAGGTGCCACTGGCCGCCGGATTGAAAAGCTCCAGTGCAGCGGCCAACGCCACCGTGCTGGCGACGCTGGACGCGCTGGGCGTCGCCGACGAGGTCGACCGCGTGGACGCGGCCCGGCTCGGCGTGCAGGCCGCCCGAGACGCGGGCGTGACGGTGACCGGCGCGTTCGACGACGCGACCGCGAGCATGCTCGGCGGGGTGACGATGACCGACAACCGCGAGGACGACCTCCTGTTCCGCGACGCGGTCGAGTGGCACGCCGCCGTCTGGACGCCCCCCGAGCGCGCGTACTCCGCGGACGCCGACGTGGCGCGGTGCGAGCGCGTTTCGGAACTTGCCGAGCACGTCGCGGCGCTCGCGGCGGCCGGCGACTACGGCACCGCGATGACGGTCAACGGCCTGGCGTTCTGTGCCGCCCTCGACTTCCCGACCGCGCCCGCGGTCACGGCGCTCCCACACGCCGCCGGTGTTTCGCTGTCCGGCACCGGCCCCAGCTACGTCGCGGTCGGCGACGAGGACGGCATCGAGGAGGTGAGCACACGATGGCACGAGAACCCCGGGACGGTCAGGGAGACGACGACGCAACTGGCCGGGGCCCGGACGACATGACATTGGACGAACTCCGCGCGGAGATCGAGAGCATCGACCGCGAGATCGTGGATCTGATCGCGCGACGCACGTACGTCGCCGAGACCATCGCCGACGTGAAAGCCGAGCAGGGGCTGTCGACGACCGACGAGTCCCAGGAGGACGCAGTGATGGAGCGCGCCGGCGAGAACGCCGCGGCGTTCGGCGTCGACGACAACCTCGTGAAGGCGGTCTTCCGGCTGCTCATCGAGTTAAACAAAATCGAGCAGCGGGAGACGCGGTAGCCCGACCACCCCGCTGGGGGTGCGCTGGCCCGACGGTGGCGGCAGGTTTTTGCCACCAACCAGTCGTACGCCAGCCATGGACAGCGCTGTCGCCGCGCTCCGCGACCGAGTTCGGCGACGACCTCGGAGCGCACAGCGGCGAAGTCCAGCGGGCCGGCTGGTTCGATGGGGCACCCACGAACACCGCCGACCGCGTCGACGCGGCGGCGATGCTGCGGGACTGCCGGATCGACTGACGCGCCTCAGAACTCCGTGGCGATCCCGTCGAGTGCGTCGTGGTGTTCCGTCGAGTGCGGGGCGGTCAGCGGCGAGACGGAGACGTGGCCGTCGAGGACGGCGCGGCGGTCGGTTCCCTCGGGGTCGTGGATGTCGCCGGCGGCCATCGCCTCCCAGAGGCGGTCGTACAGCGTGACCGTGTCGCCGGTCTGGGCGGCGGTCATGTCGTAGGCGTGGGAGGGACGGGTGACCACCATCTCGCCGGTGGCGTCGGCGTCCGGGTGGGGGGCGTTGACGTTCAGGTAGTCAGCGGTGTCGAAGATGCCGTCGGTGACGGCGTCGTGTGCGAGGTGTGTGGTGGCGTCGACGGCGTGCTCGTAGTCGGCGACTGCGGTCGGCTCGCCGAACTGCTCCTCGCGCATGTACATCGAGACTGCGATCGCGGGCACGCCGAAGAACGCCGCTTCGACGGCCGCACTGACGGTGCCCGAGCGCCCGAGGACGTACATCCCGAGGTTCCCCCCCTCGTTCACGCCCGACACCACGAGGTCGGGGTAGGGGCCGAGCGCCTCCAGCCCGGCGACCACGCAGTCCGCGGGCGTCCCCTCAACGGCGTATCCGAGGTCGTGGTCGTGGACGGCGACCTCCTGGGACATCGCGCGCCCCGTCGCGCTCTGGTTGTCCGCGGGCGCGACGACGGTGACATTGCCAACCGCGTCGAGGCCGTCGGCGAGGGCGCGGATGCCCGGTGCGTCGATACCATCGTCGTTCGTCACGAGAATCTCGGGCTCGTCGGCGTCCATCGTGTAGCCGTCGGCGCGACGGCGAAAGAGCGTTTCGGGAAGCGGCGGGCAGTGGCTGCGGGGCGGCCCGGTGGGTCAGAACACGAGTCGTTCGGCGAGCCGCCGCAGCAGACCTGGCTGGCGGGACTCGTGGGGGTAGACCGTGAGTTCGGTGCAGTCGGCGGCGGTCTGGGTGTGGCTGCCGCGGCCACCTCGGACGCGGCGGTGAGCGCCCGTCCGGACGACCAGGTCGGGGGCGGTCTGGTCGCCGCCGTCCGCCCGGAGGTCGGCGGTTCTGACCGGTGCCGACAGCAGGCCGGCGAGCTCGTCCTGGTAGGCGTGGACGGTCTCCTGGCGTTTGTCCGGGTGGTCCGCGGACAGCGGGAACTGGAGGGTCACGGTGCCGCCGGCTGCGCCGGCGACTGCGTCGGCGACGGCGACGGTCGCGGGATCGTAGGGGCCGCCGTCGCCCTCGAGCACGACGTTCTGTGGGGCGTCGTAGCCCCGGTTCTCGACGAGCAACACGTCACAGGGGGCGTGTCGCACCACCCAGTCGATGGGGTCGCCGAGCAGCCGCGAGCGCAGCCGCAGTCGCTCGTGCTCGGCGACAACCGTGTCGACGCTGCGCTGCTCGGCGACGTTCAGGATGGCGCGTTTGGTGTCGTGGCTGACGACTTCGCCGTACGTGATGTCGACGTCGAACTCCGTGGAGAGCCCTTCGGTGCGCTCCTCGAAGCGCACGTCGGCCGGCGACTGCACGTCGGCGGCGTGGTCGAGGGGTGCTTGATCGGGCACCTCGTCGAACCGGACGACGACGACCTGCCCGTCCTCGTTTCGGGCGCGGTCAGCAGCCAGCGAGAGCAGCGCGCGCTCGCGGTCGGCGCTGGCCTCACGGGTGAGCGCGACCAGTACCTCTGGGCCACCCGCCTCGGCCCCGGTGGCGTCGACGAGGGCTTCGGTCTCGGTCAGCACATCGCGGCCCAGCCGCCGTCGCACCACGTCCGTCGCAGCGCCCTCGCGGCGGACGCGGGGCCGGGCGTAGACGCGGTACCAGACGACGCTGCCGAGCGTGATGACGGCCGCGCCGGCGATCGGGACCCACCCCATCTGCGTGAGCAACGCCAGCCCACTGAGCACGCCGAAGCCCTGCATCCAGGGGTACAGCGGCGACTCGAAGTCGGGGTCGTAGTCGGTGGTGCCGGTGCGGAACGCGACCAGCGCGAGGTTCACGAGCACGAACACGAGGATCTGGAAGGCGCTGGCGAGCTTCGCGATGTCGAGGATGGGGACGAACGCGATGAGCGCGAGGACGACCGCGCCAGTGAGCGTGATGGCCGTCGTCGGTGTGCCAAAGCGGTCGTGGATCTCGGCGAACGTCGGTGGCGCGAGCTGGTCGCGGCTCATCGCGAACGGGTACCGCGACGAGGAGAGGATGCCGGCGTTGGCGGTGGAGACGAGCGCGAGCACCGCGGCGGCGATGACGGCGTAGACGCCGGCGGTGCCGAGGGTGGCGTCGGCGGCCACGGCGACCGGGGTGGCCGAGCCGGCGACGGCACCGGAGTCCGTGACGCCGACCATCACGGCGACGATGCCGACGTACAGCAGCGTGGTGAACGCAAGCGAGCCGAGGATGCCGAGCGGGAGGTTCCGGTCGGGGTTTTCGACTTCCTCGGCGACGCTGGCGACCTTCGTGACGCCCGCGTAGGAGACGAACACGAGTCCGGTGGCGGCCAGCAGCCCCTCCCAGCCGCCGGTCAAAAAGCCCTGGAAGTTCGCCTGCTGGACCTGGCCGGCGCTGCCGGCGACGAACCACCCCAGCGCGGCGAGCATGAGCGAGACGATGACGGTTTGGAGCCGACCGGTCTGTTTCGCGCCGAGCAGGTTCACGACGATGAGGAGTGCCGCGAGCCCGAGCGCCACGGGTTGGACGGGGAGGTCGAACAGCAACACGAGGTAGGGGACGCCGCCGACGAGTGCGAGCGCGCTTTTGAACGACAGCGAGAACCACGTGCCGACGCCGGCGACGGTGCCCAGAAGCGGCCCCATGCCGCGCTCGATGTAGATGTAGGTGCCGCCGGCTTCCGGCATCGCGGTCGCCATCTCGGATTTCGAGAGGGCGGCCGGGACGACGAGCAGGCCGGCCAGCAGGTACGCTACGATGACCGCCGGGCCGGCCATTTTGAGCGCGAGCGCCGGCAGGATGAAGATGCCGCTGCCGATCATTGCGCCGACGCTGATCGCGAACACCGCGCCGAGGCCGAGGTCTCGCTCAAGCGTTTTCATTGCTGTGGTGGGTGCTGGCTCGCGGGGCCGGGTGTGAGTCGACGGTGGCGGCCGCGAGCGCGTGCGGGGTGGTGATGATGTCGGCGTCGAGACGTTCGAACGCGGGGGCTCGTGACGGCGTGGTGATGTGGACGATGAGGTGGGTGGGATCGAGCCGGCTGCGGGCGAGTTGCGCGACCAGCAGGGAGTTGGCGTCGTCAACGCACATGACGACGACCGTGTGTGGCCGGTCACCAGGAACGGCGCGGAGGGCGGTGCCGTCCAGGGCGGGAACGACGTGGACGGTGAGTGAGTCCGGTGTGTCGGCCGGTGGTGGGCTGGTCGTGATGTGTGTGACGGGGGAGTCGTACGCGAGCAGTCGTGTGGCGACCTCGTGGCCGGTGTGGCCGCCACCGATGACGGCCGTCGGTGCGTGTGTCGGCGTGTCGGCCGTGGTTGTGGTGTCGGGCATGGGTGGTGTGCGGCGTCGGTCCGGGTTCGCCGCCTATCCCATCGGTGGGGACAAAACTATATAAAATAACCGCATTATCTGCTATTCCGTCCCAAAGATAGGGTATATTATTCAGTATCGTTTGCAGACGGTGTCGAGAACCCATCGAACGGTCCCGCGTGTACGCTCCGGATGAGGTCCTCATCGGCGACCTCCAGGCCCAACTCGTCGAGATCGCGGCCGATCCGGCTGAGGTCGTCACTGTCGGCCCCGACGGCGAACACGTGGATGTTCTCCGTCCCGGTCATCACCTCTTCGACGCGCACCACGCCGGGCACGTCGACGGCCGCCGCCGCCAGCTCCTCACGCTGTGGCACCGGTGCCGTACACACGATGAGCGTGTACAACTGATAGCCCGCCTGTTCGTAGTCCACGTCGGCGTGGTAGCCGGTCAGAATCCCGCGTTCTTCGAGGCGTCCGATGCGGTTGCGGACGGTGCTCGCCGATACGTCGGCTTCGTCGGCGATGTCCTGGGAGGACGTGCTTCTGGCGTCCCGCTGGAGTGCGTGTAGGATCGTTCGGTCGAGGTCGTCGAGCCCGTCGAGTGTCATGACTGGTAATCCCGACGGCCCGTAAAAAGGTCTGTCGCAGTCACCACCGCTGTCCGGCGTCAGACGGCGTCGACAACCGTCTCCTCGTCGACGACCAGGTTGTACGCGTCCTCGTCGTCGTTCCAGAGCACGAGGGCGTCCTCGATGGACACCAGGTCGCCGTAGTCGGCGGCCTCGATGCCGCCGTTCAGGCTCGTCGGTCGAACCAGCACGGCATAGCAGTCCGTCGTCTGGCTGCCGTCGCTCACCCTGAAGACGGGGTTGGCGTCCGCGCCGGCGAGGTTCCGGGAGAGCTTGGCCACGAGCAGGTCGGCGCGGTCGGTCACCCGGTCGTCGGCGTCACCCAGCGCGAGCAGGCGGTCGCCGGACAGCTCGACGGCGTGCCGGCGGCGGTCGTCGCGGCGCAACAGCGAGTACGAGAACCGCACGTCGGTGTGGCGGAACTCCCCGGGGTCCTGGCTGGCGTCCGCGAGCCGCGACTGCACGGCGGGCACCTCGACCGCGGGCCGCTCGTCGAACGACCACCCGCTGTCGGTCGGCCGGCGATCCGGCCAGAGCCGCGGCGTCGGCCCGTACACGGTAAACGGGTCGTCCTCGACGGCGCGCTCCACCGCTCGGAGGTGCGTGCTCGTGTGTTTGTCCGCGGGCGCGAGCGCGAGAGCCGTCCCGTCGGCGGCCATCGCGTCGGCGTATTTCCGGAGGACCGACGCCGCGTCGTCGAGCTCCGAGAGCACCGAGCACGCCAACACGAGGTCGTACTCGCCGGCCGGCTGGAAGGACTCGGCGGTCTCCCGGTGGATCGTCGTGTGGACGTTGTGCGGGGTTTCGGCCAGCAGTGCGTCGAGCACGTCGGCGGCGGCGCTCGGCTCGACGGCGTGGTACTCCACCAGCGCCTCGTCGGGCAGGAAGTCGAACAGCCCCACCGCCGGCCCGCCGACCCCCGCGCCGAGGTCCAGCACACGGAGGTCGTGGCCGAGCAGCCCATCACGGGCAAGCCCCGCGAGCACGTACTGGACGGCCGCGTAGTAGCCCGCCAGATGGTAGACCGCGTACCCCAACGCGACCTCGCGGTCGTACTCGACGGGGTTCCGGCGGTAGTAGTCGTCTTTGAACCGGCGGATCGTCTCTCGGAGGCTGTCCCCGGTGTCCCCGCGGTGCCAGTCCGGGCCGTACGCCGCGGTGAGCTCCGCCTCGATCACGCGCTCGTAGCGCTCCGGGAGCGCAGTCACGCCGTTGAACGGCGGCCCCACTGGCTCCTCGGGTGGCACCACGAACGTTCCGTCGGCACGCTCGATGATCCCCAGGTCGGCGGCCTGCTCCCGGAGCACCTGGCGCACGACGGCTTCGTGAGGCTGCCCGGGGACGTACTCGCGCAGCGCCGCCGGGTCGAGGGGGCGAACGCCACGGAGGTATTTCGCGGCGTCCCGGACCGCCCCGCGATCAACTGGCATCCTCGTACACCTCCGCGAACGCGTCACCGTCGCCGGCCGCCGCAGCCGCGATGCGGTCGGCGGCAGCGGCGACCTCCTGGCCCCCCCCGAACGCCGATTGAATGTCGGCGTACACGCCCGGCGTGCCACCGGTGACCCGGTCGGCGAGCCGCGATAGCTCCTCGTAGACCGGGGTCGCGAGCGCGTCCGGCACGTCGTCGGCCGCCAGCGCGAACGCCAGGATCGCGGCGTGGGTCCGCCCCTGGATGGTCTCCATGGCGTCGTCGTGGACGGCGGCCGGAACCTCAACCAGCTCGTTGCCGGCGTCGGCGAGCCAGCCCCGAAGCCGGTCGACCGCCGGCCCGCCGTCGCCGTCGGTCACCGCGATGCGGCCCGGCGCGTGCGCCGGCGCGAACAGCGGGTGAAAGCTCGCGCGCTCGACGCCGGGCGGCCCCGCCGCGGCCATCGCCGCCAGCGGCTCGCCCATCACACCCGTGAAATCCACGATGGCGCGCTCGGCGGCGGCGGCGTGAGCGTCGATCGCGGCGCCCGCAGCGCGCATCGGGACCGCCACCGCGACGACCGCGAACGACGCCGCCGTGTCCACGGCGACGGCGCGCGCGTTCTCGGTGGCGTCGGCGGCGGCCACGGCGCGCTGTGGGTCGGTATCGGCGAACGCCACTGGCGCGGCGACCGCCTCAGCCACCCAGCGTCCGACCGCGCCGGCCCCGACAACGAGTACCTCCATTGACGCGAGTGTAGCGCCCCGGCTGCTAAAAGGCGTTCGCACCCGATCCGGCCGGGTGCGGGATTTTTTTCACCGTTGGGGTGTTCGGTTTCGGTGTGTTGGGCGACATGCCGCGGATCGACGCGCCGCCACGCCAACGACAGTGGGCGGTCGCCGCGCTCGGCGCGGTGCTCGCCGCAGCCAGCGTGGCGCACTTCCTGTTATACGACGACTACGAGCACCCGGTACGCGTCGCCGCAATGATCATCCCGACAGTTGGGGTGTTCGGGTACGGGCTGTGGTTCTGGCTGCTCGCGTCGTCGGTGCCGCGTGGCGACGCGGTGGCCGTGTGGGCGGTCGGCGGCGCCGGCCTCGTGCTCGCGCTGGACCTGTGGGCGGTGTTGGCCGGCGCGTACGGCGCGATCACGGTCCAGCACGTGGTGATCCAGCACGCGAGCTTCGGCGCGCTCGGCGGCGCGGTCGCGGGAACGTACGCGGAGCGAGACCGGTGGCGGGGGCGCTCTCGGGCGCGACTGATGGCGGCGCTTGACTCCGCGATGGACGGCATCGCAATGATCGACGACGCCGAGCAAACCGTCCAGTACGCCAACGCGTCGTTCACCGGCGGCACGGACGCGGAGCGCGTCCGCGGACAGTCCTGGCAGTCGCTGTACCCGTCCGAGAGCCACGGACCGATCGCGGACGCACTCGTGGCCCTCGACGACGGCGACCAACAGCAGTGGCAGGGGATCGTGACGGCCTGCGGTGCGGACGGCACGACGTACCCACAGGAACTCACGATGACCGCGGTCGCTGACGGCTACGTCTGGGTGTGTCGCGACGTGACCGACCGCCGCGACCACAGCCAGCGGCTGCGCGTGCTCCGGCGCGTGCTCCGCCACGACACGCGAAACGCCCTGAACGTGGTGTTGGGGCGCGCCGACCGCATCGAGTCCAGGCTGGGCGACGAGGACGACGCCGCGGGGCAGGCGACTCACGAACCGGATCTCGCCGCGATCCAGGACGCAGCGACGGGGTTGCTGGAGACCAGCGAGAAGTCGCGCGCGCTCGCCGATGCGCTCGCACGCGGCGACGCCGGCACGGAGTCGGTGGCCGACATCGTGCGCACGGAGGCGACGGCGGTTCGGGACGCCCACGCCGAGACCGCCGTCGTCGTGACCGTCGAGGCGGACGCGGCGGTCGACGAACGGCTGCGACTCGGGATCCGTGAGCTGCTGTCGAACGCCGCCGAGCACGCACCGACCGACGCCCCGCGCGTCGAGGTGTCGGTGACCGGCAACCCCCTGGCCGTTCGCGTCCACGACAACGGCCCTGGGATCCCGGAGGCGGAGCAGCGCGTGCTGTCCGGGCAAGCCGAAACGCCCCTGAAGCACAGCTCCGGGGTCGGGCTCTGGGTGGTCTACTGGATCGTCAGGCAGACCGGCGGCACCGTCAGCGTCGACGACGGCGATATCGTCATCACGCCGGCAACGCAGTGACCACCGGGGGCCGTGTCAGTCGGTCAGCGCGATCTCGTAGTCGGTGAGGTTCTCGTAGCCGTCCTCGGTGACGACGACGATGTCCTCGATGCGGACGCCGCCCTCGCCGGGCTCGTAGAGGCCGGGCTCGATGGTGATGACGTTGCCCGCGTGGAGTTCGTCGCCGCCCTGAGAGACGGCGGGCATCTCGTGGACGTCGAGACCGACGCCGTGGCCCGTGGAGTGGATGAACCCGGACTCGGTGTCGGGGTCAGCGAAGACGTTCGGGTAGCCGTGGTCGTCGAAGACGTCGATGACCGCCTGATTGACCGCCTCGCCGGTGACGCCCGGTTCGATGGCGTCCAGCGCAGCCTCGAAGGCCGCCCGGGTGACCGCGTAGCGCTCCCGGTGGGCGTCGCTCGGGTCGCCGTTGGCGAACGTCCGCGTCATGTCGCTGTGGTACTTCGAGTCCTTGCTCCGCGGGAAGATGTCGACGACGACAGGGTCGTCGGCGGGCAGCGGGCCGCTGCCGCGCTCGTGGGCGTCGGCGGCCTGCGCGCCGCCAGCCACGATGGTGTCGTCGAGCGCACAGCCGTGGCGCAGCAGCTCGATCTCGATCTCCTGGCGGACGTACTCGCTGGTCAGGGGCTGGCCGTCGTCACGCACGAGGACGCCGTCCTCGCGGTCGGCACCCCGGATGAGTTCCTCGGCGCGCGCCATCGCCGCCTCGTTCGCGCGCTGTGCCTCGCGGACGTGCTCGATTTCCGCCTCGGTTTTCGTCGCGCGGATGTCCTCGACGACGTTGTCTTCGTCCGGTTCCACGGTGATCTCGTGGTCGCGGAGCGCGTCCGCGGTGCCCACCGGGAAGCGCTCGCCGACCGCCAGCGACTCACAACCGAGGTCCGCGACGAACTCGGCGAGTACGCGCTCTTTGGCCGCCCGCGGGCCGTACTCCTCCCGTTTCGCCTGGAGGTCGTAGTCCGAGTGGCGGGCGACGACATCCGCGCGGGCCGCCTTGCTCGCGCGACCGTACTCCAGCGGGGAGACGAGCACGCCGGTCTGCGCGGGCGTGTACACGGCGAAGAAGGGGTCCGGTGCGTCGAAGCCCGCGAGGTAGTAGAGGTCGGAGTTGCTGTCGTCGTCGTGGAAGGCGTAGCCGTCGACGCCGCTGTCCTCAAGGAACTCGTCGAGTTGCGAGAAGTCGGGGTCCATGCCCGGAACTGTTCGGGGCGACGCCTAAACGCTACCGCCTCCGGAACCGCCGCCCGCCCTCTGCCGCGACGGCGGTGCCGGCGCCGGAATCCTCATGCCGTGGGCCGCCCTCCTCGCCGGTATGCACGCGACAGTCTCGCCGTCCCGGGTACGGGGGCGGGCGCGCGCGCCGCCATCAAAGAGTTACACACACCGCGCGCTGCTCGCGGCGGGGTACGCGGACGGGGAGACGGTCGTCCGCGACCCGCTGGTGAGCGCGGACACCCGCGCGACGGCGCGCGCCGTTGGGCTGCTGGGCGGGGCGGCGACACGCGAGAACGGCGACTGGGTCGTGACCGGGTTCGGGAGCCGGCCCGCAGTCCCGGACGCCGTCATCGACTGCGCGAACTCGGGGACGACGATGCGACTCGTGACGGCGGCGGCCGCGCTCGCCGACGGCACAACCGTCCTGACCGGCGACAAGTCGCTGCGCGCTCGCCCACACGGGCCGCTGCTGGACGCGCTCTCGGGGCTCGGCGGGACGGCGCGCTCGACGCGCGGGAACGGCCAGGCACCGCTCGTCGTTGACGGCCCGGTTTCCGGCGGCAGCGTGGCGCTGCCCGGTGACGTCTCCTCGCAGTTCGTCACCGCGCTGCTGATGGCGGGGGCCGTGACCGAGACCGGCATCGAAACCGACCTGACGACCGAACTGAAGTCCGCGCCGTACGTCGACATCACGCTGGACGTGCTGGACGGGTTCGGCGTCAGCGCGGGCGAGACGGCCGCCGGCTACCGCGTGCCGGGCGGGCAGGCCTACGCCCCGTCGGGCGGCGAGTACGCCGTCCCCGGGGATTTCTCGTCGGCGTCGTACCTCCTGGCCGCGGGCGCGCTCGCCGCCGCGGACGGAGCGGCGGTCGTGGTGGAGGGGATGCACCCGAGCGCGCAAGGCGACGCCGCCATCGTCGACGTGCTCGAACGCATGGGTGCCGACATCGACTGGGACACTGAGTCGGGTGTGATAACGGTACAGCGGTCCGAGCTGTCCGGCGTCGAGGTCGGCGTCGCGGACACGCCGGACCTCCTGCCGACGATTGCGGTGTTGGGTGCCGCCGCGGACGGCACGACGCGCATCACGGACGCCGAGCACGTCCGGTACAAGGAGACCGACCGCGTGGCGGCGATGGCCGAATCCCTGTCGAAGCTGGGCGCGAGCGTCGAGGAGCGACCGGACGAACTCGTCGTTCGCGGCGGCGACACCGAACTCTCGGGTGCGAGCCTCGACGGCCGCGGCGACCACCGGCTCGTGATGGCGCTCGCCGTCGCCGGGCTCGTCGCCGACGGCGAAACCACCATCGCGGGCAGCGAGCACGTCGACGTCTCCTTCCCCGACTTCTTCGAGGTGCTGGCGGGGCTCGGCGCGGACGCGGACGGCTGACACACCGGTCCCGCGAACGTCGGTGTGCTGTTCGTCGACGCGCTCGGCGACGCCCTCGTCGGCCGACATCTCGATGTCCGTGTCCGTCCGGGCGTCGTTGGCGTCCCCGTAGGAGAGCCCAGTTCGGAGGTCCATCGTGATCCGTCACAGCGCAGGCCAGCGCGTTACTTAGTCGTGGCGGGTGCGGTGGGCGGGCTAGAGGGGCGGTGACTGCAAGTCATAAGCCCCTCGGCGCGTATGTTCAGCCAATGAACGGCAACCGGTTCGGGCGGCTGTTCGAAGTGACGACCTACGGCGAGAGCCACGGTCCGGGGATGGGCGTCGTGGTGTCGGGGTGTCCGGCTGGCGTGACACTCGACGAACGGATGATCCAGGACGAACTCGACCGCCGGAAGCCCGGGCAGTCGATGATCACGACCTCCCGTGGGGAGCCCGACGAGGTTTCGATCCAGTCCGGGCTCCAGGACGGCGCCACCACCGGCACGCCCATCGGGATGACCATCGAGAACAAGGACGCCGAGTCCGGCAAGTACGAACCGTTCGTGACCGCACCCCGCCCGTCCCACGGCGACTACACGTACTCCGCGAAGTTCGGGACGCGCAACTGGGGCGGCGGCGGCCGGTCGTCCGCCCGCGAGACCGTCAACTGGGTGGCGGCGGGCGCAGTGGCGAAGGCCGTGCTGGCGCAGTCTGACCACGACGTGCGGGTGAAAGCCCACGTCAACCAGATCGGGGAGATCGAAGCGCCGGACGTGTCCTTCGAGGACATCCGCGAACACAGCGAGGACAACGAGGTGCGGTGTGCGGACCCCGAGACGGCTGAACGGATGCGGGCGTTGATCGACGACTACCAGGAGCGCGGCGACTCCATCGGCGGGTCGATCTACTTCGAGGCGAGGGGTGTCCCGCGAGGGCTGGGTGCGCCGCGCTTCGACAGCGTGCCCGCGCGCCTCGGGCAGGCGCTGTTCGCGATCCCCGCGACGACCAGCGTGGAGTTCGGCCTCGGGCGGGACGCCCGCTCGGTGGCGGGCAAGCAGCGCAACGAGGACTGGACGGTCGCCGACGGCGACGAGGACCACGTCGTCGCCGACGAGGGCGACCCGATCCCCGAGGGCAACGACCACGGCGGCCTCCAGGGCGGCATCACGACCGGCGAACCGATCTACGGCGAGGCGTCCTGGCACGCGCCGACGTCGATCCCGAAAACCCAGGCAACCGTCGACTGGGAGACCGGCGAGGAGAAGGCGGTCACCGTGACCGGCCGCCACGACCCCTCGCTGCCGCCGCGTGCGGTGCCGGTCGTCGAAGCGATGCTGTACTGCACGATCCTGGATTTCATGCTGCTGGGCGGCCGCATCAACCCCGACCGGCTGGACGGCCACCCCGGCCAGTACGACACCGACTACCACCCGAGCAGTCCGCGCAACGAGTGAGCGCGCGCCTACCAGTCGCTGCTGGCGCGTGTTCGCTCAATCGATCGCGAACTCGCCCCACTGTTGAAGCACAGCGACCCCGATCAGTGTCAACGCGAGCCCGCCGATCAGACCGGCGATGTTGCCAACCCCGACGGGGCTTGTCCACGCGGCCGACGCCCCGAGAAGCTCGCTGCCGGATGACCCCACGGTCAGCACGCCGAGGACCAATGCAGGAAGACCGATCGCACGCGGGTTCTCCATAGACGGTGTTCACCCCAGTCATCCAAAGGAACACCGGCGTGACACACGAGTCCTGTGCTGGCCGACTGTGGCAGAGCTCACACCGGCCGTGTGCTCACCGACCGAGCGCCACTGTACTCGCGGGGCGTTCGCCAGCGAAGTTGCTTTCCGGGCGGCGCACCGACTGCCGGACGAATGGACGCCGCACAGGAGACCCGCCGAAATCCCTACGGGATGGACGAAGACTGCCGGAACTGCGCCGGCCTCTGTGACCAGCGCGAGCGCGTCGTGCACGGCTACGGCGACGTGGGCGCTGACTTCGTGTTCGTCGCGGAGTCACCGAGCGCCGCAAGCGAGGCCGCGGGCGTGCCGCTTGTCGGCGACGACGCCGGCGAGCGCTTCCAGCACATCCTCGGCAGCGTCGGCCTGAACCACTCGCTCCCGTCGAGCACTGAGCCGGAGCTCGCGAACGCGTACGTGACCCTGCTGTCGCGGTGTCGCCACCCCGACCGGGAAGCCACCGCCGACGAACGCACGCGATGCGAGCCGTACCTCAACGCCGACATCCGGATGATCAACCCCGAGGTGCTGGTGCCCGTCGGCCAGCGCGCGCTCACCGAGCTCGGCAAGGAGTACACCACCACCCCGGCGGACAGCCTGGCTGTCACCGAGTTGCACGGCGACACGGTCCGCGGGCGCGGGTTCGAACTGGTCCCGATGATCCATCCCCGCGAGCAGTCGGACGCACAGACCGACGCGTGGATCGACTTCTTCCTGTCGTTCAAGGACACCGACTACCGCCAGACGAAAGGCCGGCGGTCGCGGTAGGCCACCCGTCCAGCTACCAGTACGGGGTTGTCGTGGTGGTCCCCATCACACCCACGCCGACCACGCCGGTGACGGTGGCGGCGGCAACCACCAGCGCCACCAGCGCCGCGACCGATGTCGAGACGGTCGTCGCCGCGGCCACCAGTGCGCCGCCGACCACGGCGCTGATCACAAGCACTGTTCCCCGCGCGAACACACCCGCAGCGGTCACCATTACTGCGTGCTGTGTCGCCCCGCGTCTTAGCCGCCCCGGTCGACCCCGGACCGCGTCGTTCAAGCCACGCCAGCACCCACGCCATACTATGCCTGTCGCCGCCGTACTGGTTGACCCGCCACGCGATGGCCTGGTGTTGCCCACGCTGCCCGACGAAACGCCGCTCTCGTCCGATGAGGCCACCCGCCTCTACGAGGCGATGGTGGCCGACATCCTGCACGCGGTCGCGGATAGCAACAGCGAGTTGCTCGTGAACTACCGCCCCGACGACCAGCTGCCCGACGCGGTGCCCGACGGCGACGCCGAATCGGAGGTGCGCGCGCTCGTCGACGACGCCCTGGACGGCGACCAGCATGAAGCCGCGCGCGTGGAAGTGCAAGTCGGATCGTCGCGGTCGGCGCGGGTCGGCAACACGGTGACACACCTCCTGGAGAACGGCGGCGCGCAGTCGGTTGCCGTGATCGAGCCGGACGCGCCGACGCTGCTCCGGAAGGACATCGACAGCGCGGCGATGAAGCTCCGCCGCAGCGAGGTCGTGCTCGGGCCGGCGGACGGCGGTGACGTGTACTTCGCGGGATTCACCGAGCCCGTCGACTTCAAGCGCGCCCTGGAAGCGCCGGCCGTCGAGAACGTGAACGCGCGCGCCGTCGACGCCGGCTACGACGTTGACTTCCTCCCGGGGCGGCGACGCATCGGGTCCGCGAGAGCGCTGCAGACACTGGTGGCCGCGATCCGGGCGCGCCACGCGTCGGGGCGGCTGGTGCCCGCCCACACCACCGCGATCATCGAATCACTCGGGCTTCGGGTGGCGGCTGACGAGTCCGGGCTGCCGGCGCTGCGCCGAACGTAGCCCCCCCCACCCCGGATTTCGAATGTTGGGCGTGCTGATTCGGGGGGTGGGGTGTGGGGACTGCTGCAGGATGACAGCAAGTAACACGGTGCGGGCGAACACCCCCACCCCGGATTTCGAGTGTTTCTCCAGAGCACAGCCCGGGGTCTACACGGTCGCGTCGTCGGCGTCCGCGATGGCCTCCTGGACCATCGTGGCGTCGACGTCCAACTCGTACTCGAAGAACTGGCCGCCACCACGGCCGTAGTTGCGGTCGTGCTGGCGCAGGAACCCCAACATCGACAGGTCGTTGAGGTGATCGTGAACGCTGCGCTGACTGAGCGGGTCGGAGGCGTACTCCGCGGCGATGTCGGCGTACACCTCGTACAGCTCCTTGGCGCGCACCGGGGTGTCGTCCGCGATCGCGGTCTGTGTCACCGCCAACAGAACGTACTGCCCGTGGGTGGTCAGGTCCTTGATCGAGTCCTTGATGCGACCCCGCTCCACGCGCCGAACTGCCGTCTCGACGTCGTCCTCGGTGACCGTCTCGCGTTCGTCCTCGATGGCCACGTTCACCGACTCGCGGAGCAGGTCGATGGCCTGGCGCGCACTCCCCCGGTCCCGGGCCGCAAGCGCCGCGCACTGCGGGATCACGCCGCCCGTGAGCACGCCGCTGCTGAGCGCACGCTCGGCGCGGTCGTCGAGGATCGTGACCAACTCGTTGGCGTCGTAGGGCGGGAACTTGATCTCCCGCTCACAGAGCGTGTCCTGGACTTTCGGCGAGAGGTCGTTGCGGAACGTGTAATCGTTGGAGATGCCGACGACGGCGACCTGTGAGTCCTCGATGTTGCCGTTGGTCTTCGCGCGCGGGAGCTGGTACAGCAGCATGTCGTCGTCGTCGAGGTTGTCGATCTCGTCGAGCACGATCAACACGGTGCCCTCGCGGGCTTCGATCTCGTCGAACAGCGCGTTCAGCACGTCGGAGGTGGACAGCCCGGTTGTGAGTGGGTCACTGTCGGTATCCCCACGCAGCTCGTTCACGAGTGCGATCGCTGCCTGATACGACGACGGATGGTGGTGGCAGTTCACTTCGACGCTGGTGACGCTGTCGACGCCGTCCCGGTCGTCGGCCTCGTACTCCAGGGCGTCCATCATGTACCGCGTGACCGCGGTTTTCCCGACGCCGGTTTTCCCGTAGACGAAGACGTTATCAGGCTCCCAGCCGTCGACGACATCCTGGAGGGCGTTGGCGTACTGGTCGATCTCCTCGTCGCGTTCGCGGATCTCCTCGGGCTCGTAGTGGTCCTTGAGGACATCCTTGTTGGCGAACAGCTCGACGCGGTCCCGGAACGGCGTCTTCATCGCTTGCCGAGAGTTTCTACCCACCGTTTCATAACACTTTGGTTCTCGTGTTTCGACTGTTTCGGGTGTTTCGTCGGGATCCGGACCGCGGCAGTGCAAACTGATGACACGGTGTCACCGATCCCTGCCACCGTTGGGGGGTGGCCCCCGGAGCACACAGTCGAACATTTGCAGATCGGGGTGGGGGGGGGTGGGTGGGGTGTCCGCACCGCAAAACACTCGAAATACGGGGTGGGTGGGAGAGCCGACCCCGGGCTCGCCGGACAACGACAGTTTCAACCCTTCCCCCGTTCAATCGCGTCGTGTGCGGTGAGGTGGCAGAGCGGCCTATTGCGCCGGTCTTGAAAACCGGTGGCGTCACGCCTCCTGGGTTCGAATCCCAGCCTCACCGCTTCTCGACGTCCTTCGCGGGCAGTTACGGCACCACCGCCAACACGACGTGCTCCTCGCCCGTCCCAGCCCGAGCCACTCGCTTGACCCCGGCCGAGTCGGATCGCGTGCCGCCCACGGCCGGCGAGCCGGCCGCACAGTCGCGCCCCGACCGCTACTGGGAACGGACTGTCGACCGAGCGGTCCTGTTCAATCCGGCCTGGGGTTTCGCCGACTAACACTTGAGACTTGGGGTGGGGGACCGCGACCAGCGGCCGGATTGAGAAACCGTTTTGAGGCCAGCGGCGGACCAAGGGAGTATGGCAGAGATGGAAGACCCCTCGGGGCGGGACTGGGTCCACGACCCGGACGGCGAGCACGGCAGCGAGGGCGGCCGTAAGTACGGGCTGGCGGTGCTCTCGAAGATGACCGTGGAGGGCGAAGACTTCCCACTTGACGCCGCCGAGTTCGTCGCGGAGTACGGCGAATACCCGGTTCGGCTCAACCACCAGACGGTCGTGTCGGTGGCGGACATCTTCGAGCACATCGACGCCGACGAGTTCGAGACGAAAGTCGGATTCCACAAGACCGTGGGTGCTGCGCTCCAGGACGCCGACTTCCTCGATTACCACCCCGACGCCTAACGGTCGCCGCGCGCTGGGCCACACGGGCCGGCCGGCCCCGCCACAGCCGCTGGGGTGCTACTGTGGATTGTAGGTGGCGTCTTCGAAGGCCGTGTCGTCGCGGGCGGCCCACGCCGCCATCTCGGAGGTTTCGGCCTGCACTTTCTCTTCGAGCAGGTTCACCGCGACCGAGTTTGCGCCCTCCGGGATGATGATGTCGGCGTGTCGTTTCGTCGGTTCGATGAACTGCTCGTGCATCGGCTTCACCGTCGAGAGATACTGGTCCATCACGCCTTCCAGTTCGCGGCCGCGCTCGACGACGTCGCGCTCGATGCGGCGCAGGATGCGAACGTCGGCGTCCGTCTCCACGTAGATGTGGAGATCAAGCATGTCGTTGACCGTCTCGTCGGAGAGCGCCAGAATCCCCTCCAGCACGATCACGTCCGTGGGTTCGACAACAACCCGGTCGGCCTTCCGGACGTGTCTCTCGAAGTCGTACTGGGGCATCTCGATCGACTGCCCGGACAGCAAGGCGTCGATGTGTGTGCGAAGCAGCTCCCACTCGAACGCCGACGGGTGGTCGTAGTTGGCGTTCGCGCGCTCCTCGAAGGGGCGGTCCGAGAGGTCCTCGTAGTAGTTGTCCAGCGGAATCAGCGTCGCCGACTCGCCCACGTTGTCGGTGATCTCGCGGGCGACCGTGGTTTTGCCGGCACCCGTGCCTCCGGCGATGCCGATCGCGAACGACGGGATGGTCATTGACACAGCGAACGGCGGCGAGGCGTGTTGAATGCAGCGTTTTGCGGGCTGTACGCCCACCGCTGTCATGGCGGTGGCCCTGGGTCCACCACCGCGGTCCGTGCATGGCTTTTACTACCGTGGTCTGCTATACCAGCACATGAAAGATGTGCGCCTCGAAGAGGCACTGTCAGCATCGCGCGTGACTGTCAGCGCGTCCGCGGCGGTGCCCGACGCCGCCACCGCGCTTCGCGAGCACGACGCCACGGCTGCGGTGGTGCAACGCGCGGGCGACCTGGCGGGCGTGTTCACCGCCGACGCAGTCGTTGACGCCGTCGCCGACGGCCACGGACTGGATTCGATGGCCGTCGCCGACGTGATGGCGGACACGCCGGTGTCGCTGTCGGTGGACGCGACGGTTGCGGACGCCATCGACGCCATGGCGCGCACCGGAGACGGGTGCGTGCTCGTCGTGGACGCCGACGCGGAGGCGATCGGTGTCGCGTCGGCGCAAGCGATCGCGGCGCTGGCGGCGACCAACGACCAGCGCCACGGTTCCAGGCCGCCACTCGGCGGCCCCGATCGGACACCGGTCGGTGCGTCCGGCGGCGCACCGGGCGATCCTCCCGGATCACGTGACGGCGACCCCACGACGGCGGGGGCGAACACGTACTCCGAGCAGGGCGTCTGTGAGCGCTGTGGCGGGCTCGCGGCGGCGCTCGGACGCGTCAACGGCCGGCTGCTGTGTACGGAATGTCGGTCGTTGTGAACGAGCCGCCTGCACGCACCTTTACTCGGTCCCGAGTACTGGCGTTCGGGGCGGCTGTCCGTACGGAAACGCATTTACAGGCACACGCAGTGGCTCCGATACATGGCGATACGGACCCTCGACGACCTGGCGGCGGCCAACCGCGCGATCGGGGTGCGCGTCGACATCAACAGCCCGCTGACGGCCGCCGGCGGGCTGGCCGACGACGCCCGCCTGCGCGCGCACGTCGACACGCTCGCCGAACTGCTGGCTGCGGACGCGCGCGTCGCCGTGCTCGCCCACCAGGGCCGACCGGGCGGCGACGAGTTCGCGCGCCTCGAACGCCATGCCGACCGCCTCGACGCGCTCCTCGATGCGCCCGTCTCCTACTGCGACGCGACGTTCTCCACGGGGGCACGCGACGCCGTCGCCGACCTCGCACCCGGCGAGGCGGTCGTGCTTGAGAACACCCGCTTCTACAGCGAGGAGTACATGACGTTCGCCCCCGAGCGCGCGGCCGACACCGCGCTCGTCGATGGCCTCGCGCCGGCGCTGGACGCGTACGTGAACGACGCGTTCGCCGCCGCCCACCGCTCACAACCCTCCCTGGTCGGGTTCCCGGAAGTCCTCCCGTCCTACGCGGGGCGCGTGATGGAGGCCGAACTGGACGCACTCAGCGGCGTCGCCGACACGCCAACGCCACGCACGTACGTCGTCGGCGGCGCGAAAGTGCCGGACTCCGTGGAAGTCGCGGCACACGCCCTCTCCCACGGGCTCGCCGACAACGTACTCGTGACCGGCGTGGTGGCGAACGTCTTCCTGGCGGCCACCGGTGTCGATCTCGGCCGGGCGTCGACTGACTTCATCCACGAGCGCGACTACGGGACGGAGATCGCTCGCGCGGCCGACCTGCTCGCGGCGCACAACGACGCCCTCCACCTGCCCGTCGACGTGGCCGTCGAGCGCGACGGCGCGCGGTGTGAACTCTCCACCGACGCCCTGCCGCCGGCCGGCGACGAAGCCGTCTGTGACATCGGCAGCGACACCGTCGACGCGTACGCCGACGTGCTGGCGGACTCCGAAACCGTCGTGGTAAACGGACCGGCCGGCGTCTTCGAGGACGACCTGTTCGCCGACGGGACGCGTGGCGTCTTCGACGCGGCGTCGGAAGTCGAGCACAGCATCGTGGGTGGCGGCGACACCGCGGCCGCGATCCGGCGCTTCGACATCACCGGCTTCGACCACGTGAGCACGGGCGGCGGTGCCGCGATCAACCTCCTGACCGACGCCGACCTGCCCGCGGTGGCGGCGCTGCGATGACGGTGCGGCCCGCCAGCGGCACGGACATCGACGCCGTCGCGGAGCTGTGGGTCCAACTGGCCGCCGAGCAACGCGCCCACGGCTCGCACCTACTGGCCGCCGAAAACCACGCCCAAGCCCGCGACCTGATCGGGCAGTACGTCCACGCCGACGGTGTCGCTGTCACAACCCAGGCCGGACGCACGGTCGGGTTCGTGATGTTTCACACCGAAACCGGGTTCTACGAGACCGACCGCACCCGTGGCGTCATCGACAACCTCTACGTTGCGCCCGGGTTCCGGGGCGACGGCCGTGGGTCGGCGCTGCTCACGCACGCCGAGCGCGAACTCCGGTCGCGGGGCGCGGACGCGCTGGCGGTCGAAGCGCTCGCGGACAACGCGGCCGCCCGCCGGCTGTACGAACGCCGCGGCTACGCCCCCCACCGGGTGACCTTCGAGCAGTCAGTCGAAAACGATACCCACTCAAAGGATGACCCGTAACATCCGGGTGCGCCAAGGGAGCTTGGGTGGTCCAAGCACTCGATTTGTAATCGAGAGTTCGTGGGTTCAAATCCCACCCTTGGCTTGATACGCTGTTGCTGGTGCGCTCCATCGCGCCGGGTTAGACGTGCGGTTCGAACACGTCCCGGTGGAGGCGTTCGGCCACCGCATCGAGGATGGTCTGGAGGTTCTGCGTGTCGTACTGGTTGTACGTCACCAGGCGGTCGAGCGCGGCTTCATCGTTGTCTTCGGCGTAGCGACGCCACAGCCGGACCGCCTCCCGACCGTCAACGTCGTCGACCTCCGCACGGTCGACCCCGAGGTCGCGTTCGACCTGCTTCAGCCCGCCGGTGAGATCCAGGCGTCGGCACGGATACATCAGGTCCAGGTGGGGGCTGTCCAGTGAGAGATCGAAGTGGTGCTCGAGGAACGGGGCGTCGAAGCGTTTGCCGTTGAACGACGCCACCATGGGCGCGTCGAGCAAGGCCTGTAGGCGCTCGCTGGTGAGGTCGCTGCCGCGGACGAGCGTGGTGGTGTCGCCGCCGCGGTGGACGCTGACCGTGGTGACGACGCTGCTGTGCTGGTCGAGCCCGGTGGTTTCGATGTCGAAGAAGGCGACGTCGTCGGCGACGTTCTCGTAGAGCCGCCAGAGCTCGCCCGACGGCAGCGCGTCGGCGAAAAACGACGTGTTGCCGGCGTCGAGGGCGCGCTCGGCGGCGTCGATGAACGAGTAGATGTTCTCGGCGGTGGCGTCCCCGATGCCGGGGCCGTCGCCGTCGAAGTCAGTCCAGTGTGTGACGCCGTGTTGCCAGAGGCGGCGTTCGGTCCGCTCGCCGACGCCGGCGGCCGGCAGAAACGAGTTCTCCACGCGCATATCCACGGCCTGGGGTGGCTGGCACATAGGCAGCGCGGTCTCCGGGCGGGTACGTGGTGCCGAGCGTCCGGTGTCGAGGGCGCACTCGCTGGTGGGTCGTCGAGTCGCCGTCGCGTGGCGGTGAAGTCGGTCAAAAGTGGCCGTGGGCAGCGGCCACCCGATGTCAGAGGCACGTCCACCGGACCTGCAAGCTGACCGGTGAACGTATGTCTGTTGTGCGGCGGACATAGTCAATCTTCCCCCTTCACAGTAAGGTGTGGTTTGTGGTGCCGTGTTAGCGATGTGTACTGCGTGCCCACTGCCGACGGCGCGGGCTCACGCGAGGGGCGCGTCGAGCGCACGCGCAACTGCGTCCTCGACCAGCCCTGCACGGACGAGATCGCCGACAGCAGCCATGTCATCAGCCAGCGCCCGGTCGCCGGCGACCGGCTCGGACACCTCGCGCACGAGGTCGTACGCCGCGGCTGTGCCCGCACCGAGCGCGAGACCCGGATCGAGGAACTCCCGGCCTTGTGCGCCACACAGCAGCTCCACGCCAACCACGGTGGCGGCCTTCTCGACGGCCTCCCGGAAGTTGTACGCCGCCCCCGCGCTCATGCTCACGTGGTCCTCCTGTGCGCCCGACACCGACGCGTTGTCGAGTGTTGGCTGGCCGAGCGACCGCAGGTCGTTGACCAGCGACGCGGCCGTGTACTGCGGGATCATCAGCCCCGAGTGCAGCCCGCTGTCCGGGGCGAGGAACGGCTCCAGGTGTGACTCCTGGGTTTCGGGGTTGAGCAGGCGGTCGGTGCGGCGCTCGCTGATCGCGGCGAGCTCGGCGAGCGCGCTGGCGGCGTATCCGAGGCGCAGCGCCAACACCTCGCCGTGGAAATTCCCCCCGGAGACGACCGCCGCCCGGTCGGTGCCACTGGCCCGCGGCCCCACGCGGTCGCCGGCGAACACCAGCGGGTTGTCGGTCGCGCTGTTGAGCTCCGTCGCCACGGCCGCTCGGAGGTGGTCCAGCGCGTCCCGAACGGCCCCGTGGACCTGTGGCAGGCACCGAATCGAGTAGGCGTCCTGCACGCGGTCGCAGTCCCGGTGGTGGTCGAGAACCTCGCTGCCGGCGGTCAGGTTCCTGATGTGTCGCGCGCTCACCGCCTGCCCGTCGTGGGGGCGGACCTCGTGGATCGCGGGGGCACAGCTCGCCGTCGTGGACATCGTCACCTCCGTCGTGAGCGCGCCCGCGGTGTCCGCACTGCGGAGCACGCGCTCGGCGTCCACGAGCGCCAGCGCAGCCACCCCGGTGGTCAGTTGCGTGCCGTTGATCAGCGCGAGCCCCTCTTTGGCCTGCAGCGTCACCGGCTCCAAGCCGGCCGCCGCGAGCGCCTCGGCGGCGGGCATGCGCTCGCCCGCCACGTCGGCCTGCCCCTCGCCGATGAGCACGCGGCTCATGTGTGCCAGCGGCGCGAGGTCGCCGCTCGCACCGAGACTGCCCCGTGACGGCACCACGGGATGGACGCCCTCGTTCAGCAGCCCCACGAGCACGTCCAGGACGCGCTCGCGGATGCCCGAATACCCCTTCGCGAGCGCGTTCAGCCGCGTCACCAGGAGCGCGCGCACCGCCGCCGTGTCGAGCTCGCTGCCGGCACCGGCGGCGTGACTGCGCACGAGGTTCGCCTGCAGGGCTTCCCGGTCGGCGGCGTCGATGCGGGTGTCGCTCATGGACCCGAAGCCGGTGTTCACGCCGTAGACCGCTTCGTCGCCGCCGAGCACGTCCGCGATGCGGGCTCGCGACTCTCGCACCGCCTCGCGCGCGCCGGCGGCGATGCTGACGGGCGCGTCGTGTCGTGCAACCGCGTCGACGCCTGCCGGGGTCAGCGATTCGCCATCGATGACGACGCCCTCGGTGGTCACGCCCCACCACCCCCGACGGCGACCGTGCCGTCCGTCAGCACGGCTTCGACGTTGTTCACACCGGGGTTGTACGGCAGGTGTACGTGGCTCGGGGCGTCCACGACGAGCACGTCCCCGTCGGTGCCTTCCCGGAGCGTGCCGGTGCCGTCCCGGCCGCGGTCGAGCGCGCTCGCGGCCCACGCGGTCGCGGCCAGCACCGCGTCCGCGGGCGCCATCCGCATCCCGTTGCACGCCAGGGACACGACGAACCCCATGCTGTGGGTGTAACAGTTCGGGTTCAGGTCGGTGCCGAGCGCGACCGGCGCGCCCGCGCGGTCGTCCGCTGCCGCCAGGAACTGCTGTGGGTCGGCGTACGCTTCGTCCAGCACGAACGCCGTCGCGGGGAGCAACACGGGCGTCACGCCGGCGTCGGCGAGGGCGGCGGCGTCCTCGGGCGTGGCGTGCAGGAGGTGGTCGGCGCTGGTCGCCCCGAGGTCGGCGGCGAGCTGCGCGCCCCCCAGTCGGGTGAACTCCTCGGCGTGAAGCTTCGGCGCGAGTCCGTGCTCGCGGCCGGCATCGAGGATCCGGCGGGACTGCTCGACGGTGAACACGTCCGCCTCACAGAACACGTCGCAGAACCTCGCAGGGCCGTTGGCGGCCGCCGGGAGCTGGTCGGCGATCACCGCGTCGACGTAGGCGTCGGCGTCGGTGTCGTCGGGCACGGCGTGCGCGCCGAGGAACGTGGTCACCACGTCGACGGGGTGCTCGGCGGCGGCGGCCGCGATGGCGTCGAGCATGCGACACTCCGTCTCCGTGTCCAGCCCGTAGCCGGTCTTCACCTCGGCGGTCGTGGTGCCGTGGGCGAGCATCACGTCGAGTTGCGCGGTGAGGTTCGCCACCAGGGCGGCGTCGCTGGCCGCGCGCACGGCGTCAACCGTCCGGAGGATGCCACCGCCCTCGGCGAGGATCTCCTGGTAGGGCTTGCCGCGGAGCTTCGCGGCGAACTCGTCGCTGCGGTCGCCCGCGAACAGGGCGTGCGTGTGCGGGTCAACGAACCCAGGGAGCACGGTCTTCCCGGTGGCGTCGATCGCCGTGGTGGCGTTCTCGGCGGGGTACGCCGCGAGCACGTCCGCGGTGTCCCCGACCGCGGCGACCGCGCCGTCGACGACCGCAACCGCGCCGTCGGCGTGCGTTTCGAGCGTGTCCCCACCCGCAGCGGGGCCGACGACCAACTCGCGCGCGCCGTGCACGACCGCGTCGAGGCTACTCATTGCGCCCCCGCGAGGAAATGCGCGATCGTCCGTGCGGCGGCGTCGACAGTTCGCCCGCCGGTGTCGAGGGTGGGTGCCGTTTCGACGAGTTCGAACCCGCGGATGCGGTCGTCGCTGGCGGCCAACGCCTCCACCAGCGCGAACAGCTCCCGGGGCTGGATGCCGCCCGGTGTCGGCGCGCTCGCACCCGGGTAGGCGGCGTCGAGCACGTCGATGTCCACGCTCACGTAGACGTGATCCACGCCGTCGAGGGCCTCGCGCGCGACGTCCAGGCTGCCGTCGCGGTCAGCGGCGACGGCGTCGCTCGTGACGATGCGGCCGCCCTGTTCGCGAAGGAACCCGGCGTACGCGGTGGTGGTTTCGAAGTGGCGCGCGCCGACGACAGCGAGCGCGTCCAGCCCGGCGTCGAACAGCTGTCGGTACGGCGTCCCGCTGGTCGGGCCACGGTCACCGACCGCTCGGCAGTCGAGGTGCGCGTCGACGCTCACGACACCGACCGCGCCGTTGTCCGCCGCGACGAGGGGCGCGACGTTCGCGTACGACAGGGAGTTGTCGCCGCCGACGAACACCGGCAGCGCCGCCGTTTCGTGGACCTCGGCCGCGGCTTCGCGGACCGCCGCCTGTGTGTCGGCCACGTCGCCGTCGGGGAGCACGACGTCACCGAGGTCCGCCACCCCGGAGACGGCCCCCGCGCCGAAATGGTGGGTTTTCACGCCCGCCAGCGACTCCCGGATCGCGGACGGCCCGTCGCGCGCCCCCCGACGGCCGATCACCGCGCCGTCGTACGGCTCGCCGACGAGGACGGCGTCGTAGTCGTCGGCGTCACTGGGTGTCGGGACCGGCTCGACGACGCCCCCGAACTGCTCGTCCCGTGGGTCGGTGCTCGTGGGCGCCCAGTCGGTCGCGTCCTGGAACATCACTGCTCACGCTCCGCGTCCCGCATCGGAACCGTAACCCCGGACGCTGCAGCCTCCACGAGCGCGTCCGCGTAGCCGGCGTCGGCGTGCCGGATCACGCCCATCCCGGGGTCGGTGGTGAACACCCGCCGCGCCGTCTCGGCGGCGGCGTCCGAGCCGTCGAGCACCACGTGGTTGTTGGTGTGCAGTGAGTTTCCGATCCCCACACCGCCGCCGTTGTGGACGCTGACGATGTCGGCGCCCGCCGCCGTGTTGAGGAGTGCGTTCAGGATCGGCCAGTCGGCGACGGCGTCCGTGCCGTCCCGCATGGCCTCGGTTTCGCGGTTGGGGCTGGCGACGCTGCCGGCGTCGAGGTGGTCGCGGGTGACGACGATCGGGGCCTCGATCTCGCCGCTATCGACGAGCTCGTTGATCCGAACCGCGAACCGGGCGCGCTCGGTGAGGCCGCCGTCCGCGGCGCAGTAGCCAAGCCAGCACACCCGACTGGGCAGCCCCTGGAACTGGACGTGTTCCTTCGCGAGGTCGATCCACCGGTGCAGGTCGTCTTTCTCCGGGAACAGCTCCGTGACGGCCCGGTCAGTGCGGTGGATGTCAGCGGGGTTCCCGGACAGCGCCACCCACCGGAACGGCCCCTTCCCGCGGCAGAACAACGGCCGGATGTACGCCGGCACGAACCCCGGGAAGTCGAACGGGTCGTGGGACTCCCCGGCGGTTGTCGTCACGTCACCGCGGTGGGCGGCGACCTGCCCACGGATGTTGTTCCCGTACTCGAAGGCGACCGCGCCCGCGTCCTGCATCGCGAGGACGGCGGCGACGTGGCGCGCCATCGTGTCCATCGACGCCTCGCGGTACGCGTCGGGGTCCTCCTCCCGCAGCTCGTCGGCGTCCGCGACGGTGTACCCGCTCGGGTAGTAGCCCGCCAGTTCGTCGTGCGCGCTCGTCTGGTCGGTGACCACGTCCGGCACGAAGTCTCGGTCGAGCATCCCCTCCAGCACGTCCGCGGCGTTGCCGTGAACGCCGACGCTGTAGGGGTCGCCCGCCTCGGCCGCCGCTGTCGAGCGCTCGATCGCCTCGCCGAGGTCGTCGGTTTTCTCCATGCAGTAGCCGGTCTCGATGCGGCGGTCGATGCGGGCCTCGTCGACCTCGGCGGCGATGCAGACGCCGTGGTTCATCGTGACCGCCAGCGGCTGCGCGCCACCCATCCCTCCGAGGCCGGCGGTCGCGACGATCTTCCCGCGGAGGCCGTCGTTGTCGGGGTAGTGGTCGCGGGCCAGCTCCGCCAGCGTCTCGAAGGTGCCCTGGATGATCCCCTGCGTGCCGATGTACGCCCACGAGCCCGCGGTCATCTGGCCGTACATGATCTTGCCCTCGGCCTCCAGTTCGTGGAACTGCTCCCAGTCGGCCCAGTTGCCGACCAGGTTCGAGTTCGCGATGAGCACGCTGGGCGCGCGCTCGTGGGTTTCGAAGACCCCCACCGGTTTCCCGGACTGCACGAGCAGCGTCTCGGCGTCCGCAAGCGTTCGGAGTTCGTCGAGGATGGCGTCGTAGGCGTCCCACGACCGGGCGGCCCGTCCGGTGCCGCCGTAGACAACGAGGTTCTCGGGGTCCTCTGCCACCTCGGGGTCGAGGTTGTTGTTCAGCATGCGCAACGCGGCTTCCTGTCGCCAGCCCTCGCACTCGATGTCGGTGCCGGTCGGTGCGCCCTGATAGGCCTGCCACTGGGCGGACGGCTCGCTCGTCTCCGCCGCCGCGTTTGGTGTGTCCATACAGCACACTCGGCGCGCGTGATCATGACGCTACACCCGCCACTAGACGGGTCGTTTATGCGTGGTCGCTGTGGGCTGGGCGTATGCAGCAAGCGACGCTCCGGCTCGCCGGGTCCGGGAGCGCGTACGCCGCCGCCACCGCAAACACCGACGCGCGCATGCAGTTGTGGTGCAACGACCACTGCGACCTCCTGGAGATCAGCGGCGGCGGTGTGGCGCGCGTGCTCGCCGCCGTCGACGCCCGCGTCGGCATCCGCGATCGCGTCACCGAAGGCGACACCACGGTTGCTGTGACCGAGGCGTGCCTGCGCGCGGCGACCGCCGACGGCGTTGAGGACACGCTCGCCGCTCACGGCTGCCTGCTCGTGCCACCGCTGACCTACGATGACGGCCAGAAACACCTCCAGGTGCTCGCGCTCTCGCCGGCGGCACTGACCGATGTGTATCACGCCCTGCGCGCGGACTACGAGATCACGGTCGCGGACAAACGCGAGGTGAGCGCGCCCGCCAGCGCGGCCCCAGGCACCCAGGCGGCCGATCTGACAGCCCGCCAGGCCGCCGTGCTTCGCGCCGCCGTCGACGCCGGCTACTACGAGCGACCCCGCGAAACCACCACCGCCGCCCTCGCCGACCGGTTCGACATCGCGCGGTCCACGCTCGAAGAACACCTGCGGCGCGCCGAGGGGAAGCTCGCGCGGGCCGCCGTCCGCGACTAACGGCGGGCCCGATACCACAACACTTCTGCGGCCCGCACACCCAGCCCGGTGTGTGCGTCGATTCGCTGGCGTGGTTCTCGGCGGCGTGCTCGCGCAGGCCGCCATTCTCGGGACGTTCGGCCAGCTCAGCCCCCACCACCCGGGCGCGGTGGTGGTGGCGTTCCGCGTGAGCACCACCGGCCTCATCGGCGGCTACGTCGCGGCCGCGCTCGGTACACACCACCCCCTGCGGACCGCGACCGCGGCCGGCGCTAGCGCCGGCGTCGGTGTCGGCGTGGCGTTCTGGTGGACGGTGCTGTACGGCGACACCGTGGGCGTGTTCCACCAACTCCACTACGTGCTCGCGACCGCGCCGATCCCTGGCCGGCTGGTGCGCACCGCACCCCGGGCGGTCGCCGCGGTCGCGGCGCTGCTCGTCGCCGCGGCGTTCACCGCCGGGGGGTACCTGGGTGGCTGGATGGTGGCGACGACGCGGGCGGCACGCCGGGACTGAGGCGGCCGCGACCACCACCCGAATCACAACGCCTTAGCGTGCGCGGCGGCGTACGCTATGAGGGAATGACGCTACTGACCGCCGACACCGTAGTGCAGGACGCGGACCGCGTGCTCCAGGACGGAGGCGTGGTGGTTGTTGACGACCGGATCACGGCGGTCGGCGACCGCGCCGCGCTGGCGGACGCCTACCCCGACCACGAGCGGATCGACGTGGACGTGCTCGCGCCCGGGCTGGTGGGTGCCCACGTGCATTCGGTGCAGAGCCTCGGCCGCGGGATCGCTGACGACCAGGAGCTGCTGGACTGGCTGTTCGACCACGTGCTCCCGATGGAGGCGGGGCTGGACGCCGCCGAAATGCGGGCGGCGGCCGACCTGGCGTATCTGGAGTTCGTCGAATCCGGCACCACCGGCGTCGTCGATCACCTCTCGGTCGATCACGCCGGCGAGGCGTTCGGGGCGGCCGCCGACAGCGGGGTGCGCGCGCGCCTCGGGAAGGTGCTCATGGACAAGGACTCCCCGGACGGCCTCCAGGAGGACACCGACGCGGCGCTCGCCGAGACGGAGGCGCTCATCCGCGAGTGGGACGGCGCTTGTGACGGGCGCATCCAGTACGCGATCACCCCGCGGTTTGCGGTCTCGTGTACGGAAGCGTGTCTGCGTGGCTGCCGCGCGCTCGCGGACGAGTACGGCGTTCGCATCCACACGCACGCAAGCGAAAACCAGGGCGAGATCGAGACCGTCGAAGCCGAGACCGGCAAGCGCAACATCCACTGGCTGGACGACGTCGGGTTGACCGGCGAGGACGTGGTGCTTGCACACTGCGTGTGGACCGACGACAGCGAGCGCGCGCTGCTCGCGGAGACGGGCACGCACGTCACGCACTGTCCGTCCTCGAACATGAAACTGGCGTCGGGCGTCGCGCCCGTCGCGGACTACCGCGAGCGCGGGATCAACGTCGCGCTCGGTACCGACGGCCCGCCGTGCAACAACACCCTCGACGGGTTCGCGGAGATGCGCCAGGCCAGCCTCCTGGGGAAAGTCGACGCCCTCGATCCGACCGCGCTGCCCGCCCGCAGCGTCTTCGAGATGGCGACGCACAACGGCGCGAAGGCCGCGGGCTTCGAGAACGTGGGGCGGATCGCGGAGGGATGGACGGCGGACCTCGTGGGCCTCAGCACCGACGCCGCGCGCTCGACGCCGATCCACGACCCGTACTCCCATCTGGTGTACGCCGCCCACGGCGACGACGTGACGCTCACGATGGTTGCTGGCGACGTGCTCTACCGGGACGGTGCCCACGTCCGGATGGACGCTCCCGCGATCCGGGAGCGCGCCCGCGAGTTCGCCGCTGAACTCTGACCCGCCGGCCGCCCGGGCCGACACGCAGCGTTGCGGTATGGCTGCCCGTGGCACACCCGTTCCAAGCCGAGACGTACTTCAACCACGACAGATTTTGCGGGGACATGACCGAGAGTGGTCCGCTGGAGAATATGCTCGCGCAGATGGAGCAGGCGCGCGAGTACGTTGACATCGACGACGGCATCTACGAGCGACTGAAGTCCCCCGAGCGAACGCTGTCCGTCAGTCTCCCGGTGCGCATGGACGACGGCAGCGTGGAAGTGTTCGACGCCTACCGCTGCCAGTTCGACAGCGCACGCGGCCCCTACAAGGGCGGCATCCGCTACCACCCGACCGTCTCCGAGGAAGAGGTGTCCGCGCTGGCCGGCTGGATGACCTGGAAGACCGCGCTCGTCGACCTGCCGTTCGGCGGCGCGAAGGGGGGCATCGTCTGCAACCCCAAGGAGCTCTCGGACAACGAGATCGAGCAGCTCACCCGCCGCTACACCGAGGGCATCCGCCGGATGATCGGCCCGGAGACGGACATCCCCGCGCCCGACATGAACACCGACCCCCGCACGATGGCGTGGGTCATGGACACCTACTCCGTCTACCAGGGGTACGCGGTTCCGGAAGTCGTCACCGGCAAACCCCCCGAGATCGGCGGCACCGACGGCCGCGTGGAGGCCACCGGCCGCGGCGTCTCCATCATCACCGAGGAGACCTTCGAATACTTCGACACCGACATCCAGGACGCCGACGTGGCGATCCAGGGCTTCGGAAACGTCGGCAGCGTCACGGCCGATCTGCTCTCCGAGCGCGGCGCGAACATCGTCGCCGTCTCGGACGTGACCGGCGCGATCCACGACCCAACCGGGCTCGATATCGCCGACGTGCAGGCGTACGCTGACGCCAACGGCGGCCGCCTGGAGGGGTACGACGCCGACCCCATCTCCAACGACGACCTCCTCACGCTGGACGTCGACGCCCTGATCCCCGCCGCGATCGAGGACGTCATCACCGTCGACGTGGCCGAACGCCTCGCGGCCGACGTGATCGTGGAAGCCGCCAACGGCCCGACGACCTTCGACGCCGCCCAAGTCCTCAGCGACCGCGGCGTCCCCGTCGTCCCGGACATCCTCGCGAACGCCGGCGGCGTCATCGTCTCGTACCTCGAATGGGTGCAGAACAGCCAGCAGTACTCCTGGGACGTCGAGGAGGTCAACCGCGACCTCCGACAGCGGCTCACGGGTGCCTTCGACGAGATGCTGGTGGCCTACGAGGACCGCAACATCCCGACGCTGCGCACCGCCGCCTACACCATCGCCTTGGAGCGCAGCGCGGACGCCCACGAGTTCCGCGGGCTGTTCCCGTAACCCAACCCGAGGAGTTAACCCCGCTGCCCTCACAGCCCGGGGCATGAGCCACGAGGCGGTGTTCGTCGACCTCGACAACACCCTCTACCCCTACCAGCCGTGCAACGAGGCGGGCCAACAGGCGGCCTGGGAGACAGCCACCGACCGCGGCTACGACGTCTCGCGGGCGGCGTTCGAATCGCTGTACTCCCGGGCGCGCGCCGCGGTCAAACGCGAGGTTTCCGAAACCGCAAGCGCCCACGACCGCGGCCTCTACTTCAAGCGCGCGATCGAACTGCAGGCGGGCACCCCCAACGCGGCCGACGCGCTGGCGCTGGCCGACGCCTACTGGGACGCCTACATCGACGCGCTGTCGCTTTTCGACGGCGTTCGAGAGACACTAGATCGTCTTCGGGACGCCGGCCTGGACGTAGCTGTGGTGACGAACCTGACGACGCGCGTGCAGCTGCGGAAGCTCGCGGCTACGGGGCTGGCCGACCGCGTCGACTGCGTGCTCACCAGCCAGGAGGTCGGTCGCGAGAAACCCGCGAGCGTGATGTTCACCGTGCCGCTGGCGCGCCTCGGTGTCGCACCCGCGGACACAGTGATGGTCGGCGACTCGGTGGCGTCGGACGTCGTGGGCGCGAACGGCGTCGGGCTGACGAGCGTGCTGTGCAACAACGACCGCACGGGGCTGACCGGCCGCGAATCGCCCGACCACAGGATTGAATCGTTCCGGGACGTAACGGACGTGGTACTGTAACCATGCTCGCCCGTGAACGCGTCGACGTGGTGGACTACGCACCGGCACTGAGTGACCTCACGCCCGGCCGCACCGGGAACCTGAGCGTTCGCGACGGCGACCGGTTCGCCGCGACGCCGACCGGCGTCCCCTACGACGGCTTCGACGCCAGCGACGTGCCCGTGGTCACCCTCGACGGTGACGTGGTCGCCGGCGAGATGACGCCCACCAGCGAGGTCCCGATGCACACGGGCATCTACCAGCGCCTTGACGCGGGCGCGATCGTGCACACGCACTCGCCGTGGGCGTCCACACTGGCGGTGCTGGGCGACGAACTCCCCCCGATCCACTACATGATCACGGCGGTCGGGCGGCGCGTCCCGGTCGCGGAGTACGCGCCCTACGGCTCCGACGATCTGGCCGAACTCGTCGTCACGGAGATGGCCGACGCGAACAGCGACGCCTGCATCCTCGCCCACCACGGCCTCGTCGTCGTCGGCGACGATCTGGCCGACGCCGTCGAGAACACCATCCACGTCGAGGAGCTGTGCAAGGTGTATCTGCGGGCGCGCCGCCACGGCGACCCGGACACGCTCACCGACGACCAACTGGCCGCCGTCGAGCGCCGGTTCCAGTCCTACGGGCAGGGCGGCGACTGAGCCACCGTCAGCGGCTCACAGCGCCCGGTTCGCGAAATGCGTGAGTGTCAGCATCGCGACCACGAGCATCCCGAAGCCGGCAACCGCGAACCACGCCGACGCGATCCGCGGGGACGCAGTCACGTCGGGCGCGCCCACCCACACGGCCCCGCCCGTGGTCGCCGTCACCAGCCCGTAGACGTACGCCCGGATGCATTCGTAGCCCACTCCCACCACGTCCATGTCTCGCTGTCGTGTTCGACTGGCTATATTTGTTCGGGTGTTTCTCACGCCCGCTCACACAGTGTGTTGTGGTGAACGCCCGCACACGAGCCCGAAACTCGAAGTACTATAACAGCGGCGCGGTGACCATAGAGACATGACTGACGTGGATGTCGCCGTGGTTGGTGGTGGGCCAGCGGGGTCGACCGCTGCGTACGCGGCCGCCGACGCAGGCGCTGACGCCGTCGTCTACGAGAAGGGCGTGCCCCGAAGTGACCGCGACCGCCTCGGCCCCGACTCGACGGACGCAGCCGGCTTCCTGGATTACTGGCTGGACGTCGCCGGCCTCGATGTCGCGGACATCCCCGACGACGTGATCGAACACGACCTGGCCGACGCCGAGTTCATCGGGCCCACCGAGCGCGTGACCGTCGACCGGACCGGCATCGACAACGACTACGACGCCTTCGGGTTCACCTTCCATCGCGCCCGCTTCGACGACTGGCTCCGGGATCGCGCCGAGGCAGCCGGCGCGCGCTACGAGGCCGGCACCACGGTGAAGACGGTGGACTCACACATCGACGGTGACGGCCACGAGCACACCCTCCACCTCGGTGGTGGGGAGACAGTCACCACCGAGTATCTCGTGCTCGCCGACGGCCCCCAGCGTCAGATCACCATGCGCGTCCTCGACCCCCTGTTGCCCGCGGACACGCAGGCCAGCACGGTGCTCAGCCCGCCGGACGCCAACCACATCGCGTACCAGGAGTACCGCCAGTTCCCGGACGACGTCTTCGACGACGCCTCCCTGAAGTTCTGGTGGGGATGGATGCCCGGCGAGACCGCCTACCCCTGGGTGTTCCCGAACCAGGGCAACGTCGCCCGGGTCGGACTGACGATGCCCATCGGCCTGGACATCGCCGACTTCGACCCCGACGACTGGCGGCTGCTGCGCGCGGACGACGACAAGATCCCGTCCGGCAGCGAGTACATCCGCCGCTTCCTCACCGAGGTGTACGGCGACGAGTACGACATCGACACGGCGTTTCCGATCGTCGACGACCACGGCAAAGCCGGCGGCACCGAAACCTACCCGATCTCGTCGACGCAACCCATCGAATCACCGGTCGAGGCGGGCATCGCCGTCACCGGCGGCGCGATGGGCGCGACCTCGGCGTTCCACGAGGGCGGCGACCACGTCGCCCACCGGACGGGCCTGCTTGCCGGGCGGCTGGCGGCCACGGAGAGCCTCGAGGAGTACAACGACGCCTGGCACGACGCCATCGGCGACGAGGTGAAACGCAACGTCGCAATGGCGAACATCGTCGGGTCGTTCGGCCCCGACGACTGGGACGACACGATCCGCATCACGCGATCGATGCTGGACGCCACCGACACCGGCAGCGTCATCTCCAAGTCCAGTGCGCGCTCGGCCGCCGGCGGGCTCAAGCTCTACGGCAAATACCGGAAAGCGAAGTTCGGGCTGCGCAACGGCCGCTACGTGAGTCTGCACGCGTCGGATTACTCGCTGTAACGGCGTGATGTCGCAGCGCTGACCACCCGCTCGCTGGTTCCGTAACTGGTTCCCTGTCGGGACCCAAACCCCCAGCGTATGCTATCCGAAGGTACCACCGCACCCGACTTCTCGCTTGCCAACCAGGACGACGAGACGGTGTCGCTCTCGTCGTTCGCGGGCCAACACGTCGTTGTCTACTTCTACCCACGCGCCGACACGCCGGGCTGCACGAGCGAAGCCTGCGAGTTCCGCGACAACTGGGGGCGCTACGACGACGCCGGCGTGCCCGTCGTCGGCATCAGCGACGACCCCGTCTCGGAGCTCGCGGCGTTCAAAGACAAGTACAACCTGCCGTTCGATCTGTTGAGTGACGCCGGCGGCGAGGTGGCGACCGCCTACGAGTCCTACGACGAACAGGAGATCACGGGCGAACTGATGGACGTGACGCTTCGCAACACGTACGTCATCGGTCCCGACGGCACGATCACCGCCGCCTTCGAGGGCGTCGACCCCGAGGGGCACGCCGACGAGGTGCTGGCCGCCATCGAGGACGCCGCGTAGTCGACACCGTTTTCTTCCATGTGCCCGACACCCAGGCTGTGAGCCGAGACCACGACAAACTGGTGCGCGACGAGGTGCCTGACGCCATCCGCGAGGACGGAGAGACGCCAGTCACGCACCGCGCGTCGGGCGAGGAATACCGCGACCGCCTCGCGGACAAACTCCTCGAAGAGGCCACGGAGTTCGCCGAGAGCCGCGCCATCGCCGAGATCGGCGACGTGCTGGACGTCGTCGACGCGATCTGTGCCGCCCGCGACATCGACCGCGACTATCTCGAGGACATGCGCGCCGCGAAAAGCGACGAGCGCGGCGGCTTCGTCGAGGGGATCGTCCTGGACGGCGTCGAACCGACCCCCGAGCACAAACACGCCGACTGGGAGGAGCCCGAGTAACGCCGCGCTTACCATCCTCGGGGTGTATCCGTGTCCATGGACTGGACCGAAGTCACCCGCCAGACCGGCCGCGAGTGGGAGCGCGCCGACGGCAACGCCATCGTTCGCGCACGCCGGACCGCCGGCGGCGACTGGGCGGTGACGTACGAGCGCCTGACCCAAGCCCCCGACGGCTCGACGTACGAACGCACCACAGCCCCAACCGAGGACGACGCCCTCGCGGTGGCCGCCGAGTTCCGCGACTGACCGGAACCCAGCGCCCGCTACGGGCACCCACGTTCCCACGCACCGATAATTAGCTTCCACGTACATGTTCCGGGCGAGGATTGCCAGGGGTACCGGGCGGCACCCGCCCACCCCACAGTAGACATGTCTCACACACAGCCCACCACCACCTCGGACGTACTGCACCGGTTCTGGCGGCGCTACGAGTCGTTCATCTGGTGGACGATGGACGCAGTCGGCGTCGCCAGCTCCGTCCGTGCGAAGATCCTGTTGGCGGTCACGATCCAGTTCGCGGTGTCGCTTGCCCAGGTCGTCGTGCCGGTGTACTTCTCGGGGCCGGCACGCATCACGGCGGTCGGCGTGCTCGTCGTGGGCGCGACCCTGGCGCTCGTCAACACCGTGCTGGTCGTCGAACGGGACATCGTCGACCCCGTGACCGGGCTGCAGGCCGCGGCCACGCACATCGCGGAGGGCGACCTCGCGGCCGGTGACCCGCCCCGCGCCGACGGCCAACAGGACGAGATCGGCGCGCTCGTCGACGACTTCGCGGCGATGCACAGCCACCTCCGGGTGGTCGCCGCGCAGGCCGAAGCGCTCGCCGACCACGACTTCGACGCGGCCGTCCTCGAAACCTCGCTTCCCGGGCGGTTCGGCGCGTCCCTGCGCCGCATGACCGCGAGCCTGGATCGGTACATCGACCGCATCACGGCCGACCGGGAGCGCTCCACGCTCCTGAACTACCTCGTCAGCCACGACGTTCCCAACGTGGTGAACGTGCTCAGCGGCCGCCTGCAGTTGGCGCGCCGCCAGACTGACGCCCAGGCCGTCCGCGACCACCTCGACGTCGCGGACCGGCAGGTCTCGAAGGTCGAGGAGGTCTGTGACGTCGTCGGGAAGCTCACGCGTGACGACGGCGCGGCGGCGATCGACGTCGTCACGCTGCTCGACAGTGAGGTGGCGCGGGTCACGGAGTCGTACCCGGACGCGCAGGTCAGCGCCGACCTCCCGTCACCGCCGTGCCGGGTTCGGGGCAACGAGCTGTTGAACTCCGTGTTCCGGAACCTCATCACCAACGCCGTCGAGCACAACGACGCCCCGACGCCTCGGGTCACAGTCTCGGTCGCGGTCGAGGCCGAATCGGTGACGGTGCGGGTCGCGGACAACGGCCCCGGCCTGGACGTCTCGGACAGCGAGTCGTTCTTCCAGCACCGGCCGGTCGGAACGGGGTTGAACATCGTGCACACGGCCGTGCGGACGTTCGGCGGGACGGTGACCGTCGCCGACAGCGACCTCGGCGGCACCGCCTTCGAGGTGGCGCTGCCGCGGGACGCCGAGTCGCCGTCACGCACCGTCCGGCGGCCGGTCGATCCGCCCACCGTGAGCGACTGACCACACGCCGGGTCAGTCCATCATCTCGCGGGCGATCACGTTCTTCTGGATCTCCGTGGTGCCCTCGTAGAGCTGCGTGATCTTGGCGTCCCGGTAGAACCGCTCCACGTCGAAGTCGTTGACGTAGCCCGCGCCGCCGTGGATCTGGACCGCCTCGTCGGCGACCTCAACGGCGATCCGGGACGCGAACGATTTCGCCATCGACGCCAGCGCGGTGAGTTGGTCGTCGCGGTGGTCGACGCTCCACGCGGACTTCCGCGTGAGCGTGCGCGCGGCCTCCGTTTTCGTCTGCATCTCCGCGAGCTTGTGCTGGATGGCTTGGAAGTCGGCGACGGGCTGGCCGAACTGCTCGCGCTCCTGGGCGTACGCGAGCGCGCGCTCGGTGGCACCGCGCGCGATGCCCACACCCTGTGCGGCGACGGTGGTGCGGGTTTCGTCGAAGAACTGCATCAGTTGGAGGAACCCGCCCCCGCGCGTGCCGATGAGGTTCTCCTCGGGAACGCGCACGGCGTCGAGCACGAGTTCGGCGGTGTCGGACGCCCGGATGCCGAGTTTGCCCGTGATCTTCTCGGCGGTGAACCCGTCGCGGTCGCTTTCGACGACGATCTGACTGAACCCCTCGTAGCGCCCGCTGGCGTCGGGATCGGTCCGGCACAGGACGACGAAATAGTCGCCCACGGAGCCGTTCGTGATCCACATCTTGTTGCCGTCGATGATCCACTCGTCGCCGTCTTTCTCGGCGGTTGCGGAGACGCTTGCCACGTCCGAGCCGGTGTCGGGCTCGGAGATCGCCGACCCCATGATGGCGTCGCCGGCGGTGACGGGTTCGAGGAACCGCCGCTTCTGGTCGTCGGTCCCGAACGCCGTGATCGCTTCGGCACCGAACCCGGCGCTGGCGACGCACAGCCCGATGCCGGGGTCGGCGGCGAACAGCTCCTCGACGATGATGGCGACCTCCACCGGTGAGTAGCCGGCACCGCCGTACGCCATGGGGATGCCCGGCCCCAGGAGGCCGGCGTCGGCGGCCTTGTCCATGACCTCGTGGGGGAACGATTCGGCCGTGTCGTGTTCGGTGGCGACGGGCCTGATCTCGTTGTCTGCGAACCGCTGCACTTCGGCTTTGATCGCGCGTTGTTCGTCGCTGAGTTCGAAGTCCATGTGGTATCATCCAGCATACATCATGAAAAATACTTGTAAACGCTCGGCATCACTTCCGCGGTTGCCGTCCCGTCACGAACCCAACTGAAACTGCATTCCGGAAACCACCATAAGCAGCGCCGACGTACGACACACTGTATGTCCGAATACGAACTCCCACCGCTGCCGTACGACTACGACGCGCTCGAACCACACATCAGCGAGCAGGTGCTCACGTGGCATCACGACACCCACCATCAGGGCTACGTGAACGGCTGGAACGACGCCGAGGAGACGCTGGCGGAGAACCGTGAGACCGGCGACCACGCCTCGACAGCCGGCGCGCTCGGGGACGTCACGCACAACGGCTCGGGGCACATCCTCCACACGCTGTTCTGGCAGTCCATGAGCCCGGCGGGCGGCGACGAGCCGTCCGGGGCGCTCGCCGACCGCATCGCGGCGGACTTCGGCTCCTACGAGAACTGGCGGGCCGAGTTCGAGGCCGCCGCCAGCGCGGCCAGCGGCTGGGCGCTGCTCGTCTACGACTCCCACAGCAACACGCTCCGGAACGTGGCCGTGGACAACCACGACGAGGGCGCACTCTGGGGCAGCCACCCCATCCTCGCCCTCGACGTCTGGGAGCACTCCTACTACTACGACTACGGTCCCGACCGCGGCAGCTTCGTCGACGCCTTCTTCGAGGTCGTCGACTGGGACGAGCCCACCGAGCGCTTCGAGCAGGCGGCCGAGCGCTTCGAGTAACGCCCCGCCCGCGGGGACACCCTGAAACGCCACGCTTTCTTCGCCGTGTAGCGTTCCGATAGCTTCTATACACACCTCGGCCAACACCGGTGTGTGGTCACGTCACCCGTTGTCGACGACCTCCGATACCAGCTCGTCGCGGAGGGCTGGATGACCGCCCACGCCCGCGTGAACCCCACGACGGTGATGGTGCGGGCGCTGCGCGGCGACGGCCAACACCCGCTGCGGCTGCTCGTGTTGGTCGGCGACGACAGCACCGCCACCGTCACGGAGCGACACGTGGCGTATCTGGTTGCCGGCGCTGGAGACACGGACGCCGACGCCACGCTGCTGACGGCGCTCGGTCGGATCACCGACGGCGCACACCGCGCCGCCGAGGCCAACGGCGTGGCTGTCGTTGCTCCGGCGACGATCCGAAACGACGACGTCGACACCACGATCCACGACATCCTGGTGGCGACCGCCGACGACGCCGGCAAGCGGTCCGTGCCCGCAGCCGCGGCCACTGACGACTCTGCGGTGGCCGTCCGTGACGCCACAGACACGTAACGTCGTGCCGCGGCGGGCGGTTACTCGTGGGTGTTCGGGTTGTGCGGACTGGGGTCCAGTGCGCGCCGCACGAACGGCATCAGCAACCCGATCCCGAGCGCGAACCCGGCGCCGAGCACGCCGAGGTTGCCCCAGTCGATGCCGCCGCTTGCTGCCCCGCCGACGTCGGCGTCGCCGACGACGACCGCGCCTTTCATCCCCATCGCACGATGGGGGCTGCAGAAGTACGTGTACACGCCCGCCGTCTCGAACGTGTGGCTGTCGGTGTACCCCTCGTTGTTGATCTCCTCGACGCCGCCCCAGTCGGCGCTGTCGGGCTGGCTCTCGACGGCGACGTTGTGCGTGTTCGACACCCAGTCGAAGGTCACCGTCGTGCCCGGGTCGACCCGCACGGCCGCCGGCCCGAACCCGTACGCGCCGCCGTTCGCGTCGACGCCGACGTCCACGGTGACCTCGCTGCTGCCGGTTTCGTCGCGGACGCCGTCGTAGTTGCTCACGTCGCCCAGCCAGTCGTCGATGCTGGCGCTCTGTGCTGCGCCACCGGCGGCGAACCCGCCGATCCCGGCCGCGGCCGCGCCGGCCCCAGCCGACCCCTGCAACACGCGCCGTCTCGTAACCGCTGAATCGCTGTCAGTCATCCTCACCTAGGCATCGTACCCTGCGAAGTCCATCAACTTCCCGAAGATGTCCGAGTCCATGGCGTCCTTGTAGACGATCCCCGAGAGCATGCCACCGGGGTAGAACGTGCCGTTCATCACGTGGTTGACCTTGTGGCAGTGCATCAGGTAGATGCCGGGGTCGGCGTCGGCCTGGAACTCGATGGTGTGGCGCTCGGCGGGAGCCATGTCGGTGATGTCCATGGTGTGTTGGGCGGCCGCCGGGATCTGCCCGCCGTCCTTCTCGACCATGCGGAAGCGGTGGTTGTGGATGTGCAGCGGGTGGTTCATGTACCCGCCGTTGACCAGGTGGAGCCGGACCGTATCACCCTGCTCGACGATGACCGGTGAGCCGTCCTCGGGGTGGAGGGTTCGCGGCGCGGACTTGCCGTTGACGGTGAACACGTCGGGGTTGCGGGTGCGCGGGCTGTAGTCGACGTCCTCGCCGGCCATGCTGCGGTTCAGCCGCGAGTCCCAGTCTTTGACCGTCATGAAATACTCCTTGTCGGCGGGCTCGTACCCCTTGGGGTCGATGCGGAAGATGCCGTACATCCCCATGTCGATGTGGCGCTGGGTCTGGTAGTGGCAGTGGTAGAGGTGCGTTCCCGGGACGTTGGCGGGAATGGTGTAGGTGTGTTTTTCGCCGGGGCCGACCCGGATGCCGGTGGTCGTCGGGACGCCGTCGTCCTCCCAAGCGGTCTGTGATCCGTGGAAATGCAGCGTGTGTGGGCGCTTGCCGTCCGTGTTGTCGAGCGTCACCTCGATGTCCTGGCCTTCCTCGGTGCGCACGATGGGGCCGGGCACGCTCGGGTCGCCGTCTTCGGTGGCGAACGCCCACACCCGGGGGAGCTTCACCGGGCCGCCCATCGAGTCCAGGGGGTGGACGTCGTGGACCGCCGGCACGCTTTTCAGCGTCACCTGGTTGCCCTGCTCGGTGGCGTCGACGACCTCCGGCGGACTCGTGGTCGGGAGTCCGGATTGTTTGGCCGCAGTGGTCGTGTCCGTCACCGACTCCCCTCCGTCGGGAGCGGTGCAGCCGGCGATGGCAGCGGTCCCGACGCCAGCGGTCGCCGCCACGAAGTCACGCCGCGAGATGCCGAGGCCGGGAGCGCCGATCTGATCGGTCATACACGCCGTGCTATGGCCCCGCCACTTAATCGCAGCCCGCTGGTTCCACAGGTCAGGGAATCGTTCCTACGGTCTGGGAAGGATTCAGGCGCTGACACGACTGGTTTGGTGTCACCGAAACGATCGGACGGTCAGTCGTCGGCGGTCGCCTGGCGGTCGGGCAGTGGCCCGTCGTACCCGTCGGGCACGTGTGGACACAGCGGATCGCTGGCCATCGGCTCCCCGGTTGTCGCGTACGCCCGCGACCGACTCCCTCCACAGACGGTGCGGAACGAACACGCCCCACACTTCCCCGTGAGCGCCTCGGTGTCGCGCAGCCGCTGGAACAGCTCGCTGTTCCGGTAGCTGTCCACCACCGAGCGCTCACGGACGTTTCCGGCCGACGACGGCAGGAACCCGGACGGATACACGGCCCCAGTGTGGGAGACGAACGCGAACCCGTCACCCGCCGTGACGCCGGCCCGGCGCTGTGGCGCACTGTCACCCCCGCGCTGTGCGCGCACCCGCCGGTACATCGGTGCTTCCGTGGTCTTCACGCCGAACGCCTCGCTGCGCGCGACCCCGTCAAGCCACGCCATCACCTCCTCGGCGCGCGCCGGCGACACCGGATCGAGCGCACGCCCCCGACCGACGGGCACCAGGAAGAACACGCTCCACAACGCCACCCCCAACTCCGCGACGAGGTCACGGATCGCCGGCAACGCTTCGACTGTGTCGGCACACACCGTCGTGTTCACTTGCAGGGGCACCCCAAGCTCCCGGATCGCGCGGGCCGCCCGCAGCGTCCGCTCGAAGCTCCCGGCCTCCCCGCGGAACTCGTCGTGGGTCGTCGGCGTCGCGCCGTCGATGCTCACGGCGAACTGCGCCACGCCCGCGTCGGCCAGTGCCTCGATCGCCGTGGGCGTCAGCGACGCCGTCCCGCTGGGCGTCACGGTCATGCGAAGCCCGCAGTCCGTGCCGTGCTCGACGAGTTCGACCGTGTCAGGCCTGGCAAGCGGGTCCCCGCCGGACAACACGACCAACTGCCCGTCGCCGAACGCCGCGGCGTCGGTCAGTAGCTGTTTGCCCTCGGGGGTCGACAGCTCCGACGGGTGTCGCTGTGGGCGTGCGCTCGCGCGACAGTGATCGCAGGCGAGCGCGCAGGCTTGTGTGACTTCCCAAACGAGTACGACTGGCCGTTCGCTGGTGTCAACTGGCGTCATGGATCCAACCGGGGCCACACGCAGCACGCGGGAGCGACCCCACTTCGACCTCGGCCGTTCCAGGGTTTGTATCGGGGCGGGTGTTCCCAGCCGCCGGGAACCGACGCGACGCCCATTTGGGGCGCGCAGCTAGGTGGGCGTAATGACAGCCGACCGAACGCGGGTGACCGACGAACCGCGGAGCGCCACCGGCCGCGAATGGGAGGTGTTCGTTCGGGCGGACGCCGACGCCCCGCTCAAACACGTGGGAAGCGTGACCGCGGGCACTGCGGACACCGCACACGAGCACGCATCGTCGCTGTTCGACTGGGTCGCGCGATCCATCTGGGTGTGTCCGGCCGACGAAACCCAGCGCTACACGACCGGCGGCGTCGATGGGGGGCGATCAGCGTGATCTCCGTCAGCAAGCTGCTCTGTGATCTGGACGCCGAAAGCGACGGGCTGCGGTACGACGCTGCCGCGGAGTCCTCCGAGGAACAGATCACCGAGGACAAACAGCAGCGGCCGGTCGTCGTCTGGAACCTCACCAAGCAGTGCAACCTCTACTGCTCGCACTGCTACGCCGCCGCGGACACCGAGACAGCGCCGGGGGAACTCTCCACGGCCGAGGGCAAAGCGCTGTTGGACGACCTCGCTGACTTCGGCATCCCGGTCGTCCTGTTCTCCGGGGGCGAGCCGATGGTCCGCGACGACCTCGAAGAACTCATCGCGTACGCCGACGACAACGGCATTCGGCCCGTGCTCTCGACGAACGGCACGCTCATCACCGCGGAGCGCGCGGCGGCGATGAAAGACGCCGGCCTGAAATACGCCGGCATCTCCGTGGACGGCCTCCCCGAGCGCAACGACGAGTTCCGCGGCGAGGAGGGCGCGTTCGACGCCGCGGTTCGGGGCATCGAGAACAGCCTCGACGCCGGCCTGAAAACCGGGCTGCGCTACACGATCACCGAGGCCAACGCGCCCGACCTCCCGGAGGTCGTCGACCTCCTGCACGACGTGGGCCTGGACCGGTTCTGTTTCTACCATCTCGACTACGGCGGCCGCGGCGCGGACATCTCGAACCTGGATCTGTCCCCGGCGGACACCCGGACGGCGGTCCGGACGGTGTGTGACCTCACGCGCGAATACCACGCCCAGGGCAAGGAGATCGAGACGCTGCTGGTCGGGAACTACGCCGACGCGGGGTTCCTCGTGGAGTACGCCCGGGAGGAACTCGGCGACCAGCAGGCCGACCACATCTACCGCTACCTCGAAGCCAACGGCGGCGACCCGACCGGCGAACGCATCGCCGACGTGGACTACCAGGGCAACGTCCACATGACGCAGTTCTGGCAGGGGTACAGCCTCGGGAACGTCCGCGATCGGTCGTTCGGCGACATCTGGAGCGACGACACCAACCCCCTGCTGGCCGGGTTGCGCGACCGCGACGACCGACTCACGGGGCGGTGTGCGTCCTGCCAGTACCGGTCGATCTGTCGGGGCGGCTCGCGGCTGCGCGCGCTCTCCGCCGGCGGCCCCTTCGACCCCGACCCGAAATGCTACCTCACCGAAGCCGAGCGCGAGCCGGAGCGCACCGGCGACGCCTCGGCGGACTGACCGCGGCGGCCGCCCACCGGTGTCGCTGCGGTGCTACCCGTTGTCGTCGGTGGTCGGGGGCGTCCAGTGGCCGCCGGCGCGTCCGCTCATTGAATCCGGCGTGAGTTCGTACCACTGCACGGACAGCTCGGCGGCGGCCTCCTCGAAGACGTTCATGCTGACCGTGTCGGCGTGCTCGGCGAACGCCGCCTGCCGTTCGGCGTCGTGCTCGACGGCTGCCATCTCCCCGGTCACCACGACGCTGGCCCAGTCGTCGGGGCTCGCCCGGTCGTAACACACCAGTGACGCACTGTCGGTCTCACTGAGCCGCGTGCCCTTCTCGCTGTCCGGACCGAACAGACACTGGAAGACGAGGCGCGGGCCGTCAGTGACGCCAAACGACATCGGCACCGACAGCGGTGGGGCACCCGCCAGCGAGAGCACGCCGTCCCCAGCCCGCCGGAGGTACGCCACCACCTGCGTGGTCGTCATTCTGACACCCGCGTCCGCGGGCGGCTGGTCGTCGGGCGCATCTGAGCTCATTGCGTGTGGTACTCACGGACCCCGGCACTCTTGAAGCGTGGGCGTCGTTCCAGCGTGCTGGGACGGCCACCCGGAGTTACACGCTGACCGCCGACGCCCCGGTCACCGACTCGGGAACCGAAACCCAGTACGTCGTCGAAGCGCCGTACTGGGTGGTGATGATAAGCTCCGCCCGTTCGCCCGCGTACAGCCCGTGGTTGTCGTTGCTGGTGCCCGAGAAGCTATCCTGGTTCTCCTCGACCGCGGTGGCGTTGATCACGATCTCGATGCGGTCCTCGGCGTCGGCAAGCACTGTGGCCGAGTTGCCGGTCGTCTTGCGGGTCGTGAACCGGCTGCTGTTGGCGGTCCCATCGGTCCACGACAGCGTGGTGGCCTGCCGCGGCCCGACCCAATCGACGGTCACGTCAGAGACGTTCACGTTGCCCGAGCCAGCCGACTGGCCCACGACGATCTCGATGTCCGATACTGTCCCGTCGGTGAAGGGGTCGTCAGTAGCGTTGGTTATCGTCCCGAACGCCCCCGTGACCGACACGCCGTTGGTGACCTGTCCGACCGCCTCCTCGCCGGTGGCGTCACCGCGAGACTGCAACATGCCGCCGATGTCGACCAGCGTGCTTGCAGCCATCGCAGCCACCAGGATCATCGCCATGAACACCACCAGGGTTCCGATCCCGACTTGTCCGCGACGCATCGACTCCATGTACTAGCGTTTGAGGTGTAACGGAATAAACCTGGGTCGATTCTTACTCGGTGCGAGCGCCGAACTGCTCGCGGACCTTCGAGACCTTCGGCGCGACGTTCACCGTGCAGTACGCCGCGTCCGGGTTCTTCTCGAAGTAGTTCTGGTGTTTCTCCGCGGCGGGATAGAAGGTCTCCAGGGGCTCGATCTCGGTGACGATCGAGCCGTCGAAGGCGTCCGCGGCGGCGAGCTCATCGACGAACGCCGTGGCGCGCTCGTGTTGCTGGTCGTCGTGGGGGAGCACGATCGACCGATACTGGCTGCCAACGTCGGGCCCCTCGCGGTCCACCGTGGTCGGATCGTGGACCGTGAAAAAGACCTCCAGGACGTCCTCGTACGCGAGCTCCGCGGTGTCGTACTCCACCTGCACGACTTCCGCGTGGCCGGTCGTCCCCGAACACACGTCTCGATAGGACGGGTCGGCGGTGTCCCCGCCAGCGTACCCCGAGGTCACGTCCGTCACCCCGGCGAGTTCCTCCATCGCCGCTTCCGTACACCAAAAGCATCCGCCGCCGAGTGTCGCCGTCTCAGTGCCCATGACTGTGCTGTTGGCCTGTACGCGGTTAACACCAGCGGGGGCGGCGGATGTCGCCGCCCCACGCCGCCGGGCAGTCGGCTGCGGCACGGCTTTGGGGCTCCGGCCGCGACCCACACGCATGTCGGATCTCGACGACACCGACCGCCGCATCCTCGCGTTGCTCGCGGCGGACGCGCGACGACCGTACAGCGACATCGCGGACGCGGTCGGGCTGTCCGCGCCAGCCGTCTCCGACCGGATCACGAAGCTCCAGGACGCCGGTGTGTTGCGGCGGTTCACGATCGACCTCGACCGCAGCCGGCTTCGGGACGGCACCCACGTGCTCGTGTCGTTCGCCGTTCACCCCGGCCGCCAGGACGACGTGCGGGCGGCGGTCGCCGCCGCGGACGCCGTCGAACACGTCTTCGTCACCGCAGCCGGCGATGTCACGTGTTCGGCGCGGCTGCCGGTCGCGGACGTCTCGGACTGGGTGGCAGACACCGTCGATTTCGAGGCCATCACTGACTACGACGTGACCGCGCTCGCGGCGGCGAGCTGGGAGCCCACGGCCGGCAGCGCGGACCTCGCGTTGGCCTGCGACGAGTGTGGGAACACCGTCACCAGCGAGGGCACGACCGCCACCATCGACGGGGACCGCCACCACTTCTGTTGTCAGTCCTGCGAGCGCCAGTTCCGCCAGCGATACGAGCGCCTGGACGCCGACGCCTGATGCAGCGCCACCGCTTCGTCACGCTGTCGCTGCTCGCGTTCGGGCTGGTGCTCGTGGGGTTCGTCACGCTGGGGTTCAGCCGCATCGTGTTGCCGTACCACGTCGCGCGGCTGCTGGCCGCGCCCGCGATCCTCGGGGCGGCCGCGCTCATCTGCTGGCTCGCCGTGCAGGCCGCGCTCATCGTGGCCGGCGTGCGCACCCTGGAGCCAGACGGCGAGCCCCGCGACTGATCCGGGCGGCGCGCTACCGTGGCGTCGCCACGACCGCCAAGTGGTCCTCGTGGAACGGCTCCATGCGCGCGGTCGCACGCACCTCGTACCCGTCACGGAGTCTCCCGAGGAGGTCCTCGAAGACAGCCGCCGGGTCGGCGGTCACGTCCTCGCTGCGGGCCTTCAGGGCCGCCACGAGTCGCCCATCGTCGGCGAGGAACTGCCGGTTCGACAGCGCCACATCCGCCTGCCCGCGGGTCGCCACGTCCTGCACGATGGCGTCCACGCCCGATTCGACCACGTGGGCGTACGTCTCGGGCGCTCTCGCGTCCTTCAACAGCGGGAACAGCCGCTCCCGGGAGTCGGCCACCGCCAGCAGATCCGTGACCGGCCGGGGCGCGAACTCCACGGCGTACGTCGGCCCCGCGAAATCCGCCACGTGGCTCACTGTGGTGCCGTTCGCCGCCCCCAAATACAGCACTGCGTCCCCGCCCGACAGCCCGGTGTCGAGACCGAGCTCGAACGTCGCGCCGAGCTTCGACCGGTGGGCGTCCCAGCGCCGCCACCCGTCGACGACCGGCTCGCCGTACGCGGGCTCGCCCCGAGTCGCCAGCACGCCGTCCTCGTCGCCGAACGACCGCCGCTGGACGCCTGCGGGGAGGCTCATTCGGTCTCACGAGCGCGAATGCGCTCCATGCGGGCGTCCAGTTCGGCTTCGAGATCCGGCCGGCGGTCCCCCGAGTAGTGGTCGACGCGCGCGGCGATGGTGAGCTTCCCGGCGAGCGCTCGGGCCGCCGACCCCCGCTGGTCGGGGTGGGTGCCGCGGACGTACTCGTGGGTGTAGATGACGCCGTGTTTCGGGGAGGGCGCGTGCCCCCGGAGGTGCGCGAACAGGGCGTCCTCGGCACCCAGCACCTGTACCGTGCCGGACGGCAGCTTCGCCAGGTCGTCGAGGCCGCCCGCGAGCGCGATGAGCCGCGCCGCCAGCACCGGCCCGGCCAGCATCGAGAGGTTCGGCGCGACTGTCGGGGCGTGGGTCTCGACGAACCCCTGCGCGCGGTCGCGCTCGTCGGCGAGATCGGTCGCGCGCTCACACAGCGCGATCGCGCGCTCCTCGGTGGGACTGTTCGCGCTCCGGCCGGCGACGTCGCGCGCGCCAGCGATCCCGTCGTCGACGCCGTCGAACAGCGTGCGCGCCCACTCGACGGCGCGCTCGGCGACCTCGTTGGCGGCGTCCGAGAGGTCGCCGATCGTCCGCACTGCGTGGACGAGTTGCTGGTCGTCGGCGCGCTCGCGCTCCCTGACGGCCGCCCGCGTGGCGGCTCGGGTCGCGTCCCGCAAGCGGTCGTAATACTCGTCGGCGTCGTCCACAACGCCGTCTTCGACGGCGGCCGCCGGCCAGTTCTCGGGGGCGTCCGCGTGGCCGTTCCGAACGGCGTCGGCGGCCGCGTCGGCGTCCCGAACAGCCGTGTCCGCGAACCATCCGTGCGTGGTCATGGCGCGAGGTTCCGGCTGCGTGCGGTTAAACGTACGCTCACCAGCCACAACCGATCAACTCGGCTACGTGTTCCGGCGGTGTTAAGCCCGCCACCATCATACGTGGTATCACGGAGCATGAACAGCGATCGCGCGCACACCACCACCAGCGATCCGCAGCCGGTGTCTCTCGTCTGCGACCGCGACGGCACGATCCGCAACTGGAACGCCGCCGTGGCCGCCGCCGCACCCGGCGACCACCCCACTGACGGCACGCACCTCGCCGACGTGCTGTCCATCGACGACCCGCAGTCGCTGATCGAAGCCGCCCAAACGCACGGCACAGCGACCGCCGAGGGCGGGTTCGCGCACGCACCCACGACCCAGTACGACTTCCACGCCAGCCGCCTCGTCGACGGCACGATCACCATCCACGGCACCGCCACAACGCCCCCGGACATCCGCCAGGCCTCCTGGGTCGACCGCGTCACCGACGCCTTCGTCGCCGTCGACAACGACGCCCGGATCACGTACGTCAACGCCGAGGCCGAGTCGCTGCTCTCGGCGGCAGAGTCGGCCACGCCCGACACGCTGTTGGGCTGCTCCCTCTGGGAGGTGCTCCCCGCCTCCGTCGGCCCGCGCTTCCGGGACGCCTACCGAACGGCGGTCGACAGCCAGGACGCCGTCTCGTTCACCGGTCACTACGACCCTGCCGACGCCGTCATCGAAGCCCGGCTGTTCCCCTCCTCGTCGGGCGTGTCGGTCTACCTCCAGGACGTCACGGAACGCCACACCCACCTCGAAACGATCGAGAAACGCGAACGCGTCCTTCGGCGCCTCTACGAGGAGACCGCGGAGACCAACCGCCAGCCGGCCGCCCGCGCCGACACCATGCTGGCCATCGGCTGTGACTTCCTCGGGGTTGCCTACGGCACGCTCTCGGAGGTCTCGGACGACACCTACGAGTTCAAGCACGTGCGCGCGCCGCCCCACGCCGACGTGAGCGAGGGCACGGTCGTCCCGCTCTCGGAGACGTGTTGCGAGCGCGTCGTCACCACCGAGCAGACCGTCGTCTTCTCCGACGTCGAGGACGCCACCACCCCGCCGGAGTTCGTTGTGCCCGGCCCCCCGGACGGCGTGTCTGTCGGCTCGTACATCGGCGCGCCGCTGTTCGCCGACGGCGACCTGTACGGGACGCTTTGCTTCTACGATCCGGACCCACAGCCCGAACCGTTCAGCGACTGGGCGGTGACGATCGTGGATCTGATGGCGCAGTGGCTGACCGCCGAGCTCACGGACCGCCACATCCGAACCCAGCTTGAGGAGCGCAACGAACGCCTGGAGGACTTCGCGTCGATCGTCTCCCACGATATCCGCAACCCGCTGAACGTGGCCAGTGGCTCCCTCGAACTCGCCGCCGACTCCGGCGCGCCCGAGCACTTCGACCGGTGTCGCCGCGCCATCGAACGCATGAACGCGCTCGTCGACGACCTGCTGGTGTTGGCCCGCACCGGCTGCTCGGCGGCCGAACGGGAGCCGGTCGACCTGGCCGCGGTCGCCGACGACGCCTGGAGCACCGTCGACACCGACGCCGCCGCACTGACCGTCACCGCCACCACCCGGGTGTCGGCCGACCGCAGCCGCCTCCAGGAACTCCTCGCGAACCTCTTCCGGAACGCCGTCGAACACGGCAGCCGGCCCGCCGCCGACGAACCGGTGACGGTGACCGTCGGCGACGCCCCGGGCGGTTTCTACGTCGCCGACGACGGCCGGGGGATCCCCGAGTCGGACCGTGACACGGTCTTCGACCACGGGTTCACGACGAGCGCGGACGGCACCGGGTTCGGCCTGAGCATCGTCCGCGATGTCGCCGACGCCCACGACTGGACCGTCTCGGTCACCACAAGCGACGACGGCGGTGCACGGCTCACGATCACCGGCACCGACGCGCCCACCCACGAGTGAGTCGTGGTCACATGATCTCGCGCCGGCCCGCGGTGCCGAAAGACAATGGTTAAAACGCGTCCGGGCGATACCAGTTGTATGAGCGAAGCCTCGCAGGCGCGCAAGTGCGTCTCCTGTGGCATCAACATCTCCGGTACCACCGCTGCCTCGTTCAAGTGCCCGGACTGCGGCCAGCAGATTTACCGCTGTGCAAAGTGCCGCAAGCAGAGCAACCTCTACGAATGCCCCGACTGCGGGTTCCGGGGGCCATAACGATGAGCAAGGTCGCTGCCGTGCTCAAGGTCATGCCGGACAGCCCCGACATCGACCTCGACGGCCTCGAAGCCGACCTCTCGGAGTCACTGCCCGACGGCGCCGAGATCAACGGGACGGACACCGAGGAGGTCGCGTTCGGGCTGACCGCGCTGCTCACAACGGTCATCGTTCCGGACGACTCCGGCGGGACCGAAGCCGTCGAGGACGCCTTCGGCGCCGTCGACGACGTCGAATCCGTCAGCGTCGAAGAAGTCGGCCGCCTGTAATCACCACCCGTTTTCAGCCGTTCTCACCGCACACAGCGCCGCCAGAACCCACGCCGTGGGTCTACTACACTACTGCAGGGCGGCCTCGATGGCCTGCTGGAGGTCCGCCTTGAGGTCGTCGACGTGCTCGACGCCGATGCTCGCCCGGATCAGCCCGTCGGTGAGCCCCGCGGCCTCCCGTTCGGCCTTCGGGATGGCGGCGTGAGTCATCGCCGCGGGCTGCTCGATCAGTGACTCCACGCCGCCCAGTGACTCCGCGAGCGTGAACACGTCGGTCTCCTCGACGAACGCGCTGGCCGCTTCGAGGGTGGCGTCCAACTCGAAGGAGACCATGCCGCCGAAGCCGTCCATCTGCGCGGCGGCCAGCTCGTGGTCGGGGTGGCTCTCCAGGCCCGGGTAGTGGACCTGGCTGACGTGCTCGTGATCCGCAAGCCACGCCGCAAGCTCCATGGCCGTCTCACAGTGGCGGTCCATGCGCACGCCCAGGGTTTTCGTGCCGCGCAACACCAGGAAGCAGTCGAACGGACTGGGCGTCGCGCCGACGGAGTTCTGGTAGAACCCGAACTGCTCGTCGAGGTCGTCGTCGTCGGTGATCAGCGCGCCCGCAACGAGGTCGCTGTGCCCGCCGAGGTACTTCGTGAGGCTGTGCGAGACGATGTCGGCACCGAACTCCAGGGGGCGCTGGAGGTACGGCGTTGCGAACGTGTTGTCCACCGCACACAGCGCGTCGTGCTCGTGGGCGATGTCCGCGAGCGCGCCGATGTCGTTGACGTTCAACAACGGGTTCGTCGGGGTCTCCACCCAGAGGAGTTCCGTCGCCTCCCCCATGGCCTCCCGGACGGCGTCGTGGTCGGTGGTGTCGACGAAGTCGAAGTCGATGTCGTAGTCCTCGTAGACCTGCGTGAAGATGCGGTGGGTGCCGCCGTACACGTCGTCGCCCGCTACCACGTGGTCGCCGGCCGCCAGGAGGTTCAACACGGTGTTGATCGCGGCCATTCCGGAGGCGAACGCGCGCCCGTGCTCGCCGCCCTCCAGGCTCGCGAGGTTGGCTTCCAGATCCGTGCGCGTCGGGTTGCCCGTCCGGGAGTACTCGTAGCCGCGGTGGTCACCGGGGCCGTCCTGGACGTACGTCGAGTTCGCGAAGATCGGCGTCATCAGCGCGCCCGTCTCCGAGTCCGGCGCTTGGCCCGCGTGGATCGCGCGTGTCTGGAACCGGTCGGCTGCGTCATCGGCGTCGTCGTTGCCGCTCATACGAGCATGTTGCCGGCCCGCGAGTTAGGCTTGTTCGTTCCGGACGCCACCACCCACACGATTCGAAATCGAACCCATCATTAAGTAGCTGGTCGTGTAATCGACATCCGTGGTACTGAACCGTCTCCGAGCGCTCGTCGACACCCAGCCCGGACTCGTGCGCGAATGCCGGGACTGCGGGACAACCCTGGGTGAGGACAGCGACGACGCGACAGTGTGTCCGACCTGTGGCTCCCGCGAGATCGCGACCTACGACCTCTGACCCCGCAGTGTGGTGTCACCGCTGTGGGGCGTGGCGCGTGCTCGCGTGGAAACGCCGCCGTAGCGTCGTGGCCGCTGCCTCGGAACGGTTCTTTTTTACCTGCGACGGAAATAGAGTGGAGCATACGACCATGCCGAACTCCAATGGACCTCTCAGCAACAGTGGTGGGAAGCTGCAAAACGACCCGCGAGATCGCGGCACGTCGCCGCCCCAGCGCGCCATCGCGGACTACGACGACGGCGAATCCGTCCACCTCACGCTCGACCCGAGCGTTCAGGACGGACGGTTCCACCCGCGATTCAGCGGCCTGACCGGCACTGTTGTCGGCACACAGGGCGACGCGTTCAAAGTCGAAGTCAACGACGGCGGCATGGACAAGACGCTCATCGTGGGGGCGGCCCACCTGCGAACGCAGCGCCAGGAGGAGTAATGACGATCTTCAAGGAGACAGTCGAGACGGAGCCGCTCACGGTCTCGGAAGCGAAAGCGCTGCTCTCCGAGGTCGAGACCGAGCGCGCCCTCGACGAGGACCGTGAGCTTCGCTTCGAGCTGTCCCGCGCCATCGAGCACGCCAATCGGTTCGCGTTGCTGGAGCCGGCGGAGTCCCGGGAGTTCGTCGACGAACTGCTCGCGCTCGACGTGCTTGACGACGAGGCCGTGGCGTACAAGATCGTGGACTTGCTTCCACGCACGCGAACGGAGCTGCGGTCGGTGTTCGCCAACGAACGCTACGCGATGTCCGGCGACGAGCTGGACGAGATTCTCGACGTCGTCGCGAAGTACGTCTGAGCGGCCAACCGTTTAAGTGTTGGCTGGGCGTACGTCTCCGTATGAGTGATACGTCTACGACGGACGCCAACAGTGACAGCGGTGCCGACGGCGACTCCGAGTCGGCTGTTGTCCTTGATTTCCTCGCACACGGGCGGTCCGACGGGCGGAGCTACGGCGACGGCGCAGTCGGGTATGCGGTCTCAACCATCGACTTCACGCTCTACGAGCTCAGTCTCTCTTCGGACGCCGACATCGGGATCCTCGACCGCGTGCAGGTGCGCCCGGAGTTCGAGACCGGCATCGATCGCGGCCGCGAGGTCGAATACGACGACCTCTCGGACGGCGCGCGCTCGGAGCTCGACTACGTCGTCGAGGACGTCGTCGACGCCAACGAACGGCGCTTTGTCGACTTCTACAACGACGCCCAGCCGATCTCGCTGCGCCTGCACCAACTGAACCTCCTGCCGGGCATCGGCGAGAAGCTCCGCGACAACATCCTCGAGGAACGCAAGCGCCGCGGTCCCTTCGAGAGCTTCGCGGACGTCAGCGAGCGCGTCGACGGCCTCCACACGCCACAGGAAGTCATCGTCGAGCGCATCCTCGATGAGATCCGCGACCCCGACCTGAAGTACTACAACTTCGCCGCCTCGTAGCGGGGGGTTTAGGGAAGCGCACGCAGTAGCTCCGACAATGACTGCGCCACGCGACCCCGACGCGCTGATCCGGCGCGCGGGCCGCCCCAACCCCGACTTCGACCAGCATTTCCTCATCGACGACCGCGTGCTCGATCGCATCCCGACGTACGCCGACGGCTTCGACCGGGGGCACGTCCTCGAGATCGGCGCAGGCACGGGCGCGCTCACCGACCGACTGCTGTCGGTCGCGGACCGCGTGACCGCCGTCGAGCGCGACGAATCGTACGCCTCGTTCCTCCGCGAGGAGTTCGCCGACGCGATCGCGGCGGGCGACCTCGATGTGGTGGCCGGGGACGCCCTGGCTGTCGACCTCCCGGCGTTCACGTGCGCGGTCTCGAACCTGCCCTACGGGGTCGCAAGCGAGGTGACCTTCCGGCTGCTGCCGGCGGGCAAGCCGATGGTGCTGATGTACCAACTGGAGTTCGCCGAGCGGATGGCCGCCGATCCGGGCACGAGCGAGTACGGCCGGCTCTCGGTGGCGACACAGCATTACGCCGACGTTTCGATCGTTGAAACGGTCCCGGCGGCCGCGTTCGACCCGCAGCCCCGCGTCGAGAGCGCGGTCGTCCGCGTCACCCCACGCGACCCCGACTACGTGGTGGCCGACGAGGCGTTCTTCCTGTCGTTCGTGAAAGCGCTGTTCACCCAGCGCCGGAAGACAACGCGAAACGCCATCCGGAACACGGCCCACATCTCGGGGCTGGACGACCCCGACGCGGTGGTTGCAGCCGTCGACGACGACGTGCTGGGAACACGGCCGGGGTCGCTTTCGCCGGCCACGTTCGCGGCGCTCGCGAACGTCGCGTGGGGTGTTGAAACCGCACCCGGACCCGATCCACAGTGAGCGTGCCGTGGGCGCTCGGCGGCGGCGCACGGCTCACCGCCACCGCGGCCATCGTCGCCGTGGTGGCCGCCACGGTGTGGCTCGGGTGTCGGCTGTGGCGGCGACAGTCGGCCCGCAGTCGCCACGTCCTGATCGGGGTCGGCGTCGCCGCCGTGGTCGGCCTCGGCGGGACGGCGGTGGTTGTTCTCTGGGGCGTCGAGGACGCGGTGCTTCGGGAGCTGAGTCGCGCCCAGGTGCGCGCCAGAGTGCTCGTCCGGGTGGCAATCACGATGGGGTTCGTTGCCGTCGTGTACGTCGGCACGGGCGTCTTGGACGACGCCCTCGACCGCTTCACCGACGGCCACGACGGCATCACCGACCACCAGACGGAGGTCATGTTCCGCATCCTCCAGATCACGCTCTACATCGGCGCACTGATCGTGATCCTGGGGTTCTGGAACCTCGATCTCTCGGGGTTGCTGATCGGCGCGGGGTTCGCCGGGATCGTGCTCGGGATGGCCGCGCGCCAGACCCTGGGGTCGGTCATTGCCGGGCTGGTGTTGATGTTCTCGCGGCCGTTCGAGATCGGCGACTGGGTGCAGGTCGGCGACAAGCAAGGCATCGTCACCGACATCACGATCGTCAACACTCGCCTCCAGACGTTCGACGGCGAGTACGTGATGTTGCCCAACGACGTTGTCGGGTCAAGTGAGATCGTAAACCGCTCACGGAAGGGCCGCCTCCGGGTGCACGTGTCCGTTGGAGTCGACTACGAGACCGACGTTGAGCACGCGATGGACGTCGCCAAGAACGCGGTCAGCGACCTCGACGACGTGTTGTCGGTGCCCCGGCCCCAGGTCGTGTTGTCGTCGTTCGGCGACTCCGCGATCGTCATGGACGTTCGGGTGTGGATCGACAAGCCGAGTTCGCGGCGACACTGGCGCGCACAGACCGCCGTGATCCAGTCGGTGAAAACCGCCTTCGATGACGCCGGCATCAAGATCCCGTTCCCCCAGCGCGAGATCGCGGGGCGCGCCGAAACCGGGGGGTTCCGGGTTCACGATCCCGGGACCGACGGTGAGACCGATGACTGATCTCGCCGACCGCCGCGGTGCCGGCGCGGACGTCTACCAGCCCGCCGAAGACACCCACTTGCTGGCGACGGCGGCCGTCGGGGAACTCGACGACCCGTACGCGCGCGTGCTGGACGTCGGCACCGGCTCGGGGTACGTCGCGGCGACGGTTCGGGACGAAACCGGCGCTGACGTGGTGGGGACTGATCTCAACCCGTTTGCGGTCCGGCAGGCCGCCGACCGTGGCGTGCCGGTGGTTCGCGGCGACCTGGTCGCGCCGTTTCGCGACGACGCCTTCGACGCGGTGGTGTTCAATCCGCCGTACCTGCCCCGCGAGGACGACACCCGCGACGACTGGATGGACGTCGCGCTGTCCGGCGGGGACACCGGGCGCCGCGTCATCGAATCGTTTTTCGACGCAGTGGGGCGCGTGCTGGCTCCTGACGGCGTGGTGATCATGCTCGTGAGCACGCTCACGGGAGTCGACGAGGTCGCCGCGTACGCCGGCGACCGCGGGTTCTCCGCGGCCGCGATCAGCGAGGAGTCGTTCCCCTTCGAGACGCTGACGGTGCTCAAGTTCCGGCGGTAGCCCGGCGGCGTCCCGATCCAGGAACGTATAACGGCGGCGGGCCACAACCGGAGCCCATGTCTCGGATCGCCACCACGCCAGGACTGCTCCCGAGTCCGGTCGCTCCCGACGACGGGGGTGGTGGGCCCACGCCCGTTGTTGCCGCCGACAGCGCCGTCCGCGACGCGCACCTCGCGGCCCAACGCGACGCCGACCTGGATCGGGTCGTCGAGGGGCAGGCGGGCTGGTGGGACGGCATCGTGCACCCGCTCGTCGCCCACGACAACGTCGCTCGCGGGCCGCTGGCGCACTCGACGGCGGTTGCTCGCGGTGTCTATCGCCGCCCCGTGGTCGCCGGGCCGCTCACCTTCGACGGCGGCCTCGGGGCTGACCTGGCGGCTGTGGCCGACCGTACTGCCAGCCTCCAGGCTGTCGTGCCCGGCCCGTACACGCTGTCGACGCTCGCCACCGACGACCACTACGGCGACCCCGTCGCGTTCCAGGCGGCCATCGCTGCGTTCCTCGCGGACGAACTCGCTGCCCTCCCCGACGCCGTCGCGACCGTCTTCGTCCTGGAGCCGTCCCTGATTGCGGCCCCGCCCGGCGACGGCGCAGACGAGCGCGCCAGCGACGCCATCGACACCGTCGCGGCCGCCGTCACCGACGCCGACGTGGTGGTGCACACGTACGGCGGGGCGCTCGACGAGAAAGTCCACGCGCACCTGCTCGACGCCGCCATCGACGCGGTGGGCTACGACCTGATCGCCAACCACGAGGACGCCGCCTACCTCGTCGGCGAGTACGGCACCGCCGACAGCATCGCGCTCGGCGTCGCCAACGCCCGAACCCCCGCCGTCGATGCGCCGGCGACGCTGCGCGAGCGCGTCGACTGGTTCGACGACCGCACCCCCAACGACTTCGCGACCGTCTACACCACCACTGACTCGGTGTTGGCAACGCTCCCCCAGTCACGACTCGTGGCACAACTGCGCGCGCTCGGCGCGGCCACCACGCCACAGTCGTGACTGCGCGCCTGAGCACTAGCAAGAAAACGCCGGACCAGCGCCGCGTCAGTCGTGGTCTGCGAGGTCCTCGTAGACCCACGCCGACGCATCGCGGTCCCAGTCCACGAGCTCGTCGTCGTCGAAGAACAACGCGATCTCGCGCTCGTTTGCGCCCTCGTCCTCGTGGTCGCTGCCGTGGATGAGGTTGTGCCCGAGGTCGTTGCCGTAGTCGCCGCGGATCGTGCCCGGCGCGGCGTCCTGGGCGTCCGTGGCCCCCATCAGCTGGCGGACCTGGCGGGTGGCGTCAGCGCCCTCCCACACCATCGCGAACACGGGCCCGGACGTGATGAACGACACCAGGCCGTCGAAGAACGGCTTGTCCTCGTGTTCGGCGTAATGCTCGTGGGCGAGCTCCTCGTCGATCCACATGAACTTCCCGCCCACCATCTTCAGCCCCTTCGTTTCCAGTCGGGTGACGATGTCGCCGATGAGCCCGCGCTGGACGCCGTCGGGCTTGACCATCACGAACGTGCGCTCGTCGTGATCGGTCATTGCGTCTCCTCGACTTCCTCCTCGTCGGTCCACTCGACGTCGCGTGGCTCCCGGCCGAGGTCGGCGTTCTTCTCGCACTTCGCCGAACAGAAGTGCACGGTGCTACCGTCGTTGTGGACGAACATCGTTCCCGTCCCGGGTTCGATGTCGTCGCCACAGTAGTCACAGCTTCGAGTCTGGACCATTACTGACCACCGATGGAGTCCGCTTCGCGGGCCGTTTCCTTGAGCTGGATGACGTCACCAACTCGGACGGGGCCCAGGACGTTCCGCGTGATGATGCGGCCCTGGTTGCCACCCTCCTGGATGCGACACTTCACCTGCATCGCCTCGCCGTGCATCCCGGTCTTTCCGACGACCTCGATGACCTCGGCGGGCGTGGCGCCCTCTTCGGATTCCTCTGCGCTCATGGCTGGTTATTGGAGGTCCTCGACTTTCGTCGAGATGTCCTCGATTTCGTCTTCGGCGTCGCCGGCGGCGACGACGGCGGCGGCCGCGGAGCCAACTTCGAGGCCGGCGGCGTTCCCGAGTTCGTCCTGTGTCTCCACGAAGACGACCTCGATGCCTTTCTCTGCGGCGAGCTCCGGGAGGTGCATGACGATCTCCTCGGGGGAGACGTCCTCGGCGACGAACACGATGTCGGCGTTGCCGCGCTCGATCGCTTTCGTCGTCTCGTTGGTACCTTTCTTCACGCTGCCGGTGTCGCGAGCGACCTCAAGGGATTCGAGGGCTCGCTCCTGGAGGTCTGCTGGAACGTCGTAGTCTACGTATACTGGCATTTGTGTTCACCTATCCCGCGGACGGGCTTGCGCTCTTGGCCGAGTAAAGACCTTGCGGCCGCAAGCATCATCGACCCCCGCAGGCTGTATCCCAACAGTGGGTCGCCCGCCCGTAAAAGCGCTTTCAATGCCGGGCGGCCGTGCCACGGCTGCACAGCCGCGGACGAAACGCCCTTTGGCGTGGTCGCCCAACCGCCGGCGCATGCACCTCTCGTCCGCGCGCGCCCTGCTGGCGGAAGCCGAGCGTGCCAACGAACGCCGCATGCTCGTGCTCGCCGGCGACCGTGCCGCGGGCGTTCGGACCGCCGACACGCTCCTCGACGGCCTCCCCATCCCGCTGTCCGAAACCACGCTCGTCGCCACCCAGGACGCGCTCGCCTGCGAGCACGTGCCCACGCGGAACGCCGACCGCCTGCTTGGCACCACCCAGCGCGCCGTCGTCATCGACCTCCACGAGGACTGCCGGCCGAACGCGCTCGGGCGCGTCGTCGGTGCTGTCGACGGCGGCGGCCTGCTGGTTGTGCTCGCGCCCCCGCTGGCCGAGTGGCCGACCCGCGACGGCGCGTTCGCCGCGGGATTGGCCGTCCCGCCGTTCGACGCCGCCGACGTCACCGGCCGGTTCCGCCGCCGGCTCGCCGACACGATGCGCGCACACCCCGGGATCGCGATCTACGACGTGGACACCGACACCCTCAGCGACGACGGCCGCACTCGGCCCGCCCCCCGGCTCCCGGACCCCGACCCGGACCCACAACCGACGGCGGACGTCCCGGCGGCCGCCATCGATGCGTGTGTGACCCCCGACCAGGCCGCCGCACTCGCGTCGTTCGCCGCGCTCCGCGACCCCGGCCACGCCGTCGTCGCGGACGCCGACCGCGGCCGCGGCAAATCGAGCGTGGCCGGCCTCGCCGCGGCGTGTCTCGCCGCCGAGGGCCACGACGTGCTCGTGACAGCGCCCCGCCGGCGGAACACCACCGAGCTGTTCGCTCGCGCCGGCGCGCTGCTTGCCGACCTCGGCGCGCTCGCCAGCGACGGCGACACCGTCGAAACCGCCGCCGGCGGCCGCATCCGGTTCTCGAAGCCGCCGGCGGCCGCCGACCTCCCGGGCGACCCGGACGCCGTCTTCGCCGACGAGGCCGCCGCCATCCCCGTGCGCCTGCTGGAATCGCTGCTGGACTGCCAGCGGCTGGCGTTCACCACCACCGTCCACGGCTACGAGGGTGCGGGCCGCGGCTTCGACGTGCGGTTCCGGGACCGTCTCGCGGACGCCACGCAGACGGTCCACGAAACGTCGCTGACCGACCCCATCCGGTACGCCGGCACTGACCCCATCGAACCGTGGGCGTTCCGCGCGCTCCTGCTCGGCGCGCGGCCCGCTGTCGAGCCACTGGTCGCGGACGCCACCCCCGACACCGCCGCGTACGTCGCGCTCTCGGGGGCCGACCTGGAGGCCGACGAGCACCTGCTCCGGGAGGCCTTCGGGCTGCTCGTCTCCGCGCACTACCGGACCGAGCCCAACGACCTGGCGCGCCTGCTGGACGCCCCGAACCTCACGATGCGCGCGCTGGTCGCGGACGGGCACGTCGCGTCGGTGGCGCTGCTCGCCCGCGAGGGCGGCCTCGCCGACGACCGCCGGGCCGCCATGTACGACGGGCAGCGCGTGAAGGGAAACATGATCCCGGACGTGCTCACCAGCCAACTCCGCGACGAAGCGGCCGCCACCACGGTCGGCTACCGCGTGCTGCGCATCGCAACCCACCCCGCAGTGCGCTCCCGGGGTCTCGGATCGCGGCTGCTTGGCGAACTCCGGGCGGAGTTCGACGGCCACGCCGACTGGCTCGGCGTCGGCTACGGCGCGACGCCGGCGTTGCTGTCGTTCTGGGCGGCCAACGGCTACAGCACGGTCCACCTCTCCACGACGCGCAACGACACCAGCGGCGAGTACTCCGCGATCATGCTCGACGCGCTCTCCGACGCCGGCCGCGCGCTCCACGACCGCCACGCCGGCTGGTTCGCCGACCGCATCGGCGGCGTGCTCTCGGACGCGCTTCGCGACCTCGACGCGGACGTTGCCCGCGGCGCGCTGCGGGCCTGTGACACCACCCCCAGCCTCGCCCTCAGCGAGCGCGACTGGCGCACCGTCGCCGGTGCCGCCCACGGCCCCGGGATGTACAGCGTCGACCCCCGGCCGTTCCGCCGGCTCGCAGTCCACCACCTCGTCGCCGGCGACGCCGACCTGCTTTCGCCCGACGAGCAGCGCCTCCTCGTCGGCGCGCTCCTACAAGCCCGGCCGTGGGACGGCCTCGCCGACGACCTCGGCTATCACTCCGCGAGCCAGGCGATGCGCGCGCTGGGCGACGCGCTCCAGGCGCTCGTGGCGGCCCACGGCACCGCGGCCGCCCGCGCGGAAGTCGCGCGGTTCACCGAAGACTGAAGCCGACAGCCGCCCCCACGGGCGTATGGACGCGCTCGTCGCCGCAGCGTTCGCCGCGCTCGTGCTCGGAGTCGCCGGCAGCCTGGTGCCGCTGCTCCCCAGCGGGCTGCTGTCGCTCGTCGGGGTGGGACTGTACTGGACGCAGACCGGGCGACCGAGTGTGCTCGTGGTGGGTGCCCTCGCCGGCCTGGCGACGCTTGCGATGCTCGTTGACTGGCTGGCGGGCGTCATCGGCGCGCGCGCCAGCGGCGTCGACACCCGGACCGCGGTGTTGGCGGGCGGCGTCGGATTCGCCGCGATGCTCGTCTCCGGGCCGGTGGGGCTGCTAGCCGGCGTGGCCGGCGTCGTGTTCGTCGTCGACGTCCGGGACAGCATGGACATCGCGGCGAGCGCGCGGCGCGCCGGCTACGCGACCGTCGGTGTCATCGGGTCGGCCGCCATGCAGGTGGTGTTGACGGTGGTCGTGCTGGTCGCCGTCGCCTGGGTGCAGTTCGCCTGACAGCCGCGGACGGTCAGGGATGCGTGAAGTACGCGACCGACGCCCCGCCGTCGCGGTGGGCGTCGACGCGCGCGAACCCGACGCGCACGAACTGCACGATCTCGTCGGCGTCTCGATCCGCGAACCCGGGCTCGGCGTACCCCGTCACGTCGCCGTCCATGGTCCGCAGCCGGACGTCAACGTTGTGCTCGGCGGGCACCCACTGCACCACGTCGACGCCCTCCTCGCGCACGATGTCGATGTCGGCGTCGAGGAACGCGAAGCGCTCGCCGTCGTATCGCACCGGCCCGTAGCCCTTCAGCCAGACGCGGTCGCCGGCCGCGGGCAGATCGGTGGCCTCCACGAGCACGCGCTCCCCGACGGGGATCTCGCGGTCACCCCGGTCGGGGTGCTCGGGGTGGACCTGTGGTGTCGCCTCGTCCGGCCCGTCGTCGACCGGGACCTCGACAGCCTCGTGTGACTCCTCGGGTCCCTCGCCGCGCGCCTCGAAGCCGTCACGAACCAAGAACTGCCGGGGGGCCGTGTCGTCCACGAGATCACGGTTGTTCGCGTACACCGCCGACATCGCCAACTCGACGTCCGACGACGACGTGCCCAACTCCACCATCGCGTCCACGACGGCCGCCCCGCGGATGCCCCGCCGGCGGATGCTCTGCATGGTCGGCGCGCGCGGGTCATCCCACCCCTCAAGCTCGCCCGCGGCGATGCGCTCTTTGATCGTCGATGTGGACATCGCCACGTCGTAGGCGTCCAACTGCACGTGCCCCCAGTGCACGACCTCGGGGTACTCCCAGCCGAAATACTCGTAGAGGAACCGCTGGCGCTTCGCGGAGTCCTGGAGGTCGATGCCGCGAATGATGTGCGTGACGCCCGTGCGGTGGTCGTCAACGCCCGACTGGAAGTCCAGCATCGGCCAGCAGCGGTACTCGCTGGCCGCGTCCCGGGGATGGGGGGTGTCGACCATGCGGAACGCAACCCAGTCCCGGAGCGCGGGGTTCTTGTGCGTGATGTCGGTTTTCACGCGCAACACCATCTCCCCGGAGTTGTACTCGCCGTCGACCATCGCCTCGAACTCGTCGGCGACGGTTTCGGGGTCTTTGTCCCGGTGGGGACACGCCTCACCGCTGTTTTTCAGATCGGAGAACTCCGCGCCAGGGCAGCTACACGTGTACGCGCCGCCCATGCCGATGAGCCGGCGGGCGTGCTCGTAGTACGTCTCCACGCGGTCGCTGGCCGTCAGCACCTCGTCGGCCTCGAACCCGAGATACGAAAGGTCGTCGAGGATCTGGTCGTACGCGTCGAGGTCCGGGCGCTTCGTCTCGGGGTCCGTGTCGTCGAACCGAACGACGAACGAGCCGTCGTATCGCTGCTTGTACGTCCCGATGACCGACGGCATCCGGGCGTGGCCGACGTGCCACGGGCCGTTGGGGTTCGGCGCACACCGCATCCGCACCTCGTCGTACGCCTCGGCGTTCGGCAGGGCCGGCAGTGCGTGGTCGTCGCTCTCGTCTTCGCTGTCCAGCTCCTCGACGTCCTCGGGGGCAAGTTCCGCGAGGCGCTCGCGCTGCTCGTCGTCGCTCATCCCGTTGACGTCCTCGATGACGGGCGCGATGACGCCGGGAATCTCGTCGCCGTGCGCTCTGAAATCGGGGTGCTCGCCCATCATCGGTCCCATGATGGCTCCGACCTGTGCGTCGCTGCCGTGTTTCAGCGCGTTGAACAGCGCGGCCCGCTCTGCCGCCCGGCGGACCCGCTCGCGGAGTTCGTCGTCCATACCACCGACTCCACGCTGCGGGGTGAAAATCCCGCTGGATTCGCCTGCATCGAAACCGCGGTGTCGACACGAGGCGGTGTTTCCCGGCGGTACCGCCCACACTTACCGGTGCCGGCTACTGGTTCTGTCTCGCCGTCGCGACGTACGCCACGTACAGTAGCGGCGCGAGCACCGGAAGTACGACCCAGAGACCGGGGTCACTGACGGCGTCCGGCACTGACTCGGCCGGCTGCTGGAGCACCGCCCACGCTAGCGCCGCGCCCAGAACCATGCCGACGAAGACGACCCCACCGAGGTACGGCCGTTGCTTCAGGAATTCATTGAACTCGTCCATCATGTGCGCCGCTGCTCTCGATAGCGTAATAACTGCTGCGGGTCGGCCACCGCTGCCCGCGGCGACCCTGCGACGGATGGTCTAGTACCCGCGCTCGATGAGGTAGTCCGCGATCTGCTCCAGCCGGTGGCGGGCCTCGTTCTCGGGGAGCACCTCGAGGTGGGCTTTCCCCTCTTCGACGAGGTCCTCGGCGAGATCGCTCGCGTACTGGATGCTCCCGGCGTCCTGGAGCGCTTGGACGGCCGCTTGCACCGCCGCCTCGGTGACATCCGCCGGGTCCTCGGCGTCGAGCAGCCCATCGACGTCGACGCCGTGCTCGGCGGCGTGCAGCGTGATGATCGTCGTCTTGTCCTCAACCAGGTCGGACCCGCGTTGCTTGCCGAGTTCCGCCGACGGCACCGTGAGGTCCAACACGTCGTCCTGAATCTGGAAGGCCTGCCCGACGCGCAGCCCGTAGTTGTACAGCGCCTCAACCGTCTCCTCGTCGGCGGAGAGCAACAACCCCGGCAGGGTCGCGGCGGCCGCGTACAGGACGGCGGTCTTCAGCTCCACCATCTCCAAGTACTCATCGGTGACCACGTCACCCCGAGTCTCGAAGTCGATGTCCATCGCCTGCCCCTCACAGATGTGGGTGCACGTCTCCGCCAGCGTCCGCATCGCGCGAAGCCCACGCTCGGGCGGTGCGCCGGTCTCCAGCATGATCTCGAACGCCTTCGAGTACAGCGTGTCCCCGGCGAGAATCGCGGTCTCGGTGTCGTACTCACGGTGGACAGCCGGCGACCCTCGGCGCAGGTCGTCGTCGTCCATGATGTCGTCGTGGATGAGCGTGAACGACTGGATCACCTCGATCGAGACCGCCGCCGACATCACGTCGACGTGGCCGCCGATGCAGTCCGGGAACTCCCGGTAGGGGGGCGTGTCGCTCGTGTCGGCGAGCGCCTCCGCGGTCAACAACAGGACCGCCGGCCGCAGCCGCTTCCCGCCGGCTTCGAGGATATACCGGGACGCCTCGTAGAGGCGTTCGGGCTCCGCAACCGGGAGGTCGTCGTCGATCGCGTCGTTGACCTGCTGGCGGCGCTCACGGACCGCCGCGAGCACTGCCCGTTCGCGCGCTTCCTGGGACATTACTCGACGAGCTGGATGGTGTTGCCGTTCTCTGTCATGTGCAGGTCGCGGCCGATCTTGTACCCCTGACTCTTCGCGAGCTTCGCGTACGGTGCCATCCCCTTCATGTCCTGGTGGGCCGGGATCAGGTGCTGGGGCTGCAACGCGTCCAGCATCTGGTAGTGCCCCTCCTCGCGGAGGTGGCCCGAGACGTGGATGTCGTCGTAGATGCGCGCGCCCTGCATGCGCAGCAGCTGCTCGCTTTGGTAGCGCTGGCCCTTGTTCGTCGGCTCGGGGATGACGCTCGCCGAGAAGATGATCTTGTCACCGTCCTCGATGTCGTACGGCGTCTCGCCGCGCCCCATGCGAGTCAGCATCGCCTGTGGCTCGCCCTGGTGGCCGGTGACGATCGGGAGGAAGTTCTCCTTGCCCTCGTTCATGACGCGCTTGAACGCGCGATCAACGGACTTCCGGTGGCCGAACATCCCGAGGTCGTCGGGGAAGTTCACGCGGCCCATGCGCTCGGCGGTGCCCGAGTACCGCTCCATCGAGCGCCCCAACAGGATCGGCTCGCGGCCGATCTCCTTCGCGAACTCCACCAGCGAGGACACCCGCGAGATGTGACTGGAGAACGTCGTAGCGACGATCCCGCCGTCGTAGTCCGCGACGCTGGTCAGTACGTCTTTGAGGTGGCGACGGGCCGTGCTCTCGGATGGCGTCCGCCCCTTCTTGCCGGCGTTCGTGCAGTCCTCGATGTAACAGAGGACGCCCTCGCCCTCGCGGCCGATCTCGCGGAACCGCTCCATGTCGATCGGGTCCTCCAGGACCGGATCGTGGTCCATGCGCTTGTCCAGGCCGTAGACGACTGCGCCCTCCGGCGTGTGGAGCACGGGGTTGATCGCGTCGATGATGGAGTGTGTGACGTGCACGAACTCGAGCTCGCAGCGGTCGCCGATCTCCATCGTGCCGCCGGCCTCCATCTTCACGAGGTCGTTCTCGACGCCGAACTTCTGCTCGCTCTCGATCTCGCCTTTCACGAGCTCGATCGTGAACGGGCTGCCCACGATGGGCGCGTCGTAGCGGTGTGCGAGCTTCGAGATCGCCCCGATGTGGTCGAGGTGGCCGTGTGTCGGCACGATCGCCTTCACGTCGCCTTCGAGATCGGACATGACGCGGTCGTCCGGGATCGCGCCCATGTCGATCAGGTCGAGGCTGTGCATCTTCTCTGTCTCGACGTTGTCGTGAACCAGGACCTTCGAGAGGTTGAGGCCCATGTCGAAGATCACGATGTCGTCGCCCGCGCGCACGGCAGTCATCTGCCGCCCGACTTCCTCGTAGCCGCCGATTGTTGCAATTTCGATTTCCATGGTTCTGAAGCACTGAAACCCGCGTTTCGCGTGTCTCGAAACAGTCGCGCACTGGCTGCGTCCACCCGCGGCGTCTTGCAGCCGTCGGCTGCCACAGCATGCCCGCCCGCGACGTCTTGCTTGTGGCGGGTTACGCTCCACGCTGTTAAAAACAACGGGGATTGTCCGCCGACCCCAGGAGACGGCGTTACCGCCCGTGGAACGCTTGTGTCTGCCGCCTAGCCGTTGATCCGCGTTCCCACGTCGTCGCCGGCAACGAACGCCTCCATGCCCGCCGGCCCGAAGACGTACGCCGGCGACCCCAACGCGAGCAGCGCCCGCACCTTCCCCGCCATGCCGCCCGTCACGTCGGTGGCGTCGCTGCCTCCGAGCGCGCCGGCCGCATCGCTGAACGCCGTGATCGACGGGATCACCGTGCCGTCGTCGTCGAGGACGCCGGGCACCGTCGAGCACAGTCCGACGCGGTCGGCGTCGACCGCCCGCGCGAGATGGGTCACGATCTCGTCCCCGCTGAGGATGGTCGCGCCCGCGCCGGCGTGCGAGATGATGTCCCCGTGCAACACCGGCACGAACCCGTCGTCCAGGAGCGTCTCGATCGCCCCCGTCGGAAACTCCAGCGCGCCGTCAGTGGTCCGGTGCGCGACTGACGCCGGGTGCACGGGAACGGCCGCCACGCCGGCGTCCGCCAGCGCCCCGACGACCGCCGTGTTCAACGCCTCCATCGTCCCCGCAATGTCGCGGATCGCGGCCGCATCCTGGACGCCATCGGTGGCCGACACGTCGTGTGCGGCCGCGCGCGGATGCCCGAAGCTGCCCGCACCGTGCACCACCACGAGGTCGTCGATGTCGCCGTCCGCCAGCGCGCCCGCAAGCCCCGCAAGCCGATCGTCGGCGACCGTCTCGGGCTGGTCTTTCTCCGTGATCACGCTCCCGCCGAGCTTGACAACGACGGTCATTCGACGCGCACGCCCTCCCGCGCGAGGTCCGCGCGAAACGCCGCCTCGCAGTCCGGCGTCAGCGACAGCGCCGTTTCAGCACCGCTGCCCGCGTCGAGGGCAACGATCGACCCGCCGCCGCCGGCGCCCGTGAGCTTCGCCCCGTCGGCGCCGCCGTCCCTGGCCGCCCACACCATCGCATCCAGTGTGCGACCGGAGACGCCGAGTCCGGACAGCAGCCCGTGGTTGATATCCATCAACCGCCCCAGTGTCGCCACGTCGCCGTCCGCCAGCGCCGCCTCCCCACGGCGCACGAGGTCGCCGATCGCGGTGACCGTGTCCGCGACGAACCCGAACTCCTCGCGGAGCGCGCGCACCCCCGCCACGAGTTCGCCCGTGTCGTGGCTGGTGCCGTCGTAGCCGATCACGAACGGCAACGCCGGCGCGTCAAGCGTGGTGCAGTCGTCGCCGGACACGCGCACTACCCCGCCCATCGCCGAACAGAAGGTGTCCGCGCGCGACGCCTCGCCGTCCTGGACGGTGTGCTCGACCTGGTACGCCCGGTCGGCGACCTCGCGGGCGTCCAGTTCCACGCCGAGCTCTCGGGTTGCCGCGTCGATCCCGGCCACGACCACTGCGGCCGACGACCCGAGCCCCGCCCCCAGGGGGATCTCGCTGTCGATGGTCACGTCGAAGCCGGCCGTCGGCGCGTCCGCGGCCGCCCGCGCCTGCTCGACGGCGGCGTCGACGTACCCCATCGCCGCGTCAACGATCGGCGCGGGCACGTCCACGTCCGGCGTGCCGCCGGCGTCGCGGTCGCCGCTGTACTCCACGGTGAACCCGTCGATGGACAGATCGCCCGAACACACCCGAAGGCGGCTGTCCTCGCGCTCGGAGACCGTCACGTGTGCGCGGCGCTCGATCGCGCACGGAACCGCCGGCTCCCCGTACACGACGGCGTGCTCGCCGAACAGGTAGACCTTCCCCGGCGCACTCGAAGTCGTGGTCATACCCTGCGTGTGCACCGGGTGATTACAGGGCTTCCGGAACGCCGCCGAGCGACCACCCCGACGTGGGGCGGTTAGCCGCAGGCTTATGACTGCTTACCGTCTACGCGGGGACATGCGTCCGGTCATCGACCACGTCCCGTTCGCGGGTGCGTCGCTGGATGTGCTCGTCGAGCGGTTCGAAACTGCGGGCTTCGATCCCGAATACGGCGGCGAACACCCCGGCGTGGGCACGGAGATGTCGATGCTGGTCTTCCCGGACGGCTCGTATCTCCAACTCGTCGCCCCGGCCCGCGAGGACCCCGGCTGGTGGCGCGAGTTCTTCGCCAACGCCGACCCGATCGCCGGCCCCAGTGGCTGGTGTGTCGAAACCGGCAGCGTCCACGGCGAATGCCAGCGCGCCATCGACCACGACGTCGAAGTCCACGGGCCGCGTCGCGGGTTCCGCGACCGCCCCGACGGCGTCACCGTCGAATGGGACGCCGCCGCCCTGGGGCCCCGCGACCACCACCTGCTCCCATTCCTCATCACCGACCGCACCCCACGCGAGTACCGCGTTCCCGACGCCACGAACTTCGGCGCGCCCATCTCCGGCGTCGACTGCATCGTGCTCGCAGTCCCGGATCTCAGCGACGCCATCGACTGTTTCACGCAACTCTATCGCCTCCCCACGCCGGACCACGACTACGACGACGACTTCGGCGAACTCGTGTCGTTCCCCGGCCAGGACGTCATCCTCGCCGAACCAACCACGGGCTGGGCTGCCGACCGCGTTGACACCTACGGACCGGTTCCATCCGCTGTCTTCCTCACCGCCGACGTCGACGACGCCCGCCACCGCCATCCCCTCGACGGCGGCCGCGAGTGGTTCGGTCGCCGCGTCCGCATGATCGAGGGGTTCGACGGCTACCTCGGCGTCATCTCCCGATAACCAGCGCTCGCGCTACTGACAGCTCCACCGCGGCTCGCAGAAAAGTCACCCCGTGGGTGAGCGCGCTTACAGGCCGTCCTCGAAGTCGTCGAGGCCGTAGGTCGGCTCCGCACCGCGCCGATCGAGCGTCTCGTTGGCGAGCAGCCAGTACACCACGGACAGCGCGCGGCGGCCCTTGTTGTTCGTCGGCACGACCAGGTCCACGTTCCCGGTCTGGTTGTTGGAGTCGCACATCGCGATCACGGGAATGCCGACCGTGATCGCTTCTTTGACGGCCTGCGAGTCACCGATCGGGTCGGTGACCACGAGGACGTCCGGCTCGATGTAGCCGTCGTAGTCGGGGTTCGTCAGCGTCCCCGGGATGAAGCGCCCGGTGCGGGCGCGCGCACCGACGGCCTCCGCGAACTTCTCCGCGGGGAACCGCCCGTACTGGCGACTCGACGTCACCAGGATCTGCTCGGGGTCGTAGTTCGCCAGGAAGTCCGCCGCCGTCCGAACGCGGTCGTCGGTCCGCGACACGTCAAGGACGTACAGGCCGTCGGTTCGGACCCGGTGGATGAACCGGTCCATGTCGTTGGTCTTCTGCTGGGTCCCGATGTGAACGCCAGCGCCCAGGTAGTCCTCGACGGGGATCAGGAGGTCGGCCTCCTCATCGGACATCACGTCCTCGGTCGCCGTGGACTCCGGCGCAGGCTCGTCGGCCTCGGTATCGGGGGTCTGTTCGTCTGTCTGGGCCGTGCTCTCGGCGTCTGCCGCCGCTTCGTCGGGGGCGTTCTCCTCGAGTTCGGCCTCGGTGTCGGATTCGTTCTCGCTCATGCTTCGTCCGCGATGCGGATGAGTTCGTTTAGCTTGGCGGTTCGCTCGCCGCCGACCGCGCCGGTCTTGATGAACGGCGCGTCGGTTGCAACGGCGAGGTGTGCGATGGTCGTGTCCTCGGTCTCGCCGCTGCGGTGGGATACGACCGCGTCGTACCCGTTGCGCGTGGCGAGCTCGATTGCGTCGACGGCGTCGGTCAGCGTCCCGATCTGATTGGGCTTCACGAGGATGCTGTTGGCAGCCCCCGCGTCGATGCCGCGCTGCAGGCGCTCGGTGTTCGTCACGAACAGGTCGTCACCACACACGAGCGTCTCGTCGCCCACGCGATCGGTGAGCTCCGCGAACGCCTCGAAGTCGTTCTCGTCGAGGGGGTCCTCGACGTACGCGAGGTCGTACTCGGAAACCAGTCCTGCGACGTATTCGATCTGTGCCGCCGTCGACCGGCGGTCGTCACCGAACACGTACTCGTCTCCGTCGTATCGCTCGGCGGCCGCGAGATCAAGGCCCAACCGGACATCGAACCCGAACTCATCGGCGACCTCCGCGGCGGCACCTGCCACCACGTCGAAGGCGGTTGCGTCGTCGATCGACGGCGCCCACGCGCCCTCGTCGCCTTTCGCCGCCGGCACACCGTCGGCGTCCAGGCGGTCTTTGACGCGCTGATGGACGGCCGCGTTCGCGAACACGGCCTGCCGAACGCTCGGCGCGCCGGTCGCCGCGACCAGGAACTCCTGGATCGCGGTCGCGTCCGCGGCATGCGCGCCGCCGCCGAGGACGTTCCCCAACGGAACCGGGAAGTTCCGGCCGCGAAGCGCCCCACCCAAATGCTGGTAGGTGTGCACACCGAGGACGTCCGCCGCTGCCTTCGCAGCAGCCATGCTGGTCGCAACGGCGACGTTCGCGCCGACCGCCGAGAAGTCAGTGGTGTCGTCGGCGGCGTGCAGCGCCGCGTCGACGCCGCGCTGATCGCCCGCGAACTCACGCCCCTCCAATCGGGGCGCGATACGCTCGCGGCCGGCCGCGATCGCCTCCCCGACGGGAAGCTCGACGGCCTCGTGCTCGCCGGTGCTTGCGCCCGACGGCGCGGCCGCACGACCGAACCCACCGTCGTCGGTGGTCACCTCCGCCTCGACGGTCTTGTTCCCGCGTGAATCCAGGATCGGACGGTATCGGACAGCCTCGATGCGCGTCATCTCAGGTCCCCTCCCGCCGAACAGTGAACGGAAGCGCGTCCGCGTCGTACTCCTCGGCCGCGATGAGGATCGGCTCCGTCTGATCGGTGTCAACCAGCACGGGCGCGCCGTACGCCACCTGCAGGGCTCGCGCCCCGATGATGCGGGCTTTCTCGTACCGGCTGAAATGCTGTGAGTCGCTCATTATTACTGGTATGGGGAGACCACGTCGACGAGGTCCTGGTGGGCGATCAGCATCCGGCGACAGCAGTGCCGGTCGACGCCGAGGTCATCCAGCACGTCGGCCGGGTCCTCGTCGCCGTCGTGGGTTTCGGCACGCGCCTTGAACGCTTCCCAGTGTTCGCCGACGACAGTACCGCAACTGAAACACCGGACTGGTACCATCATGCTCTGGTCACCTCAGCGGTAGGACTTCTGGTAGCGCGCCCGAGCCCCGGGACCGCCCCACTTCTTGGACTCGCGCTGGCGCACGTCGTTCACCAGGAGGCTGCGGTCGAACTCGCGGAACGCGTCACGGAGTTCGGCGTCGCCGTAATGCTCGACGAGCCCGCGCGCGATGGCGGTCCGCACCGCGTCCGCCTGCCCCGCGAACCCGCCACCGGCGACGTCGATGTCGATGTCGACGTCCCCGCGGAGGTCGCTGCCCGAGATGCGGAACGGCTCCAGCATCTTCAGGCGTGCCATCTCCGGCTCGACGAGTTCGACGGGCTGGGAGTTGATTCGCACGCGACCCTCTCCGTCGCTCACGGTTGCGCGAGCGACAGCCGTCTTCTTCTTGCCTGACGTATTGGTTACCATGTGACGTTCGCCCCCAGTTCCTCGGACACTTCGCTGAGGGTGACGAAGCGGATTGTTGACAGTCGGTCCAGCGACGTGCCGTCAAGCACGTCGCCGTCCTCGTCCATCGGGTTCCCGACGTACACGCGGACGCTGTCGAGCGCCTCCCGACCGTCGTCCTGCTTGTACGGCAGCATGCCGCGGATGGCACGCTTGAAGATGCCGTCGGGGCGCTTCGGGTAGTACGGTCCGCGGTCGGACCCCAGGTTGGCGCGCGTGCGGTACGTGGAGAACACGTCGTCCTCCGTTCCCGTGATGACCGCCTGCTCGGCGTTCACGACGGCAACCCGGTCGCCGGCGAGCGCGCGCTCGGCGACGTTGCTCGCGACGCGACCCATGATGCAGTCGCGCGCGTCCACGACGACGTCGGCGTCGAATTCTGCGAGACTCATCGAATCACCCGCACATCGGTTCCGTCTGGGTTCTGTTCAACTGCCTGTTCCAAGTGGACGGCCTCACCGTCGGCGTGCTCGATCTTCGTCGCCGCGCTGCTGGAGAAATCCACGGCAGCGACGGTGACGGATTTTCGGAGCGCGCCGGACCCCAGGACCTTCCCGGGGACGATGACCGTCTCGTCTTCACTTGCGTACCGTTCGATACGACTCAGGTTCACCTCGGCGTGCGTGGATCGCGGCTTCTCCAGCCGGTCGGCCACGTCATGCCAGACATCCGCACCCGAATCGCGGGCGACGGATTTCAGTTCGGCGATGAGACTGCTGAGTCTCGGGCTTGTCTTGCTCATGCTCCTAACTCTCGGAAATTCTGGTGAGAAGTCGAATGCAGGGAGCAGGATTTGAACCTGCGAACCCCTACGGGACAGCGCCCTGAACGCTGCGCCTTTGGCCAAACTTGGCTATCCCTGCTCGGTCGCGTCGACCTTACACTTCTCTGTAGCCCCCGCCCCTTCTTACCGATTACGATTGCCGGACCCGTCGCTCCCGGGGCAGGAACGGACGCCGGCACGGTGTTGAGGGGGGAGACACGCATTATTGATTACAGTTGAACTGCCTGTTCGAGTTCGTCCGCGCGATCAACCAGGGTGTCGACCGCACGCAGCACCAGCTCTTCAACGGGCATCGAGCCGTCCGATTCGACGTGGAACACGAACGCACCGTCGACGTCCTCGATTTCGACCTCTTTGCCGGGATACCGGGTGGTCAGGTCGTTGTCGAAGTCGTCAGTCGGCACTAGTTCGTCGTCCTCCTCGATGACGCCTCGAAGCATCTGGGGGTCGTCGTCCGCGTACTCTGGGCTGTCACCGACCACGTGTACGCGCTGCAGGTGTCGGTAGCCCACCGCCACCCCGCCCTGGTGTTTGGCGTGGTCGCGGCCATGCCCCATCACGGCATCCGCCTCGAGCTCGAGGCGCTGGTCGTCTTTCAGCTCGATGATCGGGATGTTTTCGTCGGCCGCCTCGACCTCGGGGTCGTTGCTCACGAGGTCGCCGGAGTACGCGGTGCCCGGACCCTCGACGTCGAGGGCGAGCGTAACCGCTTCGCCCGCCGCGTAATCCTCGGGTGTCGTCAGTGGCACGAGCCCGAGCCGCAGGCCGAGTTGCTCGTCGAACATCACACTGGAGTTCTCCACGAACCGCACCGTGTCGATGGACAACGTCGGCACGTCCACGAGGATGGCGCGGCGAATGCCGTTCGCGAACGCGGGCGTGATGTTCCGAACGACAAACCGGGCTTCCCGGTCGTCGCGGTCGACGAATTCGACGTCGAAGTCCTGGCTACTCATGATCTAGTACCCGCTGTTCTTCGGCGGTCGCGTCCCGTCGTGGGGGATGGGCGTGACGTCCTCGATGCGACCGATTTCGAGGCCGGCGCGGGCGAGCGCGCGGATCGCTGCCTGCGCGCCCGGTCCCGGGCTTCGCTGGAGGTTCCCGCCCGGACCGCGGACCCGGACGTGGACCTTCTCGATGCCCTGATCGAGTACTTCCTCGGCGAGCTGTTCTGCCATCTGCATCGCGGCGTACGGCGACGCCTCGTCCCGGTTCTGCTTGACCACCGAGCCACCACTGGACTTCGCGAGCGTTTCGGCGCCCGTCTGGTCCGTGACGGTCATGATGGTGTTGTTGAACGAGGCGTGAACGTGCGCGATGCCCCATTTGGTGTCGTCAGCCATACGTTATCACTCCTGAGCACCGGCGCGAGCCGGGTGCAGTTCGTCGGTGAGGTCGCTCGTTTCGTCGAACGCGAGGGTGTTCTCCTCGCTGACCGGGACCGTGTACGACGGCTCCGTGACGCGGCTGCCGTCGACGGTCACGTGGCCGTGGGAGACGAACTGACGGGCCTGCCCCATCGTGTTCGCCAGTCCCTCGCGGTAGACGACCGTCTGGAGGCGGCGCTCGAGGACGTCCGTCACTTCGAGCGACAGCACGTCGTCCAATCGCTCCTCCTCGGAGAGGACGCCGATGCGCTGCAGGCGGGCGACGAACTCCTCGCCGGAGACCGTTCCGGTCTGTCCGAGGAGTCGCCGCGCCTCGCGGCGGTAGTCGCGCAGCTCGGACTGTGCCCGCCACAGCTCTTCTTTGTTCTTCAGACCGTAGCGCGAGAGGAGGTCGGATTCCTCGGCGATGCGCTCGCCCTGGTAGGGGTGATTCGGTGTCTCGTAGAACTTGGTGTTCTCGCCGGGCAGCGCCATTACTCCTCACCTCCGTCGGCTGCGTCGTCTTCTGCCTGTTCTTCCTTGATCGCCTCGACGTTGACGCCGATGGTGCCCTCGGTACGACCGGTGGACTTCGTGCGCTGACCGCGGACTTTCTGTCCGCGCTCGTGACGGATGCCCTTATACGAGCGGATCATCCGCATGCGGTTGATGTCCTGATCGCGGGTGAGCTCCACGTCGGTACCCGTGATGTGCTGGTTCTCGCCAGTGTAGAAGTCGTTCTGGCGGTTCGCCAGCCACGCCGGGGCGTGCTCGGTGAAGCTATCGACGGCGTCGGTGACGCTCTCGATGGCGTCGTCTTCGAGGCCGCCCATGGTCGCGGTTCGATCGACGCCGGCTTCGTCGGCGACGATTCGCGCGACTCGGCGACCAACGCCGCCGAGCTCCGCGAGAGCACGCTCGACGGTCTTCGTCCCGTCGAGGTCTGTCTGGCCAATGCGGACGAAGTACTGAATGTCTTCGTCCACGTCTTCTTGTTCTTCCGAACTCATGATTGGGTTGTCTGTGAAAGGCGTCGTGGCGGGGATTTGAACCCCGGAGGCTTACGCCACAGAGTTAGCAACCCTGCGCCTTGACCAGGCTAGGCTACCACGACAGGCTTTCGAGTGTATCTTCGCCCTCTCGGACTCGGGGCCTGGGCCCCTACAGTGACTGCACTCGTGGACAATCGGCCACACCACTTAAACACTACGAAGCGCCGATCCGTGATCGTGGGTGCGTGTCTCCCACTCATGCGGGCCGTGTGTGCCGACAGCACGCCGCCGGTGATCGTCCGGGATCGTCGCTGACACAACCCTTATCGGACGCCCCACCCCTACGCCGATGCATGAACGACGACGACGTCATGGAGCTGCTTGCGTCTGTCACGGACCCGGCGCTCGGCGACGACATCGTCTCCCTGGGGCTGGTCAACGATCTCTCGGTCGACGACGGCACCGTCACCATCTCGCTGGCGCTCGGGGCCCCGTACTCCCCCGCCGAGACCGAGATCGCCGCACACGTGCGAGAAACACTTGAGGCCGAGGGGCTGGAAACGGATCTCACCGCGGCGATCCCCGACCGCTCCGAGACCGAGGTGCTCCCCGGCGTCAAGAACGTCGTTGCGGTCGCCTCCGGCAAAGGTGGGGTCGGCAAGTCCACGGTCGCGGTCAACCTCGCCGCGGCGCTGTCCGATCGCGGTGCCCGCGTCGGCCTCTTCGACGCTGACATCTACGGCCCCAACGTGCCCCGTATGGTCGACGCCGACGACCACCCACAGGCCACCGAAACCGAGACCATCGTGCCCCCGGAGAAACACGGCATGAAGCTCATGAGCATGGCGTTCATGGTGGGCGAGGACGACCCCGTGATCTGGCGCGGCCCCATGGTCCATAAGGTTCTCACGCAGCTCATCGAGGATGTCGAGTGGGGGTATCTGGACTACCTCGTCGTCGATCTCCCGCCGGGAACCGGGGACACCCAGCTCACGCTGTTACAGACGCTGCCGCTGACCGGCTCGGTCGTCGTCACCACGCCCGAGGACGTGGCCGTCGACGACGCCCGGAAGGGACTGCGCATGTTCGGCCGCCACGACACCACTGTGTTGGGCGTCGTCGAGAACATGTCGTCGTTCGTCTGCCCCGACTGCGGCGGGACCCACGACATCTTCGGCGCGGGCGGCGGCGAGGAGTTCGCCACCGCCAACGAACTCCCGTTCTTGGGGTCGATCCCGCTCGACCCCAGCGTGCGCGCTGGCGGCGACAACGGCCAACCCGTTGCACTCGACCCCGACAACGAGACGGGAGCGTCGTTCCGCACGTTCGCCGCGGAGACCGCGGACATGCTCGGGCTCGTGCAGCGACGGGGGGTTGGCGAATGACCGATCCCGACGACGCCGAGAAGCGCGCCGTGCTCCGCAGCGTCGCCGACGACCTGCGCGACGAGGACGGCAACCAGTCGACGGAAGCCGAGCGCATCGCCGCGCTCGTTCATCGAGTCAGTGACATCTACGATGACGACGCTGACGTGGACGCCCAACACGTATATCTCAACATGCGAAACATCCTCCAGATCTCCGAGCAGGGCGGCATCGACCGATAACGCCGCGGGGGTGTGGTCGCGTCCCTGCGGGCGCCCTCGGGCGGTCTTTCATCATTTTTCTGTGATAATGGATGGCAAACGATTTAGTGGCGACCACGCGTACGATGCCATATTGGTCCACGGCTGGGCCAGACCAGATTATGACTGACGACGAACTCATCTGGCGAATCGCAGGGGGTTCCGGAGACGGGATCGACTCGACAAGCCAGAATTTCGCCAAAGCGCTGATGCGCTCGGGCCTCGACGTCTTCACGCACCGCCACTACCCGTCGCGGATCCGCGGCGGCCACACGTACGTGGAGATCCGGGCGCGGGACGGTACCGTAACCTCCCGCGGTGACGGCTACAACTTCCTGCTCGCGCTCGGCGACTCGTTCGCCCGCAACCCGAGCGAGGAGGCCGTCTACGGCGACGAGGAAGTGAAGCCGCTCACTGAGAACCTCGACGACCTGCGCGCGGGCGGCGTCATCATCTACGACGAGGGGCTGCTCGACGACGAGGACGTCGGCGACCTCGAACAGCAGGCCGACGCCAACGACTGGCATCTCTACCCGCTTGACCTGCGCGGGCTCGCCAAGGAACACGGCCGCGAGGTCATGCGCAACACCGCGGGCGTCGGCGCCACCGCGGCGCTCATCGACATGGACCTCGACCACATCGAGGACCTGATGAGCGACGCCATGGGCGGCGACATCCTCGAACAGAACCTCACGGTGCTCCGCGACGCCTACGAGCAGGTGTCGGAAATGGAGCACACCCACGACCTATCGGTGCCGACCGGGAGCCACGACGAGCCACAAGTGCTCATGTCCGGGAGTCACGCGATCGCGTACGGCGCGATCGACGCCGGCTGCCGGTTCATCTCCGGGTATCCGATGACGCCGTGGACGGACGCGTTCACGATCATGACCCAGCTGTTGCCCGACATGGGCGGGGTCTCCGAGCAGGTCGAAGACGAGATCGCGGCGGCGGCGATGGCGGTGGGTGCAAGCCACGCCGGCGCGAAGGCGATGTCCGGCTCCTCCGGCGGCGGGTTCGCGTTGATGAGCGAGCCCCTGGGCCTCGCGGAGATGACCGAGACGCCCCTGGTGTTGCTGGAAGCCCAGCGCGCCGGGCCGTCCACGGGCATGCCGACGAAGCCCGAGCAGGCCGACCTGGAGCACGTGCTGTACACCAGCCAGGGGGACAGCCACCGCGTTGCGTTCGGCCCCAAAGACCCCAAGGAGTGTTACGAGCAGACCCGCACGGCGTTCGAGATCGCGTACGACTACCAGATCCCCGTGATCCTGCTGTACGATCAGAAGCTCTCCGGGGAGTACCGGAACGTCGACGCGTCGTTCTTCGACCGCGAGCCGGCGGCGGACCTCGGGACGACGCTCTCCGAGGACCAGATCCCCGACGCGCCACACGACCCGACGGGGAAGTACCACCGCTACCAGCACGACGTCGAGGACGGCGTCAGCCCCCGGACGATCCCGGGGCAGTCCGGCGGTCGGTATCTCGCCTCCGGCAACGAGCACTGGCCGAACGGCCACATCAGCGAGGACACCGACAACCGCGTGGCGCAGGTCGAGCGCCGCCTCCAGAAGCTGGCGGCGATCCGCGACGACCTCGACGAGCGCGACCAGCAGACCCACTACGGCGACGAGGACGCCGACATCGGCCTCATCGCGTGGGGCAGCCAGGAGGGCACCGTCGAGGAAGCGGTCCACCGGCTGAACGACGACGGCAACAGCGTGAAGGCGTTGGGGATCAGCGACCTCGCGCCGTTCCCCGTCGCGGAGACGCGGGCGTTCGTCGACAGCGTCGACGAAGCCATCGTCGTGGAGATGTCCTCCACCAAGCAGTTCCGTGGCCTCATCCAGAAGGAGGTCGGAGACATCGGCGGGAAGCTGTCGAGTCTCCTGAAATACAACGGCAACCCGTTCGAGCCCGCGGAGATCGTCGAGGCCGTTGAGATCGAACAGGCCGGCGACGGCGCGGAGCCGGCCGCCCAGACCACACTCGAACCCGCAGCAGGTGACTGATAATGAGTAAGGCATTCAGCGCGATTGATGAGGACCGCGAGGTCGACCGGGACGCGTTCACGCCCGGCGTCGAACCGCAGCCGACGTGGTGTCCTGGCTGTGGTGACTTCGGTGTCCTGAAGGCCCTGAAAGGGGCGATGGCGGAGCTCGGCAAGGACCCCGAGGAGATACTGCTTGCGACCGGGATCGGCTGTTCCGGGAAGCTCAACAGCTACTTCGACAGCTACGGCTTCCACACGATCCACGGGCGCTCCCTGCCCGTGGCCCGCGCCGCGAAGCTGGCCAACCACGACCTGGAGGTCGTGGCCGCCGGCGGTGACGGCGACGGCTACGGGATCGGCGGCAACCACTTCATGCACACCGCCCGGGAGAACCACGACATCACGTACATCGTGTTCAACAACGAAGTGTTCGGCCTGACGAAGGGCCAGACATCGCCGACGAGCCCGAAGGGCCACAAGTCCAAGACCCAGCCCCACGGCTCCGCGAAGTCCCCGATCCGACCGCTCTCGCTGAGCATGACCTCGGGGGCGTCGTACGTGGCGCGGACCGCGGCCGTGAACCCCAACCAGGCAAAGGACATCCTCGTGGAAGCCATCCAGCACGACGGCTTCGCGCACGTGGACTTCCTGACGCAGTGTCCGACCTGGAACAAGGACGCCAAGCAGTACGTCCCGTACGTGGACGTCCAGGAGTCCGACGAGTACGACTTCGACGTCACGGACCGGCGGGAGGCACAGGAGCTGATGACCGAGACCGAGGAAGCCCTCTACGACGGGACCGTGCTGACCGGCCGGTACTACCAGGACGAGCAGCGGCCGTCGTATCAGGCTGAAAAGCAGTCCCGCGGGGACATGCCCGAGGAACCGGTTGCAAAGCGGTACTTCGACGACGACTACGAGTGGGAGCGCTCGTTCGACGTCATCGACCGCCACAAGTAACGACACCGGGTCGTTTTGATTGTCGGCTACGTGTCGCAGTGTTGGCGGCAGCGCCGCTCCAACGGTGGTTCCGTGGCGTTCCGCTGTCGGTTGACGATTCGGAAGATATTTTTTCACACGAACCAAATATCCTGACGTGAGCACTGAATCGACAGAAGAGCGAATCCTCGCCGCGCTCGAAGAGGACGCGCAAGCGTCGTATGCGGCCATCGCGGAGCGTGCGGACGTCTCCAAGCCGACCGTCCGCAAATACATCGACCAACTCGAATCGGACGGCGTCATCGTCGGCTACTCCGCCGACGTCGACCCCAAGAAGCTGTCCGGGCAAAGCATCGCGATGGTCGGGATCGACGTGGCCTCCGAGCAGTACGTGGAGGCGACCCGCACACTCCAGGAACTCGACTCCGTGCAGGCGTTGTACTCTTCGAGTGGCGATCACATGCTGATGGCGGAGGTACGGGCCGCCGACGGGGATGCGCTCGGTGACGTGATCAGCGACGAGGTTTTGGCTATCGACGGCGTCACGGCCGCCCACCCCTCGTTCCTCCAGGAACGCCTCAAGTGAGCGTCGTGGCGCTGGCGAGCACAGCATCGATGCGAGCGACGGCTTCGCGCACAGCGTCGGTACTCACCGCAAACGACGCCCGCACGTACTCGGTTGCGTTCGCACCGAAATCCGGGCCGGGCGTCACCGCAACGCCCGCGGTTTCGAGGAGCGCGTCGGCAACAGCGGGCGCAGCGCCCAGCCGCGACACATCCAACAGCATGTAGTACGCGCCCGCCGGCGTGTATCCGGGGTCGAACCCCCAGCGCTCGGCGGCAGCACACAGGATGTCGCGGCGCGTGCGGTAGTCGGCCCGCACGCCGTCGAGCCAGTCGGTCCCGTGTCGGATGGCCGCCTCAGCGCCGGCCTGAACGAACGACGGCGCGCAGATGAGTGTGTTTTGGACGATCGCGTTGATCGTATCGACGTACCGGCGCGGACACACCACCCAGCCCAGCCGCCACCCCGTCATGCCGTAGCGCTTGGAGACGCCGTCGATCACGAACGCGTCGTCGGTGTACTCCAGCACCGAGTGCGCGGCGGCGTCGAACGCCAGCCCGTGGTAGATCTCGTCGGAGACGACGGCGGTGTCGGTGCGGTCGGCGAGGGCCACGAGCGCCGACAGGCTCTCCCCGTCGATCACGGCTCCGGTGGGGTTACCCGGGGAGTTCAGGAGCATGGCGGCGGTGTCGTCGCCGACCGCCGCGTCGTAGTCACTGACGGCGGGCTGGAAGCCGGCGTCGGGCGCGAGACCAACGGTGCGCACGACCCCGTCGGCGAGCCGCACGAAGTTCGGGTAGCAGGCGTAATGTGGGTCACTGAGAACGACCGCCGAGCCGGGGTCGACAGTGGCCAACAGCACGGTCAGAAGCGCCGGCGAGGAGCCTGGCGTGACGACGATGCGCTCGGCCGGGACCGAAACGCCGTATTCGGCGGCGTAGTAGCCGCTGATCGCGTCCCGAAGCGACCGCCTGCCGCGCGAGGTCGTGTAGTCGTCGTCGCCGGCGCGCAGCGCGTCGACTGCTGCCTCGGTGGCCGCGGCTGGGGGTGCGAAGTCGGGTTCGCCCACTTCCATGTGGATCACGTCCGCACGGTCGGCGGCGCGTTCGAGGACATCCATCGCGGCGAACGGCGTGACCGCAGCCGCGCGCTCCGAAGGCATGTCAACAGGATCGCGGCCATCCCTCATAATCGTTCCTGCGGGACGCGTGTGCTATCACGGCACAACTTGCGGGTTCCGAACCCCCTGAAGTTTTGCGCGCCTGGTGCGTAGCGGACGTATGCAGACGTTCAAGCGCGATCTGCGAGTGGACGCGCCCCTGGAGTCCGTGTGGGCGTTTCACTCCACCGTCGACGGGTTGCTGGCGCTGACGCCCGAATGGGCGAACCTCACCGTCGAGGACGTGGTGTGGCCACAGGGACAGCGCGACGGCGACGAACTCGTGGCGGGGACGCGCATCAACATGGCCGTCGAGCCGTTCGGCGTCGGCCCCAGGCAGACCTGGACGTCCGTCATCACCGAGCGCGCGACCGAAGACGACCACGCGTACTTCGTCGACACCATGGAGAACGGTCCGTTTCCCGAGTGGGAGCACACCCACTCGTTTTACGCCGACGGCGACCAGACGGTGCTCCGGGATCGCGTCGCATACGAGCCGCCGCTTGGCGGCCTGGGCGCTGTCGGTGCACCCCCCGTGCTCTGGGGCATGTTTCGCTTCCGGCACCGCCAAACCCGCGCCGCCTTCGGCGAGGCGTAGTCGGCGCGCAGTCGCCGCCAGCCCCCTCGCACCGCTCCGTACGCCGACACGGTCACAGGTCACTGCGGTACAGCGGTGACGCCGGCGGCGTGGGATCACCACACACGCCGGCGTCCGCACCGGCCTCCTCGACCCCGCTTGCGAGCCGTTGGATCTCCCACTCGGCGTCGTGGCCGGCGTCCTCGTGGGCTGCGAGCACTCCCCGGGCGTCCCGGAGCCGATCGAACGCCGCTTCGAACCCACACGAACACGACACCAGTATCTCCCCCGTTGGCATACCCACCGGTTCGCGTTCGGGCGGCATAACGGTCTCGGAGCCGGCACAGCCCAGCCCCGACGCATCGCTGTCGTTTCGGTGGTGCAGAAGGATCCGACCGCGGACTTCTTGAAGCCGGTGGAGGGATTTGAACCCTCGGCCTATTCCTTACGAAGGAATCGCTCTACCGCTGAGCTACACCGGCGCGCCGCGACACACCGTCGCGTGACGACCACTCGTCGCACTCGTTGGTAGCCGCATCCGAGAAATAAGGCTTGCGAATCACCGCCGCGACAGCGACACGTCAAGCACCACGTTGAACTCGTGGGGGGCGTACGACCGCACCGTGTGGCGGGTCGCCACAGTCACGTCGTACGCCGGCTGGGCCGCCGCGCGGATCGCGGCCTCCCCGGCGTCGAACCGGCCGTCCTCGTGTTGGATGTCGTAGAAATGCAGCGTGCACTCGTCGCCGGCCAGCGCCACCGCCGTCTCGAGGAACTCGTCGGCAGTGTGTGGCAGGTTCATCACGATGCGGTCCGCCCAGCCGGTGTACTCGCCGGCGACCTCGCGCACGTCGCCGGCAACCCCCGTGACGCGGTCGTCGACGCCGTTGCGCGCGGCGTTCGCTTGAAGGTAGTCGATGGCGGTCTCGTTGACGTCCGTCGCAACCACCCTCGCGCCCGCCGACGCCATCGGCACCGCGTACGGGCCGACGCCGGCGAACATGTCGAAGACGTGCTCGCCGGCGGTGACCTGCTCGACGACGCGGTGGCGTTCGGTCGCCAGCCGCGGCGAGAAGTACACCGCCGCCACGTCCAGTGCGAAGGCGTGGCCGTACTCGCGGTGGACCGTCTCCGTGGAGTCCCCCGCGATCACGTCCCACTCCCGGACGCGCTGCTCGCCTTTGATCTTCGAGGCGCGGTTCAACACCGCCTCGACGGGGATGTCGGACTCCACGACCGCGTCCGCGATGGCGTGCGCGCGGTCGCTGTCGTCCTCGTCGACGATGACGATGTCGCCGAGGCGCGCGTACGACGGGTCGAACCCCAGGATGTCCGCGGGCGTCGTCTGCGTCCGCCGGGGCGGCGCGTCGAACGACACCACCGACAGCGCGTCCGGCACGGCGGCGGCGTCCGTGACGGGGATGTGCAGCGCGCCATCCGCGGCCGCGATGGCGTGCGTGTCGTCGATCAGGTCGGCGTCGGCGAGCCGCTGTCGGGTTGCTTCACCGTCGTCGACGGGCACGCGAACGCAGGGCACTGCCATGGTGCCACGTCGGCAAGCGCGATGCTTACGGGTGTCGTTCTCGCGGCGACTCGAAACCCATACGACGCCGCCCGCCCAACTCGGGGCATGCTCACGTTCGTCGGGCTCGGCCTCTACGACGAGGCGTCGGTCACCGTCGCCGGCCGCGACGCCATCGCGGCGGCCGACCGCGTGTTCGCCGAGTTCTACACCAGCCGGCTGATCGGCACCGATGTCGCCGCCCTCGAAGCCCACCACGACACCACCATCGAGCGCCGGGACCGCGCGGGCGTCGAACAACACCCCGAGCCGATCCTGGACGCCGCCGCCGACGGCGACGCCGTGTTCCTCACGGCCGGCGACACGATGATCTCGACGACACACGTCGACCTCCGGATGCGCGCCGCGGACCGCGGCATCGACACGCGGGTGATCCACGCGCCGACCGCCGCGTCCGCCGCGGCAGGCCTCACCGGCCTCCAGAACTACCGCTTCGGCAAGGCCACGACGCTGCCGTTCCCGTGGGCGCACGGGGCCGACGGCGTTCCCGGATCGGTCACCGACACCATCGAGGCCAACCGCGAGCGCGGCCTGCACACGCTGGTCTACCTCGACATCAAGGTCGATCACCCCCGCGTCGACGGGGACGCCTACATGACCGCCAGCCAGGCGGCCGACCTGCTCGCGACCAACTGGGACGCGGACGCCCTCGGGGTCGTGGTCGCGCGCGCCGGGGCGCCGGACGCGACGGTGCGGGCCGACCGCCTGGGTGCGCTCGCGGACGCGGACTTCGGCAGCCCCCTGCATCTGCTCGTCGTTCCGGGGTCGCTGCACCACGTCGAGCGCGACGCGCTCCGCGAGCTCGCGGGCGCGCCGGCGGACGCGCTGTAGGTCAGTCCAGCGCCGGCTTCAGATCCAGGACCGGCGAGCCGTGCGCCATATCCACCCCCCGGATTGCGAGTGTTCCGTCCGCGGCGTCGACGGCCAGCAACTCACACGGCGTGATACACACCGGGTTGGGGCGGGCCGGCGACCGCGTGGTGAACACGCCCCGGTCGCCGTCCCGGACCGCCAACACGTCCCGGTCGGCGTCGTCGGCCCACCACACAACCACCACCCGGTCGTCGGGTTCCAAACCCACAAGCCCCCCGCGAAACGACTCGTACACCTGTACGTTCGCCGCGTACGGCGTCTCAACGCCCTGTCGCGGGGCGTCCGCGGCTGTCTCGAAGCGGGTGTCGGCGTACCCGATGGGTGTCGCGTACATCACACCCACCCCTGGCGGCGTGTCCTCAGCCGGCGGCTCACAGTCCGCGGTGCGCCCATATTTGTGCGTGGAGCAGCCAGCCAACAAAAATACCCGGGGTCGCCGCGCCGCCCCGCTACGCCGACCGATCCATCGGCGACGACTCGGGGTTCAACACTTCGATCTCGTGGCCGTCGGGCGTCTTCGTGAACGCGTAGTTCATGTCGCAGGACGCCGGATCCCGGTAGTCAGCCGTCTCCCGCTCCAGCAGCGTCGCCCAGTCGTCCTGGAGGGAGTCGGCGCGCACCGCGAGGTGCCCCCACCCGTCGCCGAACGTGTACGTGCGGTCGTCGTAGTTGTACGTCAGCTCCACCGCCATCGCGGCGTCGCTGGCCGCCGGCGGCTTCATGAAGTAGTTCGCGAAGCTGTCGGCCTCCCAGCGGCCCGTGTGCTCGTACCCGAAGACGCGCGTCCAGAACCCGAGGTGCTGGGTGGCGTCGGCGACCCGCACCATCGTGTGGTCGATGCTCCAGCGCTGACCGGCGTCGCCCGCCACGAGTTCGATCTCGTGGCCGTCGGGGTCTTTCACGAACGCGTAGCTGCCACCGCAGGACTCGGGATCGCGGTAGTCCGCGACGCCACCAGCCAGCAGCTCCTCGTAGGCGTCGCTGACGTCGTCGACGCGCACCGCGATGTGTCCGAACGCGTCGCCGTTGTCGTAGTCGGCCGTGTCGTGGTTGTACGTCAACTCCAGCAGCGCCGCGTCGTCGGCGGGGTCTTCGGGGCCGATGTAGACGTTGGTGAACGTGTCGGCCTCCCAGCGTGCGTGCTCGACGTAGCCCATGTGGTCGCCGTACCAGTCCAGGGACGCATCGAGGTCACCGACACGCATCATCACGTGATCGAGCGTGAACGCGGTCATGTCAGTGGGCAGGCGTGGCGCGACAAAAAACGCGTCGAACCCGGCACGGTCACCGGCCGCGGCCGACCACCGCCACGTAGCCCGCGGCCAGCCAGAGCGCGCCCGCGCCCACCGGAACCCCGGTCAACGACGGCTGTGCCGTGATCGCCGCTGCAAGCGACACGACGCTGCCACCGGCGAACGCGAGCACGCCGGCGGTCACACGCCAGTCCACGTCCAGCGCGGCCGCGGCGACGCCGCCACCCCACAGCGCGACCGCGGTCGGCCACGCCCGGAGCGCCGGCGGCACCGTTCCGACCGACCGCAGGTACGTCGGCAGCCCGACGACCGTCATCGATTCCGGATACACGAACCCCACGGAAAACAGCGGATAGACGCCGTTCGACCAGTCGACGACGACCCACGGCACCACTCCCGCGGCCAGCGCCACCGCCACCACCCGGCGGCGCGCCGTCGGCATCGGCTAGCGCCGCGCAACCACGCGCAGGACGTCCTCGTCTTCGAGGACGTGATCGCGGCCCACCTGCTGGTCGTCGTGTTGGGCCGACGGCCCGGTGACCCGCGCGAACCGGAACCGCTCGTCGAGGGTGCCGCCCAGCTTCTGCACGGCGTCGTCCACGGTCTCGCCGCGCCGGATGATGAGCGGCTCCTCGCGGTCGACGCCCCGCCCCGGCTTGTCCATGTAGATCCGGATGAGCCCGAGCGCCCGCCACATCCGCTCTTTTAGCACGTCCAATCCCTTCTCCTCGGCGGCCGAAATGAAGATCGCGTCGTCGGGGCTGACGCCGTGATCGCGGAGGGCGTCCTTCATTGTCCCCGCGTACGACGGCTCGATGAGGTCGACCTTGTTGACGGTGACCAGCGACGGCATGTAGACGCGGTTGTCCATCACCCCGTCGATCAGCCGGTCGACAGACGGGTTGCCACGGATCGTCACGTTGGCGTTGATGAACCCGCGCTCGCGCAGGATTCCCTTGACCGTGTCGCTGTCCAACTCCAGCTCCCCGGACGTGTTCACGTCGATGCCGTCCTTTCCTTTCCGGCGCACGGTCACCGACGGTGGCTCGGCGTCGACCCGGATGTTGACGTTGTACAGCTCCTCGGCGAGACGGTCGTACTGCTCGATCTCGAACGCCGACAGCACGAAGATCACCAGATCCGCCCCACGGATCACCGAGAGGATCTCTTTCCCGCCGCCGCGTCCCCCCGCCGCACCCTCGATGAGCCCCGGCACGTCCAGGAGTTGGATGTTCGCGCCGCGGTACTCCAACATCCCCGGGTTCACGTTGAGGGTGGTGAACTCGTAGGCACCGACCTCGCTGTCGGCGTTGGTCATCGCGTTGATCAGCGACGACTTCCCCACGCTGGGGAATCCAACCAGGGCCACGGTCGCGTCGCCGTGCTGTTCGACTGCGTACCCGCCGCCACCGCCGCTGCCGGACTGCTGGGCTTCGAGCTTCTCCTTTTGCTCCGCGAGCTTCGCCTTCAAGCGGCCGATGTGGGCTTCTGTCGACTTGTTGTACGGCGTGTTCGCGATTTCTTCTTCGAGCGATTCGATGTCCTCCTCAAGCCCCATCACGTGCCCGTAGACAGCAAGCGCCGAAAAGCGCTTTCCTCCGCAGTCCGGTGGGGTCGTTTCGACACGTTAATACGCCGGGTGAAGCCATCGCATAGTGATGGGTGACCCTGCTGCGTACCGCGACAGCACGCAGATCGTGCTCCCAGTGGGGACGCTGGAGGACATCGAGGCGGACCTCGAAGCCGAGTTCATGGTCTCAGTGTTCCGGCCGACCGACGCGGAGATCGTCCGCATCATCGGGAGTCCGGTCGTGATCAAGGAGGTCACCGAGTTCCTCACGCGCCACGGCGTCCACATGCCGTGAGCGATTCGATCCGCGGCGGCGACCGGGCCCCGCCCCGCTCGAAAGACAAGGGTTAAACCCGCGGCGGCGGTTTCTCGGAGTATGGCTGAGACGATCGAAGTGCTCGTTGCCGGTGGGCAGGCCGACCCTGGCCCGCCCCTCGGTCCCGAGCTCGGTCCCACGCCGGTCGACGTACAGGCGGTCGTCCAGGAGATCAACGACCAGACCGAAGCGTTCGACGGGACGGAGGTCCCGGTCACCATCGAATACGAGGACGACGGCTCGTTCTCCATCGAAGTCGGTGTTCCGCCGACGGCCGCGCTGGTGAAAGACGAAGCTGGCTTCGACACGGGCTCCGGAGAGCCCCAGGAGAACTTCGTCGCGGACCTCTCCATCGAACAGCTCAAGACCATCGCCGAGCAGAAGAAACCCGACCTCCTGGCGTACGACGCGCGGAACGCCGCCAAAGAGGTCGCGGGGACGTGTGCGTCCCTCGGCGTCACCATCGAAGGCGAGGACGCCCGCACGTTCAACGAGCGTGTCGACGACGGCGACTACGACGACGTGCTCGGCGACGAACTCGCGGCCGCGTAACGCCGCCCGAGGAGTTTCTGCGCCGTTCGGTTCGCGTACTCGATAGCGGCGTGTGTCCGCGGGTCGCGCTCCCACGCTTGGTTCGCTTCGACGCTTTTAAGCCCGGGATCACCGTCTGTAGAACCGAGACAGGCTTCGCCTGTTTCACTGACCCGTAGGAGATCCGACCTTCAGAGGGTCACCCACTACGGAGGTGAAAGATGGCAGACAACGATATAGAAGAGGCCGTAGCTCGCGCACTTGAGGATGCCCCACAGCGGAACTTCCGTGAGACGGTAGACCTCGCAGTCAACCTGCGCGACCTCGACCTCAACGACCCGTCGCAACGAGTCGACGAGGGCGTCGTGCTGCCGTCGGGCACCGGACAGGAGACGCAGATCGTGGTTTTCGCAGACGGCGAAACCGCGGTTCGCGCGGACGACGTCGCTGACGACGTCCTCGACGAGGACGACCTCAGCGACCTCGCAGACGACACCGACGCCGCGAAGGATCTCGCAGACGAGACGGACTTCTTCGTGGCGGAAGCACCCATGATGCAGGACATCGCGGGTGCGCTCGGTCAAGTGCTTGGTCCGCGCGGGAAAATGCCGACCCCGCTCCAGCCCGACGACGACGTCGTCGACACAGTCAACCGCATGAAAAACACCGTGCAGATCCGCAGCCGCGACCGCCGCACGTTCCACACGCGCGTCGGCGCGGAGGACATGTCCGCCGAGGACATCGCCAGCAACATCGACGTCATCATGCGTCGGCTGCACGCGAACCTCGAAAAAGGCCCGCTGAACGTGGACTCCGTCTACGTGAAGACAACGATGGGGCCTGCCGTGGAGGTTGCCTAGGATGTCCGCCGAAGAACAACGCACCACCGAGGAGGTTCCCGAGTGGAAGCGACAAGAGGTCGCCGAACTCGTCGACCTCCTGGAGACGTACGACAGCGTCGGCGTGGTGAACGTCACGGGCATCCCGAGCAAGCAGCTCCAGGACATGCGCCGCGGCCTGCACGGGCAGGCGGCGCTGCGCATGAGCCGGAACACCCTGTTGGTTCGCGCGCTCGAAGAAGCCGGGGACGGCCTCGACACGCTCACCGAGTACGTCGAGGGCGAAGTCGGCCTGGTCGCGACCAACGACAACCCCTTCGGGCTCTACCAGCAGCTTGAGAACTCGAAGACGCCGGCCCCGATCAACGCCGGCGAGGTCGCGCCCAACGACATCGTCGTGCCGGAAGGCGACACGGGCATCGACCCGGGGCCGTTCGTCGGCGAACTGCAGACCATCGGCGCGAACGCGCGCATCCAGGAGGGCTCCATTCAGGTGCTCGATGACTCCGTCGTCACCGAGGAAGGTGAGACGGTCTCCGACGACGTCTCCAACGTCCTCTCGGAGCTCGGCATCGAGCCCAAGGAGGTCGGCCTGGACCTGCGCGGCGTGTTCTCCGAGGGCGTGCTGTTCACGCCCGAGGAGCTGGAGATCGACGTCGACGAGTACCGCGCGGACATCCAGTCCGCGGCGGCGTCGGCGCGCAACCTCTCGGTCAACGCGGCGTACCCGACCGAGCGGACCGCACCGGACCTCATCGCGAAGGGCCGCGGCGAGGCGAAGAGCCTCGGCCTGCAGGCCAGCGTCGAGAGTCCGGACCTCGCGGACGATCTCGTGAGCAAGGCCGACGCCCAGGTGCGGGCGCTCGCCGCGCAGATCGACGACGAGGACGCCCTCCCGGAGGAACTGCAGGACGTCGACGCGCCTGCGGCGCCTGCCGGCGGCGAAGCGGACACCACTGCGGACGAACAGAGCGACGAAACACAAGCGTCCGAGGCTGACGACGCCGACGATTCCGACGACGATGACGACGACGACGACGGGAACGCTGGCGCCGAGGGCCTCGGGGAGATGTTCGGATAATAACAATGGAATACGTCTACGCAGCACTCATCCTGAACGAGGCTGACGAAGAGCTGACCGAAGACAACATCACCGGCGTCCTGGAGGCCGCCGGCGTCGACGTCGAGGAATCCCGCGCGAAGGCCCTCGTGGCCGCGCTGGAGGACGTCGACATCGAGGAAGCCGTCGAAGAGGCCGCCGCCGCGCCTGCCGCCGCGCCCGCCGCGTCCGGCAGCGACGACGAGGCAGCCGCCGACGACGGCGACGACGACGAGGAAGCCGACGCTGACGAGGCCGCCGAGGCCGAGGACGCTGGCGACGACGACGACGAGGAGCCCAGCGGCGAAGGCCTGGGCGACCTCTTCGGGTAACCCGGTCGCGTCGCGCGCCGACAGCCACGATCACATCGTTTTTTAGCCGCGTGCCACTCGGGAAGCCACGGCGCTGCGCACGCGTAGATTGAAGACGGGGAGCGCGGGCAGCTGGGCGTGATGGATGTCGCTGGTGTGCGCGTGTTGGTGACGCCGATGGGCGCGCTTGCAGTGCTCGCTGCGGTCGCGGCCGGCGTGGCGCTGGGGACGTGTTCGGGGCTGGTGCCCGGCGTGCACGTGAACACGCTGGCGTTGCTGCTGGCTGCGGCCGCGCCGCTGGCCCCGGGACCGCCACACCTCGTCGGTGCGGCGCTACTGGCGGCGGGTGTCACGCATTCCATCCTGGACGTGGTCCCGATGCTCGCGCTCGGGGTGCCGGACGCGGCGCTGGCGGTGAGCGCGCTGCCCGGCCATCGGCTGGTGCTTGGCGGTCGCGGCCGGGAGGCGCTGCGGGTGTCTGCCCTCGGGAGCGCGACCGCCGTCGTGGTCGCCGTCGCATTCGGGGTGCCGGCGACGTGGCTGGCGGTTCGGGCGGCACCAGTGGTGTACGCTCACCTCCCGGTCGTGCTCGCCGTGCTCGTCGTGGTGCTCGTCGCACGCGAGCGGTCCCGACGCGCGCGGTTCGGCGCGGTGCTCGCGGTGGCTGCCAGCGGCACACTGGGCAGCGTCGCGCTGCCGATGCAGCCCGACGCTGTCGTACCGACCGGTGACGTGTTGTCGCCGCTGTTCGCGGGGTTGTTCGGTGCGCCCGTACTGTTGGCGGCGTTCCGGGGGGATGGGATCCCCGAGCAGGCCGACGCGCGGATCGCGGTGCCGCCACGCGAGGTGGTGCGTCCGGGCGTGGCGGGCAGCCTCGCGGGCGCGGCGGTCGCCTACGTGCCAGGGGTGTCGGGCGCCATCGCCGCAGTGTTCGCGCTGGATCTGACGGGCGACGACAGCGGTGACCGTGCGTTCGTCGCGGCGCTCTCGGGGGTGAACACGGCCAACACCGTGTTCGCGTTGTTCGCGCTGTTCGCGATCGGTGACCCCCACACTGGGGTGCTCGTGGCCTTCGAGCGCGCACGCCTCCCACGGACGCTCCCGGTGTTGGTGGCGAGCATCGTGCTCGCGGCCGTCGTCACAGCGGCGATGGTTCCGGCCGTCGGGGATCGGTACTTCCGGGCAGTCCGTGCCGTCGACCACCGCCGACTGACGGCCGGCGTCTGCCTGTTGTTGGTGGTGGTGGCGTGGCTGTTCGGCGGCGGAACGGGCGTGGGGTTGCTCGGCGCGGCGACCGCCGTGGGGGCGATCCCACCCGTGTTCGGCGCGCGGCGCGTCCACCTGATGGGCGTGCTGTTGGTGCCGATCGCGCTCGGAACGGCGTAGGCGGATCGCCTATGCGCCCGCGAGGACGGTGGCGGTCGTCGCCAGCGTGGCGAACTCGTCGCGGAGGTGGGCGAGCGCGGTCCGGTGCACTACGCTGGGGGGCAGTCGCTCGCCGTCCAGGGTGCGGTCGTGGGTCGCCGTCGCGTCCCGCACGAGCGTCACGTCGAACCCGCGGTTGTCGGCCATCCGAACGGTGGTCGAGACGCAGTGGTCAGTGGTCAGGCCACACACCACCAGCGAGCCGATGTCGCGGTCGCGCAGCCATCCTTCGAGGGCGGTGTCGACGAACGCGCCGTTGACGGACTTCACGAACTCGGGCTCGTCGGCCGCGGGCGCAAGCCCGTCGGTGTACGCGAACCCTGGCTCGCCCTGCCGGAGCGGCGACGTCGCCTCCGTCGAGTTGTGGCGCACGTGCGCGATCGGGGCGGCGGCGTCGCGCCACGCCGCCAGCAGCTCCTCTGCGTGTGCCTCCGCGTCGGGGTTGTTGCGGTCGCCCCACGCCGGATCGGCGAACCCCTGCTGGAAGTCCACGAGCACGAGCGCGGCGCGCCGCTCAGTCATCCCCGGACGCCGGCGGCTGGCTGCCCACAACCGGGTCGATGCCAGCGGTCGCTTTCGGGTGCTCGCGCGTGAACGTCGCGGGGCACTCCGTGGGGGCCTGGGCGTCGTCCTCGCGGAACAGGTACTGCACCCACTCGCGGTCGCCGTCGACGCCGAGATCCCCGAGGTCGGCGTGCGGGCACTGACCGTCGTACTCCTCGATGCGGTTCTGGATGGCGGCGCGGGCGCGCTGGCCGGCGTCGGTGTCGGCGGTGATCCCCTCGAACAGCCCGGCCGGCTGGAACGTGATTTCGAGGCCGACCGGACAGTACCGCGAGTAGCGGTCGTGGGCGGCGTAGAACGGCGCCCGGCACGTCGGGAACAGCGGCTCCCCCCCGAAGCAGAACTCCCACTCGGGGCTGTCGGTGTCGGTCGGCACGTCGGCGGGCCACGGCTCGGGATCGTGGACGTGCAGCACGCTCAGGATGTGCCACAACGCCTCGTGGTAGTCGGCTTCGCTGAACTCGTCTTCGGGGGGCTTCCAGAACGTCACGAACGAGACGCGGGCGTCCCGACTGCCGTACTCGCCGAGATACTCGAGCAGCGCGTCCCGGAACCCGAGCAGTGCGTCGGGATCCGTCAGCGACGGCACGACCGTGTACAGCGGCTCGCCGTTGGCGACCGATTCGGCCCCGAAGTGACACGGGAACGGCGTGCCGTCGCGGTCCCCGGTCACGCTCTCCGAGAACGTCTCCCAGTGGCTGCGCACCCAGTCGGGGTAGTCGCCGGCGGCGACACGGTCGGCAAGCGTCTGCTGATCGACGACCGCCTGGAGTTCCGGCTCGTTCATGTCTCCAGGTGGGGATGCTGTCCGATTAGGTGTTGTGATCGGTGGCGTGGTGGATCCGTCAGCGCCGAACCGTCGCGCCGTCGTCGGTGTCCTCGACGGACACGCCGAGGGCTTCGAGGCGGTCCCGGAGGTCGTCGGCGCGCTCGTAGTTGCCCGCCGTGCGCTCCTGTTCGCGCACGTCCAACACGAGGTCGATCACGTCGTCGGCCAGCGACACCGCGTCTTCGCCCGCGCCGTCGTCGAACTGGAGGCCGAGCACGTCCCCGCCAAGCGTTTCGAACGCGTCGACGGCGTCGTGGAGCCCCTGGTAGTCGTACGTGTCGGTGCCGTCCACGTGGCGGTTCACCGCCGACGCCAGTTCGAGCAGCGCGGACACCGCTGCCCGCGTGTTGAAGTCCGCGCGCATCGCGGCCGCGAAGTCCGCGCGCGCGTCGGCGACCGCCGTCCGGAGCGCGTCGTCGGCGGGCTTGGCGTGGGCGGCCACGCTGTCGATGGCGTCGGCCGCGCGCTCGTGGGCGCGCTGGAGGCGCTCCCAGCGCTGGGTGGCCTCGCTGACGGTGGCCTCGGAGTACGTCTGGCGCTGGGTGTACGACGTCGACACCAGCAGCATCCGGACCACGTTCGGGCCGCGTTCGGCCACCGCGTTCGACACGGTGAAGAAGTTCCCCAGGCTGGAGGACATCTTCTCGCCGTCGGTCTCCAGGAGGCGCACGTGCAGCCAGTGGTCGGCGAACCGCTCGCCGGACGCGGCCTCACTTTGCGCGATCTCGTTTTCGTGGTGGGGGAACACCAGATCCTGCCCGCCGACGTGGATGTCGATGTGGTCGTCCAGGTGGGTCATCGCCATCGCCGAGCACTCGATATGCCAGCCGGGCCGCCCCTCGCCCCACGGCGACGCCCACGTCTGGCCGCGCTCGCCGTCCAACGGGGGCAGTTCGTCGTCTCGGTGGGTGTTGGCGTCGTCGGGACTGACGCCGCCGGCCTTCCAGAGCGCGAAATCCGCCGGGTGGCGCTTCTCGGCCTGCTCGGCGTCCGGTCCCTGTGGGTCGAGTTCGTCGACCTGCTGGCCGGAGAGCGCGCCGTACTCCTCGAAGCGGCGCACGTCGAAGTAGACCGAGTTGCCGGCCTCGTAGGCGTAGCCCGCATCGACGAGGTCCCCGATGAGGTCGATGATCTCGGGGACGTGCTCGGAGACCCGTGGGTAGACGTCCGCCCGCGCGAGGTTCAGCGCGCGCATGTCGTCGATCACCGACTGCGTGTAATGGGCGGCCACTGCGGCCTCGGTGTCACCGAGCCCGTCAGCACCGACGCGCGCGACGATCTTCTCGTTGACGTCCGTGACGTTCTGCACGTGCCGCACGCCGTACCCGGCATGCGAGAGCCACCGCGTCATCACGTCCGACTGCACCCACAGCCGCGCGTGCCCGAGGTGGGCGTCGTCCGAAACCGTCAACCCACACGTGTACACGAGCACGTTCTCGGGGTCGTCTGGCTCGAACGCCTCCTGCTCGCCGGAGCGGGTGTTCGACACGTACTGCGTCATCCCCAGAACGTACGGCGGCCAGCGCTTCAAGGCGTCGGAATCGTCGCTCGCGCGGGCGGCATCGGGACGCGATCCCGTCGCGGTCAGCGCCGTACCGCCGGTCGGTTTATTGCAGGGCCTGCGACTGGCAAGCTGCGTTTAAATACCCTGCGTGCGAAACAGCGGTGTGAGCGAGGAGACTGATCCCACGGCGGTGCTCTCGATGCTCGACGACGAGCACGCGAGAGCCATCCTCGCCGCTGCAAGTAGGGACCCAATGTCTGCGACCCAGCTCAGCGAGACGTGTGACGCATCGACCGCGACGGTGTATCGCCGGATCGACGACCTCACCGAACTCGGACTGCTTGAGGAGTCGATCAACGTCCGGTCGGACGGCAACCACCACAGCGTCTACCGCGCCACGCTCACGCAGTTCACGCTTGAGCTGGACGACGGCGAGTTCACCACCGAAGTCGAGTGCGAGACCGAAGACGTCGCCGACCGATTCACACGCATGTGGGAGGGATTATGATCTGGTTTCCAGCAATCGTCATCGTCTCGATGGTGTCGACGCTCGTGGGGTTGTTCATTGGCTACCAAGCCTACCGGGGGTTCAGGCGCCACCAGAGCACGTCAATGCAGTATCTCTCCGTCGGCCTCATCCTCCTGACCGCCGTGACGAACACGGCGGCGTTCGTCGGCACGGGGCTGCTCCGGCTCGACGTCATCAACGGCGGCCTGCAGCAGCCACTCACGCTGACCGTGCGACTCCTCCAGTTCGCGGGGTTGGTGTGTATCGCGTACTCGCTGTACCGCCGGCCATCGTAGCTGGTCGCTATCGGCAGGCGACCGCGGCGGCGCTGGCAAGCAACTGGCTCCGATTGAGGGCGCCCGAGGAGAGCCGATACTGTACGCCGCCGCAGGCCCACGACACCCGCCTGGTGTGCCCCGTCACCAGGTAGCTGGCGGGCTGCCCGGCCACCGTGACCTGTGCGCCGGCGTCGAGTGCCGGACCGCCCGGCGGGGCGGTGAACTTCGTCATCGTGGCCCGGTGTGCGCCGGGCGCGCTGTACTCGGCGGTCACCTGGCGGTGGGCAGCGCCCGACGTCCGCCCGGAGTCGAAGCTGTACGCGGCGGGCAACTCGGGGTCGGGGACCGACAGCCTGCTCGCGTCACGCAGCGCCGCCAGTGCGTCGAAGCGGCGGGTCGTAGTGTCGACGATCTCCGTCGTCGCGCCGGCCGGCGGCGTCCAGCTGAACGGCTCCGCGGACAGATCGGCGTTGAACGTGACGTTCTCCAGGTGCGACCGCAGGTGGTACGTGGTCGCGTTGCTGGTCACGGTCGTGACCGTCCGCAGCGGGTAGTAGTACCGGGCGTCGAGCCACAGCGTCTGTGTCATGTCCGCTGCTGCGTCAGTCGCGGGTGTCAACCGGAACCCGTGGGCGTTCCGGCCAGCGACGGTTCGCGCGCCCAGATACGAGACCGCGTAGCCGGGCACGTCGGTCGTGTTGTCCGTGGCGTCCGCGTCGGCTGCGGGGATCGCGGGCAGCGGCGACACGCCCTGGGATGGCACCGTGACCGTCGATCCGTCGTGGGCTGCCGCGACGACGCGCTCGTAGAAGCCCGCCTGATCGACGACTGATACCGCCGCGTCGTTGTGCGGCGCGCGTGTGACGCGGTTCCTGCTGGCGTCGTAGGCCATCGTGCCGTGCCCGGTCACTAGTGTCACGTCGCCGGCCGTGGCGTTCGGCTCGCGCACCCGGCTGAACCGTCGCAACGAGTCCCCCGCCAGCGAGATCCGGAGGGTGGTCGTCGTGTGGCTGCTCGTGTTCCCGAACCTGATGCCGGACACCTCCGTGGCCGACACCGATTCGATGTCGTTGAGTCCGGCCGCGACGGCGGTGCTCGGCGGTGCTCCGGTGTGGTCGTCCGTGAGGACGAACACGCACCCACCGAGCACGACGAGGGCGAGGATCAGGCAGAGCCGAACGGACACCATTGCATCACATATCTGTGTCATGTGATTTAAAATAGGCGAAAGACCCCCGTTTTTGGGGCCAAACGCACCGTTCCCGAAGCCACTAAGGCTGTGTCGGCCATACGAACGAGCATGCAAGCGTTGGTCATCGTCGGACACGGATCACACCTCAACCCGGGCTCCTCGGAGCCCGCGTACACGCACGCCGACACCATTCGCGAGTCGGGCGCGTTCGACGAAGTCCGGGAGGCCTTCTGGAAGGAGGAGCCGTCCTTCCGGAACGTGTTACGGACACTGGAGTCCGACGAGGTGTACGTGGTCCCGCTGTTCATCTCCGAGGGGTATTTCACCGAACAAGTCATTCCGCGCGAGCTGCGACTCGACGCCTTCGATCCCGACGACTGGGACTCCGACGGCACCGACGCCGACCACGTCACGCTCGAAGCCGACGACGTCGAGAAGACGATCCACTACTGTGGGCCGGTCGGAACGCACGACTCGATGAGCGAGGTCATCGTCCAGCGAGCCAGCTCCGTCACCGGCCGCGAGGAGTTCGGCGACGACTTCGGCCTCGCGGTCGTCGGACACGGCACCGAGCGAAACGAGAACTCCGCGAAAGCCATCTACTATCACGCCGACCAGATCCGGGAGATGGGCGTGTTCGGCGAGGTCCAGGCGGTGTTCATGGACGAGGACCCGGAGGTCGACGATGTCACCGACTTCTTCGACACCGACGACATCGTGGTCGTGCCGTTGTTCGTCTCCGACGGGTTCCACACCCAGGAGGACATCCCCGAGGACATGGGGCTGACCGACGACTACCGCACCGGCTACGACATCCCCACGGCGGTCGATGGCCACGACATCTGGTACTCGGGGGCGGTCGGCACCGAACCGTTGGCCGCCGACGTGGTCCTGGAGCGCGCCGCGGACGCCGGTGCCCCGGTCGGTGACGCCGTCGACGCCGTCCGCGAACAGACCCGGGGCGCGAACGCGGCTGCGGGGGACTGATGTCGGTCGCAGACGCACTCGTAGACGCTGCCGATGCCGACGGGATCGACTTCGACGGACTCACCGTCGCCGCGGGCGACGACGGCTACCAGTTCCGGACGCCGGACACGGACGCCGTCCTGACTGCGGCCGATCTCCGAGAGCACGCCGACTCCCCGTACGTGACCAACTGGTACTACTGGGAGCACGACATCGGCGGCCACGACACCCCGCGGCGGGCGTTTCTCCGGTGGCTGGAGGGCGGCGACGACCGACCCGTCCCGGAGCGCTACGACGCCCTGGATTCGGGACACACCCGCCACTGGGGGGAGCTCGCGGTCACCGTCACCCACGGCGACGCGGCGGGCAGCCGGCGCTACGACGTTCGGCACGCTGACGACGTCGACGCGGACACCGACACGCTTGCGACGTACACGGATCCACGTGACGCGCGCGAACTCGTCAAGCACGACGACGACGACGGCTATCGCCCGCTTTCGACTGCGCCGTCGCTTCCCCACGGCTGGGCGTTCACCGACCTCGACGGCGGCGCGCTGGTCGACACCATCGACTACGTCTATCCGGCGACGGTCGCGAACTGGCACCGCGAGCGCGAGGGCAGCCTCGACGTCGATCACTGGGCCGACGTTGCCGACCGCCAGACCGGCATCTACGGGATCGTCTCCGACCTCGACGAGGACGCCCTCGAATGGGCGGCCGAAGCCTGCTGTGTCGACTCCCAGTGTCTCAAGCGCCGCGAGTGGGACCGCGACGAGGACGACGCCCTGGACGTGCCCCGCGGCGACGGGGCGTTCCCGTGTCGAGAGCCCTGCTCGCTGTTCGTCGCGGCCGCCCGCAAGTTCACCACGCTCGAACGCGAGGACACCCGGGAGTACACGTTCGAACTCACGCCCGCGGAGAAAGAACAGATCGAGGACATCATCGGCGCGGTCGCCGACGACCGCACCGACGACATCCGCGAAGCCGACGTGTACGAGGGCGCGAACCGCTACCGCACGCGGTTCCTGCGCGCCAAGCGCATGGACGACCACGGGCTCTCGGGCACGCCGACGTACCCCGAAGACCACGACGACGACGACGATGACGATGACGACGGCGATCACCACTAGCCGGGGTCAGCGCAGCAGCTCGTAGGCACCGACGCCACAGCCTGCGAGCACGCCCGCAACGCCCACCACGACAGCGCCGGCGTCCGGCACCGCCACCGCGATCGCGCCGGCGGCCGCGACGACCGCCACGACGACTGCCACCGGGATCACGGCGTGGCGGAGCGACACACCCGTGTCGGGCTCGGGGCGGGACTGTTTTTCCGTGAGCGTGTCGTCGACGGCCACGTCCGGCCCGCCGTCTTTGCGCTCCTGGGTGATCGACACGGTCACGTGCTCCGACTCGGCCCCGTGTCCGGTGACCAGTCGGAGCGTGCCGTCGGCGGGCCCGGCGTCCCGGGGGGCCACCACGTCGACGGTGCGGGTCTCGTTCGCCGCGACGTACACCTGGGTCTCGCTGACGGTGGCGATGTCCGCGAGCCGCTCGTCGGGCTGTACGTGCACGTGGAGGGGTTGGCCGTGGTTGACGAACGAGAGGACGAACGACCGGTCGGTCTCCAGGGTCGTGGCTTCCGGAGCGAGATCGCGTGGCCGCTCGCGGTTCAGGTGGACCGACAGCGTGTCCGGCACGTGCCAGCGTCCGCCCTGCGGGCTGAAAAAGATTCCCCGGGTCAGGCCGACGCCGACTCGGCGTCGTCGCGCATGTCCGGCGGGAGCAGGTTCGGGATGCCGTCCTCGATCGGATACGTCTCGCCGCAGTCCGTGCACGTCAGCGTCCCCGCCATCACTTCACCGTCCTCCGTGGCGTCCGCGTCAAGCGTCAGGTCGTGTTTGTCAAGCGGACAGCAGACGATGTCCAGCAGATCCTCTTTCATACGTGCATGCTGGCGCGCGGTCGGCAAAAGCGTGCGGGTTCCAGGCGTGGTTATTCGAAGGGGTTCTGCCGGACGATGGACTCCTCGCGGCCGGGACCGACGCCGAGCACGTACGCTGGCGTGTCGAGTTCGGCTTCGACGTACTCGACGTACGCCTGGGCGTTGTCGGGCAGCGCGCTGTAGCCGGCGTCGGCGACGACCGCCGGATCGAACGCCGACCAGCCGTCGAAGGACTTCATCACGGGGTCGCAGTCGCGCCATGCTTCCGTGGTCGCTGGGAGCGTGTGGATGCGCTCGCCGTCACGCTCGTAGGCGTGCCCGACGTTCACCTCGTCGAGCTCGGCGAGCACGTCGAGGTGGTTGATGGCGATGCCGGTGAAGCCATTGGCGCGGGCGGCGTGGCGGAGCATCGGCATGTCCAGCCAGCCGACGCGGCGCGGGCGGCCCGTGACGGTGCCGTATTCGCCGCCCTCTTCGCGGATGTATTCGGCCCGGTCGCCGTCCAGCTCGGTGGGCATCGGGCCGCTGCCGACGCGGGAGAGGTAGGCTTTGATGATGCCGACGATCTCACCCTGGCCGACGGTGGTCGGGCCGAGACCCGACCCCGTGGCGGCGTAGCCCGCCGTCGGGTTCGAGGACGTGACGTACGGGAAGTTGCCGTGGTCGATGTCGAGGCTGGTGCCCTGTGCGCCCTCCAGCATCACGTTGTCGCCGTCGGCGATGCGGTCGGCGAGGTAGTCGCCGGCGTTCACGGCGAGGTCTTCGTCGCGGATGCGGTCGGCGTACGCCAGACACTGCTCGTGGATCGCGTCGATGTCGAACGCGCCGTCGGTCTCGCTGGCGTCGAACCCGTAGACGTCCTCGTAGATGGCGCGCTTGGCGTCGACGAGGTATTCGAGGCGGTCACGGAGCGCGTCCTCGTTGAGGAGGTCGCCGACGCGGACGCCGCGGCGACCGATCTTGTCCTCGTAGGTCGGGCCGATGCCGCGGCCGGTGGTGCCGATCTCGCTGTCGGAGTCGGCTTTCGCGGCCTCCTCTGCGCCGTCGAGCTCGCGGTGGAACGGTAGGATGACGTGTGCGCGCTTGGCCAACCGAACGTCGGGGTCGAGGCCGCGCTCCCGGAGCGCGTCGACCTCCTCGAACAGCGTTTCGGGGTTGATCACGCAGCCGTTCCCGAGGACGCCGGTCTTCCCGCGCACGACCCCGGACGGAACCAGCGAGAGCTTGTACTCTTCGCCGCCGGCGACAACCGTGTGGCCGGCGTTGTCGCCGCCCTGGTAGCGAACGACGACGTTTGTGGCGTCTCCGAAGAGGTCGACGACCCCCCCTTTGCCTTCGTCCCCAAGCTGGGCGCCGACGATGGTGACGGTCATGCTCACGCCTTTCGCCACGGTCGTGATACCAGTTACGGTCTCACGGACTCGCTTGGACACGTTCGTGAATATTCGTGTGGGATACGTCGTGTCAGATCACGTAGCAGAACCGTTAATTGTTACCACCGTCGTAGTACTGTGTGTCGCTGTCGGTTCTCCTGCCGTGACAACATTTAAAACCCCGCCATGACTAGTTAACAAATGCCATGATAGATCGACTTGAGAAAGAAGTTGATATGCTCGAACGCCATCTGGAAGTCCTCCGCATGGTCATCGAGAGCGAGCCCATCGGCATCGTAAAGATGTCCAACGAGACCGGCTACCCGCATCACAAGGTCCGATACTCGCTTCGCGTCCTCGAAGAGGAGACCCTCATCGAGCCGTCGAGCCAGGGCGCAATCACCACCGACCGCACCCACGAATTCGTCGAGGAACTCGACGGCAAAGTCGACGAGATCATGGACAAAATGGAGTCCATGAAGATCGACGCGGCCGCAGAGGCCGAATAACACCTCCGTCTTCTCCGACTACAGCTCCGGCACCGTCAGGTGGAACGCGTCGTCGCGATCCTCCACGAGACACAGATGATAGCCGGCTTTCCGACCGACGTTCACGAAGCTCTCACGGTCGCTGCGCGACAACAACCCGCCACTGGCGGTTGCGTCCCCAGCGGTCTCAAGCGCCGCCGGCTCGAAGAACGACCCGGTGACGTACATCGCCGCCGCGAGGTGATCGGTCCCCTCCCTGATGGCGGTGGCGTCCGACACCAGCGCCGCCATCTCCTCGGCGGTCACCGGATCCCGGCCCGTGTTGATGTCCGCGACCACCAGCGCGTTGCCCATCCGATCCCGCAACACCACGTCGAACGTGCGGGAGATCGTCGTCTCGTCGTCCGGGCTCACCTCCACCGTCCCGCGCAGCTCCGCCCGGTCAACGCTGGGAAGCGCCGCGTACAGCTCGCTCAACCCGCTCTGGTGGCCGGACTCCCGGATCTCGTAGGGGAGCGCTCGCACCGTCCATGACACGAACGTGTACGCCGCGGAATCCGTCAGAAACGACTCGAAGGCGGTTCCATCGACCGTCGCCGCCGACGTGTCGAACTGCGTGTGGTGGTCGACACGGAGGTTCCCGTTGACCGCGTCCGGATCCGTCGTGGCGTCGAGTTCGTCGAGCGTCGGCTTCCCCTTCGAATCGTAGCGCACGAACAGATCCGTCCCCGCGAGCGCGTCCTCGGCGCTCAACGTCACACCAGCAGCGCCGGCGTCCTCGGTTGCGTCGGCCGGCTCGCTTGCCGCCACCTCCTCCTCCAGGGACGACACCGTCTCCTCAAGCGAGGCGACCTCCGCCTGCAGCTCGTCGCGCTCGCGTTCGAGCGTCGAGACCGTCGATCGGAGGTCGTCACGTTCGTCTTTCAGCGTGTCGATCCGCTCGCTCGCCGCCTGCAGTTTCTGCTCGCGCTTCTTGACCGCGCGTTTGAGCTTCTCCAGCGTCGACTGCCGCCCGCCAGCCGCCGACGATGACGACGACGACGGTGCCGACGCGTTCGTCGTCGACGCTGACGCCCCGGACCGTCCGGCCGGCTGCTCACCCTCGCTGTCAGCCGGGCTGATCGTCGGCACTGACGTGGTCTCCTGCCACGCCTGCTCCCCGTCCGCCGGCTGGCTGGCGCTCCCTGGCGCGCCCGAACCCTGCGCCGCCGTCGACGCGCCGCCGTCGGCGTCCGCGGCCCGCTCGGCGCTCGTGGGCGCTGTCGGCGACGCCTCGCTGGTGGCTGCCGCCGACGCCCCGCCGTCGCTGGCCGCCGCCGAATCCGCCGCCGACTGCACTCCGTCTTCGCCGGCCGGCGGTGACGCGTCCTCGGTCGTGGCCTCGCTGTCGGTCGACGCGTCGTCGGCGGCGGTGGTCGTGTGGGCAGCCGTTTCGGCCGGTGTGTCGTCGCCGTCGTCCGGGCGCTCGGGGAGTTCGGTCACGCTCACCGGGGCCTTCACGACCTCGTAGACGCCGACCTCGTCGTCCGCGCGCTCGAAGGCCTCGTCGCCGGTGTGGAGCTCCTCGCGGGTGCCGATGAACGCGGCGCTCATCGAGCGGCCGCCGTAGTAGACAACGTAGTAATCCCCGGAGAGGACGTTCTCCGAGAGCTCGATGTATCCCGTGAAGTTCGCGTCCGTGAGTGTCTGGCTGGCCTCGGACAGCGGCGTGTCGTTCGTGTAGTATTTCGCCTGCGTCTCGCCGTCCTGGTGGCGCATCGCGTACAGCAATGCGACTGACTCGTCGGGGGCTTCGTACACCGTCCCGTCGGCGTCAGCGACACGGTCCATGTCGCCGTCGAAAACGCCGATCACGCGGCCGTTCAGGAAGAACAGCCACGTCCCATCGGCGTCGACCGCGCCGGAAAAATCGGCGTCCGCGAGGTCGTGGAGCTGCCCGACGCCCCCGGAGAACGGCCGGGAGTCCCAGGACTCCACTCGCTCGACTGTGCGTGCCTGCATGTCCGGGAGAATGCGAGGGCTGCGTATAAGCCTTTTCGGGCCGACGAGCACCCCACTGTGTGCCCCTGTGGACCGGCCGGCTACAGCTGGTTCGAGGCGTCGTCCGCGAGCTCCTCCATTCGCTTGCTGATGCGGCCCGCACTGGAGAACTCGTCTTCGCTCATCGCGGCCGCCAGGGCGTTCCCGAGCAGGAACACCGCATGCTTGTGCTCGCTTTTCGATTTGTGTACGTGCGACGGTTCAACGTCCAGTTCCTCGTACGCGGCGAACGCGGTCTCGTCGACGTGGTCGAACCCGAGGAACTGGTCTTTGATGTTCACCATCTGTTCGTGGAGTTCGAGGAGCTCGTCTTTGTGCATGCTCTCAGCGTAAGGAAGTCGTGTGTTTAAGGGTTGTTCCAGAGTGGGTGCCACGTCAGAAGACGTATTCGTCGTCGTGGCCCATCATGCCGCCCTCGCTTTCGAGGCCAGCACCGTCTTCGTCCTCGCTGGGGCCGCTGGTCTTGTAGGCGCGAATACCCGAGGACAGCAGCTGTTCAATCGCCTCCTCCCGGCTCACGAACTCCCCCTGTTCAACGAGCTGGGCGATCTGCATCTCGATCTGGTCGGGGATGTTGACTTCGACTGTAGGCATCCTAACGACCGACGCTTCGACGCCTCCCTTGATAAGCTTGACGGGCACCGCTTTTCGTCGTCGGAACGTTCACCCCGCGGAGGCTGAACTCAGGTTCGTCTCGACCCATCTGAGTCTCCGGATTCCGGTAGGAATACGTGATGGCGACGACTACCCCGGTGTATGACCGTCGAGGACGTAACCGACCTCTACCAGGCGTTCGGGGACGACCGCATCCCCCCGGGCCAACGCGAAACCACCAAGTTCCCCGTGCTCTCGAAGGGCGACACCCCGAACTGGGACCGGGACACGTGGACGTTCACCGTGACCGGTGCTGTCGACACCGAGCTGTCGCTGTCCTACGACGAGTTCCGTGCGCTCGACACGGTCACACAACGCCAGGACTTCCACTGCGTGACCGGCTGGTCGAAACTCGACTGCGAGTTCACCGGCGTCCCGTTTCCCGAACTGGCCGCCGCAGCGGGTGTCACCGACGACGCGGTCCACGTGCTGTTCCACGCCCTCGACGGCTACACCACGAACCTCCCGCTGGCGGACTGCATGCGCGAGGAGGTGTTGTTCACGTGGGCGTTCGACGACGACCCGCTACCCCCCGAACACGGCGGCCCGCTGCGCGTCGTCACCCCACACAAGTACGCGTACAAGGGCGCAAAGTGGGTGGACGGCGTCGAGTTCCTCACGGAGCCCCAGCGCGGCTACTGGGAGAAGCGCGGCTACTCGAACACCGCCGACCCGTGGGCCGAAGACCGCTACAGTTAGGCCGGGACAACAGGGTATTTCACCCAGCAGTGCAAACCGTTGATAATGAGTTCGCTTGCCGGGGAAACGACCGCTGACGGGCCGGTCGTTGCGACGAGCTGCCGGGTTGCGGACGTCTCCACGCGGGCGTTTCTCGCTGCCCACGCCGAACCGGGGTTCCACTGGGCCGACCCCGACGGACTCGAACTGTCCGGGGCTGGCACCGCCGCGTCGGTGACTGCAGCGGGCGGCGACCGGTTCGCGGCCGTCCGCGAGTGGTCGACGGGGCTGTTCGCCGATCTCACCCACGACGGCCCCGACGCCGCACGCCCGCGACTGTTCGGCGGGTTCTCGTTTTTCGACGCCCACACCGCCGCCGGCGTCTGGCAGGGGTTTCCGCCCGCACGGTTCGTGCTGCCGGCGATCCAGCTCACCAGCGTCGGCGACGAGACGTGGCTGACCGCGATCGAAGCCGGCCCGGACGCCACGGCGGCGTCCGCGTCGGCATCGCTGGCCGACGCCCGCGACGCCGTCGACTCGCTGCCCGCGATGCAGGCCGCCGGACCACGCCCCGGCGTCACTGACACCACGCCGACGCCGGGCCGGGACGCCTGGACCGCCGGCGTCCAGGACGCCGTCGACCGCATCCAGTCGGGGCCACTCCGCAAGGTCGTGTTGGCGACCGCGCTGCGCGCGGACCTCGCCGAACCGGCGACGCCGTGCGCCCTCCTCGAACGGCTGCGCCAACGCTACCCCGCGTGTTTTCGCTTCCTCGTCGCCCCCGCCGACGGGGGGGTGTTCCTCGGCGCGACCCCCGAGCGCCTGGCGTCGCTGCGCGACGGCCGCGTGGAGACGGTGGCGCTCGCCGGGTCGGTCGGCCGCGGCGACTCCCCCGCCGCCGACGCGCGGCTGGCCGACCGCCTCCGGGAGAGCGACAAGCTCCGCCACGAGCAGGGCGTCGTCGTCGACACGATCGCGCGCCGCCTGGAGGGGATCGGTGACGTGGCCGTCGGGGACCGCGGCGTCCGACAGCTGTCCACCATCCAGCACCTCGAAACCCCGATCTCGGCCGCCGTGAGTGCCGACACCCACGTCTTGGACGTGATCGAGACGCTACACCCCACCCCGGCGGTCAACGGCCTGCCGCCGGCCGACGCGCTGGCGACGATCCGCGACACCGAGACGTTCGACCGCGGGTGGTACGCCGCCCCGATCGGCTGGATCGACGCCGACGGCGACGGCACCTTCGGCGTCGGGCTGCGCTCCGGTGTGGTCGACGACGACTCGGTGACGCTGTTCGCCGGCAACGGCATCGTCGGCGACAGCACCCCCGACGCGGAGTGGGAGGAAGTCCAGCTCAAATACCACCCCGTCCTCGACGAGCTACAATGACGGCACCGAACCGGAACACGCTGTGGGCGCGCGCGATCGCCGACGAACTCGCCGCCGCGGGCGTCCACGCCGTCTGCGTCTGTCCGGGCAGCCGGTCGACGCCGCTGACGGTTGCCGTGGACGCCCACGACGACCTCACGGTGTACTCCCATCTCGACGAGCGCTCGGCGGCGTTTTTCGCGCTCGGCCGCGGGAAGCGCACGGGCGCGCCGACCGCCGTCCTCACCACGTCGGGCACTGCCACCGCGAACCTCCACCCGGCGGTGATGGAGGCCGCCCAGGCCCGCATCCCGCTGGTCGTGCTCACCGCCGACCGCCCGCCGGAGCTCCGCGGCTCGGGTGCCAACCAGACCGTCGACCAGGAGCAGCTCTACGGCAGCGCCGTCCGGTATTACGAGGACCTCCCGGAACCGGAAGTGACCGCCCGCAAGCTCCGGTCGCTGCGAACCAGTGTCTGTCGCGCCGTCGGCCACACCACGGGTTCGAAGCCCGGCCCGGTCCACCTCAACGTCCCGTTCCGGAAGCCCCTAGAGCCGGTGTCGGTGCCCGGTGACGTGCCGCCGTCGTTCGACGACGACCACCCGCTGGCGGCCGCCGGGCGCGGCGGCGACACGCCGTTCGTTTCGGTCCACGACGGCACCACAGAGCCGGCCGGCGAAACCGCCGCTGCGCTCGCTGCCGCGGCCACCACCGCCGCCCGTCCGCTCGTCGTCGCCGGCCCCGCCGACGGCGGTGCCGGGATCACCCCGGACGCCGCGGCCGCGCTCGCCGACGCCACCGGCGCCCCGATCTTCGCCGACCCGCTGTCGGGGCTCCGGTTCGGCCCCCACGTCGGCGATGCGCCGGTCGTCGGCGGCTACGACGGCTTCCTCGCCGCGGACGTGCCACACCCGGAGTTCGTCCTCCGGTTCGGCGCGTCCCCGACATCGAAACCCCTCCGCAAGTGGCTCGCCGCGAGCGACGCCCGCCAGGTCGTCGTCGACCCCGCCGGCAGGTGGCGGGAAGCCGAGTTCACCGCGACCGACGTGGTCGCTGCGGACCCCGCTGCGACCGCGCGCGCGATCGCGGCCCGGGCCGACGGGACGCGGTCGGCGTGGACTGACGACGTGCTCGACCTGGAGGCGCGCTACTGGGCGGCGGTCGATGACTTCCAGCCGGCCGCCACGCTCGAAGGCGAGATCGCGGCCACGGTCGCCGCCGGCGCGCCCGACCCTGCGACGGTGTTCGTCTCGAACAGCATGCCGATCCGGGATTTCGACCGGTTCGCAGCGCCCCGTGGGGCCGACCTCGCGGTGCTCGGGAACCGCGGGGCGTCGGGCATCGACGGCGTGATCTCGTCGGCGCTCGGCGCCGGCAGTGCGACCGCCGACCCCGTCGTCGGGCTGGTCGGTGATCTGGCGTACTTCCACGATTCGAACGGGCTGCTGGCGCTGGAGCGCTGCGGGGTCGACGCCACGATCGTGCTCGTGAACAACGACGGCGGCAGCATCTTCCACATGCTCCCCATCGAGCAGTTCGACCCGCCGTTCACGGGGCAGTTCAAGACCCCCCACGGCCTGGACTTCGCGCCCACCGCCGACACGTACGCGCTCTCGTTCGCCCGCACGGACACCGTGGGGGAGTTCCGAGCGGCCTACCGGGCGGCGCTGGGCGACGCCGGCACGCACGTCATCGAGGTGTCGACGGACGCCGAGGCCAGCCACCGCGAGCGCGAGCGCCTCGCCGACCGCGTCACCGGCCTGTCGGTCTGACCGCAGTGGCGTGTGCACGGCCCAGGGCCGCGTGTGAGAACGCTTTTGCGGCCGCCGGCCGCGTGGTTAGCCATGGTCTCGGAGACGTTCGACGACGCCGCGTGGACGGCGATCGAGGAGTTCTCGTTCGACGACATCACCTACCACCGTGGTGTCGAGGTGCCCGCCGTCCGGATCGCGTTCGACCGGCCGGCGGTGCGCAACGCGTTCCGCCCGGGCACCGTCGACGAGCTGTACACGGCCCTGGATCACGCCCGCAAGCAGGCCGACATCGGCTGTGTGTTGCTCACCGGGAACGGCCCGTCGCCGTCGGACGGCGGGTGGGCGTTCTGCGCCGGCGGCGACCAGTCGGTGCGCGGGGACTCGGGCTACGAGTACCACGGCGACGACGAAGCCGCCGCCGACGACGACCCGGCGGTCAAGCGCGCTGACGCCGGCCGCCTGCACATCCTCGAAGTCCAACGTCTCATTCGCACGATGCCCAAGCCGGTGGTGGCGGTCGTGCCGGGGTGGGCGGTCGGCGGCGGGCACAGCCTCCACGTGGTCTGTGACCTGACGCTTGCGAGCCGCGAACACGCCAAGTTCAAGCAGACCGACCCCGACGTTGCGAGCTTCGACGGCGGGTTCGGCTCGGCGTACCTCGCCAAGCAGGTCGGCCAGAAGACGGCCCGCGAGATCTTCTTCCTCGGGAAGACCTACGACGCCGAGGCGGCCGCCGACATGGGGATGGTCAACGAGGCGGTCCCCCACGACGACCTGGAGGCGACGGCCCTGGAGTGGGCCGACGAGATGACCGCGAAATCGCCCACAGCGATGCGCATGCTCAAGTACGCGTTCAACATGACCGACGACGGCATGGTCGGCCAGCAGACGTTCGCCGGGGAGGCCACCCGGCTGGCGTACATGACCGACGAAGCCCAGGAGGGACGGGACGCGTTCCTCGACGGCCGCGACCCGGACTTCGACGAGTACCCCTGGCATTACTAGGCGCGCAGCGAGGCGGTTCCGTGTCGTTTTTCCGTGGGACGGTGTTTCGCCGCAGCCTGTAATGGGTGATCGCGCCAATGCAGCAGCGAGCCGCCAGGCTCGCCGCGCACGCGCTCCGCGTTGCTCGCACGGGACCGGTTCCAATGTCATCACGCGTCGCCAGTGGCGTCGATGAGTCGGCGCGTATGGTACCTCCTTGGCCTCGAAGACGCGACGTGGCCCGAGCGCGCGCTGTTCGCGGTGACGATGGCCGCGATGCTCGCGCTTGCGGTCGCCGGGTTCCGGCGGCCGACGCAGCTCAGCACCGTGTTGAACGGGGCCTTCGATTGGGTGTTGCGGTACTTCGGCTGGTGGTTCATCCTGCTTGGGTTCGTGTTGCTGGTGCTCGTGCTCGGGGTGACGTGGTCGCGGTACGGCCGCCTCCGGATCGGCGGCCCCGACGCCGAACCCGAGTTCGACACGTTCTCCTGGCTGTCGATGGTGTTCACCGTGGGGTTCGGCGCGTCCATCCTCATCTGGGGGGTTGGCGAACCGGTTTCGATCGTCCAGCAGCCGCCGCCGGAGCCGTGGCCGGTCGGCGGGGCGTCGGCGAAATCCCTGGCGCTCGCGTTCATGTTCGTTCACGAGGTGTTCCCCGGGCTGGCGATGTGGTATCTCCCCGTCGCCCTCGCGTTCGGGATCATCGTCTACACGCGCGGCGTCGGCGAGTACAAGGTGTCGACGATGCTGGCCGGCATCATGCCCGCGGGCGACCACCCCGTCGTGCTCTGGGCGGTCGACGTCGCGGCCATCATCGCCACCATCGGCGGCATTGCGACGACGCTGGGGTTCAGCTCACAGACCATGGCGGCCATCCTCGGGGGTGTGTTCGGCCTGCAGTCGGCCTGGTTGACCTACGGGATCTTCGCCGCGATCGGCGCCATTTTCCTGGTCGACGTGTGGCTGGGGCTGCGCTCGGGCATCCGGAACGCCGCCCGCGCGACCATGCTGCTCATCGGGGTTGCGATGGCGGTCCTCGTCGTCGTCGGGCCGACGCTGTTCACGTTCCAACTCGGCCTCGACGCCACCGGCGTCTGGCTGAACAACGTCGTTCGACTGATGCTGTACACCGACCCCACCGCGGCCGGCCACTGGGCGGCGAACTGGACGGGCTTCTGGTGGGCGTGGTGGGCGGCCTGGAGCATCTTCGTCGGGAGCTTCGTCGCGCGCGTCTCGAAAGGCCGCACCGTCCGCGAGATGTTCATCGTGCTCGTGGTCGCGCCCGGCGTCCTGAGCTGGGTGCAACACACCCTCATCGGCGGCTGGGTGTTGGCCCCCGACTACGTCGGCCCGGTCGGCAACGCGCTGTCCGCCAACGGCATCCCCGCGGCCATCGCCCGCGCCCTGTCGATCACGCCCTACGGGTCGGTGCTCGCGTTGCTGTTCGTGTTGGTGATCGCGGGCTACATCATCACCTCCCTGGATTCGGCGGTGTTCATGATCGCCGCCATCACGCTCGGCGACGAGGACCCAAATCCCCGCAACCGCGCCTGCTGGGGGCTGTTGCTCGCCGCGTTCGGCGTGATGAGCCTAGAGCTGTCCAGCTTCGAAGCCATCGAGGCGCTGTCGCCAGTGCTCGCGTTGCCGTTCACGCTGTTCCTGCTGGTGATCGTGTACGCCAGCTACGTCGCCGCCCGGGAGTACGCGCGTGACCGCGACGACGTTGCGGTCTCGCCCGGCGGGTTGTTGTCCTCCCGATCGTCGGCGTCGGACACCGACCCGGGAGCAGGGAGCGGCACGGACACCGCCCCCACCGGCGACGACTGACCGCCTGGCTGCCCCAATCGCCACCCCTTAGACGACCCTCCCCGTACTGAAGGGCGATGACACAGACGGCCGACGTTTCACGGCAGCGCGCGTGGCTGATGGCGGCCCGCCCGCACACGCTGCCGGCGGCCGCCGCCCCGGTGGTTGTCGGCACCGCGCTGGCGGTCCACACCGGCGTGCTTGCGGTGTGGCCCGCGGTGGCTGCGCTCGTCGGGGCGGCGCTCATTCAGATCGCCACGAACTTCGCCAACGACTACTACGACGCCGTTCGCGGCGCGGACACCGAGGACCGAGAGGGGTTCACCCGTGTAACCGCCGGCGGCCTGATCCAGCCGGCCCGCGTGAAGCAGGCGATGTACGTGACGTTCGCGGCAGCGATCCTCGACGGCGTCTACCTCGTCTTCGTCGGCGGGGTGCCGATCCTGGTGATCGGGCTGGCCAGCGTCGCGTCCGGCATCGCGTACACGGGCGGTCCGTACCCGCTCGGCTACCACGGGCTCGGGGACGCGTTCGTCTTCCTGTTTTTCGGCGTGATCGCGGTGACGGGCACCTACTACGTGCAGGCCGCCGCCCACCTCGCCGGGGCGTTCCCCGTGGCGATCCCGCCGGGAACGGTGCCCCTCGCGGCGGTCGTGGCCAGCCTCCCGGTGGCCGCCATCTCCACGAACATCATCGTCGTGAACAACATCCGTGACAAAGACGAGGACGAAACCACCGGCAAGCGCACGCTGGCGGTGCGGTTCGGATACCGGTTCTCCCGCCTGGAGTACGCCGGCCTGCTGGTGGTCGCGTACGCCGCGCCGCTGTGGTTTTACGCCACGGGGTACGGCGCGTCGGTGTTCCTGCCGCTGGTGACACTGCCCCTCGCGGTGTCGGTCACCAAGACCGTATTCGAGCGCACCGAGGGCGCGGCGTTGAACCCTGCGCTCTCCCGGACGGGACAGCTGCTGGCGGCGTACTCGGCGCTGTTCGCGGTGGGGGTGGCGGTGTGATTCGGGCGTTCTCGCTGGCGTTGGCGGAGCCGCTGGCGACCGCGAACGGAACCATCGGGGAGCGCACGGGGTTCCTGTTCGAGCGCGACGGCGGTGTCGGTGAAGCCACGCCGCTTGCGGGGTGGACGGAACCCCACGACGCGTGTGTGGCGGCGCTCCGGGCGGCCGACGACGCCGACAGCTGGGAGCGAGCGCTCGACGCGTGCACGGACGCGCCAGCCGCCCGCCACGCGGTTTCGCTCGCCCGCATGGACGCTGACGCGTGTGCCGCCGGACGGCCGCTTGCGAGCGCGCTCAGCGACGGGGCGGCGGCCGATTCGGTGCCCGTGAACGCGACTGTCGGCGACGGGACCGCGGCCGCCACGAGCGCCGCAGTGGCGGACGCCGCGGCCGACGGCTTCGACACGGTGAAAGTGAAAGTCGGCAGCCGGTCGGTTCGCGCCGACCTCGACCGGCTGCGCGCCGCCAGTGACGCCGCGCCCGCAGGGCTGTCACTGCGTGCCGACGCCAACGGCGCGTGGGACCTCGACGCGGCCCGCCAGGCCGCCGACGCCTGCGGGTCGCTGCCCATCGAGTACATCGAACAGCCCCTGGCACCCACGCGGCTGGACGCCACCCGGAGCATCGGCGGCGTCCCGATCGCGCTCGACGAAGCCCTGCACCAGCATCCGCTCGACGCCGCGCTGGCGGTGGCCGACTACGTGGTGCTCAAGCCGATGGTGCTCGGCGGCATCGACCGGGCGCGCGACGCCGCCCGGACCGCCCGACAGGCCGGCGTCGAGCCCGTCGTCTCGACCACCATCGACGGCGTCGTGGCGCGGACCGCGGCCGTCCATTTGGCCGCCAGCATCCCCGACGTGCCGGCGTGCGGGCTGGCAACCGCCGACCGGCTCGCGGACGCGCTGGCTCCGGATCCCGCGCCGGTCGCCGGCGGCCGCATCCAGGTGCCTGCCGACCCCGGACACGGCGTGGAGGTGACCGCCGATGCGTGACGAGGTCACACTGCAGGCGACCACCAACCCCGACCGGCCCGCGCTCGTGGACGCCGCGACCGACCGAACGTGGACGTACGATGCCCTCGACAGTGCCGTCGATGCGACCGCCGGCAGCCTGGCCGCGCTCGGCGTTACGCCCGGCGACCGGGTCGCCGTGTTGCTCGAAACCCGGCCGGCGTTCGCCACCCTCGTGTTCGCCGCCGCGCGCCTCGGAGCCGTCCTCGTGCCGCTGAACGCGCGCCTCTCGCAGCCGGAGCTCGCCACACAGGCCGACGCCGTCGCCCCCGTCGCCGTGATCTGCGGTCGCGACACGGCGACCGCCGCCGACCGCCTCGACGCGCCCGCCGTGCGCGTCGCCGACGACGCCACCGTGCGCCCGCTGTCCGGCACCGACCCGGACGCCGTCACCCCCGTCGACTCGGCGTGGGACGACACCCGGCTGCTGTTGTTCACCTCTGGCACCACCGGCGACCCCACGGCCGTCCGGCTGACGTACCGCAATCTCGCCGCCAGCGCCGCCGCGTCGGCGGCCCGCCTGGGCGTGCTCCCCGACGACCGCTGGCTGTGCCCGCTGTCGATGTACCACACCGGCGGCGTCTCGGTCGTCCTCCGGACGGCGCTCTACGGCACCACTGCGGTCCTGACCCGGACGCCCGGCTTCGACGCCGCCGCGGTCGGGGACGCCCTGGAGACCCACGACTGCACCGGTGTCTCGCTCGTCCCGCCGATGCTCGACCGGCTCGTTGAGGCCGACGCCGTCCCCGACTCGCTGCGGTTCGCACTGGTCGGTGGCGCGCCCACGCCGCCCGAGCTGGTCGAGCGTGCGTGTGCGGCCGGGGTTCCGGTCTGCCCGACGTACGGCGCGACCGAAACCGCCTCGCAGGCGGCGACCCTGCACGCCAGCGACGCCCCAGCCCACCCCGAGAGCGTCGGCCGCCCACTGCTCGGCACCACTGTCACCGTCGTCGAGCCGGACACCCACACGCCGGTGCCGGACGGACAGGCCGGGCTGCTCGCCGTGTCAGGGCCGACGGTCACGCCCGGCTATGCCGGCGAGGGGACCGCGCCGCGCTGCGAGCACGGGCTCCTCACGGGAGACCGCGGCTGGATCGACGCCGACGGCTTCCTGCACGTCGGCGGCCGGGCCAGCGACGAGATCATCACCGGCGGCGAGAACGTCCGTCCCGAAGCGGTCGCCGCGGTGCTCCGCGAACACCCCGCCATCGAGGCTGTCGCCGTCGTCGGTGTGCCGGACGACGCGTGGGGGGACCGCGTCGGCGCGCTCGTGGTGCCCGCCGACGACACCGCGGACGTCTCCGTCGCCTCACTGCGCGCGTTCTGTGACGGGCGGCTGGCGGGCTACAAACACCCCCGCGTGGTTGCGGCCGTCGACGCGCTCCCACGGACCGCGTCGGGCACCGTCGACCGGCAGGCTGCAGTCGCCGAACTCCGCGACGACGCCGCGCCGTAGACCCGTGAACGACCAAGTTTAAACCGGTCGCGGACGGTGTGACGTACATGAGCGCCGAAGCCACGGAGGCCGACCTCTCCGAGGACGAACGCCGCGGTCTCGAACTCGTCCACGAAGAACTCGGCATCCACCAAAGCGAATTCTGGAAGGCCCTGGACGTCTCCTCCCGGAAGGGCAGCCGGATCGCCTCCACCCTCGAAGAACACGGCCTCGTCGAACGCGAGGAAACCGTCTACGGCGGGAACACCACCTACTACATCACGCCGGTTGTCGACGAACGCAACCTGGAGTTCATGCTGCTGATGGCTGGGGACATGCTGTCGCCGTTCGTCGGCGAGGAGGAAGTCGACCCACAGGGCGACGCGTTCTCCCAGTGGATCATGAACCTCGCCTACGAGGAGTAACCCGGCTGGCCGGCGTCGACACCCCCCGACACGTAGCTCTCCGCCACGACAACCCCCAAGTGCTGGCGCGCCTAACGCCGGATCGTGACCCACCAGACAGACGTGCTCGTGGTCGGCGGCGGCGCAACCGGGGTCGGCGTCGCCCGCGACCTCGCGCTCCGCGGCGTCGACGTGACCCTCGTCGACCGCGGCGGCCTCGGGAGCGGCACCACCGGCCGCTCGCACGGTCTCCTGCACAGCGGTGCCCGGTACGCCGACTCGACGCCGGCCGACGCCCGCGAATGCATCCGGGAAAACGAAGTCCTCCGGGACATCGCCGGCGCGTGCATCCGGGAGACCGACGGCTTCTTCGTCCAGCACGCCCGCGACGACCCCGCCTACTTCGACACGAAAGTCGCGGCCTGCCGCGACGCCGACATCCCCGTGTCTGTCATCGACGGTGCCACTGCCAGAGCCCGCGAACCCGCTCTCACGCCCGCCGCCGAGCGCGTCGCGGTCGTTCCCGACGGCGTCGTCTTGCCGTCCCGTCTGGTCGCTGCGACCGCCGCGGACGCCCGCGCCCACGGCGCGACGATCCGCCTCCACGAGCCGATCACGGCGCTCACCACGGACGCCGGCCGCGTCACCGGCGCCAGAACCGCCGACGGGACGACGCTGTCGGCCACCCACGTGGTGAACGCGGCCGGCGCGTGGGCCGGCGACCTCGCCGCAACCGCCGGCGTCGACGTCGATATGCATCCCGCCAGCGGAGTCATGGTGACCGTCGAAACGCCGGAGACCGACACGGTGTTCAACCGCTGCCGGCCCGCCGCCGACGGCGACATCGTGGTGCCACACGGCTCCACCGCGGTCCTGGGCACCACCAGCGTCGACGTCGACGATGCCGACGAGTTCGCCACCCCCGACGCCGCCGTCGAGCGCGTCATCGACGAATGCAGCGCCCTGCTGCCGGCGGCCAGCGACGCCCCGATCCGGACCACCTACTGGGGCGTCCGCCCGCTGTACAGCCCAAGCGACTACGGCGACGACGCCCGCGCGATCTCCCGCGGGTTCTACGTGCTCGATCACGCCGACCGCGACGACACCGCCGGACTCACCACAGTCGTCGGCGGGAAGCTCACCACCCACCGGCTGATGGCGGAGGCGACCGCGGATCTCGTGGCCGACCGGCTCGGCGTCACTGAGCCCAGCCGGACCGCGAACGAATCGCTTCCCGGCCACGACGACCCCGAACGACTCGACGCGCTCGTCGATACGTTCGATGCCGCCAGTCCGGCCGACGCCGACGCGCGCTGACGCCGCGCGGAAACGGTCGCTCAGTAATCGAGGTCGTCGGTCGTCGCGTCCAACACCAGCACCGCAGCCGCGCCCACGACGCCGGCGGCCACCAGCGGCGCAACGCTCCCGACCGTCCACGCCGCCGTCGCGTCGGCGATCCTGACCGCCGGCGCCCGCAGCGCGCCCGCCATCAACGCAACCAGGAACGTCACCGTCGCCGCCCGGTACTCCGCCAGCGCCCACTGCACGGCGCGCGCGAACGTCAGAACGCCGGCGAGCGCCCCCAAACTGAACGCCGCGAGCGTCGCCACCGGCGCAACGGCGTCGCCCAAGGCCCCCGCAGCCACGGCGTCCACTGTGGCGCTGACTGCGCTCGTCATCGTCTCGTACTTCCCGAGGGTCAACAGGATGAGCGACCCCGAGACGCCCGGCAACACCATCGCACAGATCGCCACCGCGCCGGTGACGACCATCACCGCCAGCCCGTCGGGCAGCGTGCCCGCGGTCGCCTGCGCGCTCACCGCGAACGCGAGCGCGAACCCACCCAGCGCTGCGCCGATACGGCCCGGCGTGTCCACGGCCACCTCACCGATCAACACGACGACCGACGCCGCGATGAGCCCGAAGAAGAACGCGAACGTCAGGCCCGGATACTGGGTGTACGCCACGTCGACGACGTTGGCCACCGTCACCACTGCGGACACCACGCCAGCGCCCAACACGGCCAGAAACGGCACGTCCAACGTGCGCAGCGTCTCGGCGACCGTTGCCCGGCCGTCCCGACTGCCCAGCCGCGGCACGAGCGCCACCACTGTCGCTGCGTCAGCCACCGAGAGGCCGGCGAGCGCGCTCACCAGCCGCTCGTAGATCCCCACGATGAGCGCGATCGTGCCCCCGGAGACCCCGGGCACTGCGTCCGCAGCCCCCATCGCCGCGCCCTTCGCGTAGACGGCCAGCCACGCACGCAGTGTCGACGCCACGATCAGTGTCCGCGGTGGGTCAACTCAGCGCCAACACGCGCCGGCAGCGCGCCGGCCGTGCTGTTCGTCGTGTCGGCGTCCGTGCCGTCGCTGTCAGCCGACTCGCCGTCGGCTGTGGGCGTCGCCACTGATCCGTTCGTTGCAGTCTCGTTCCCGGCCGCCCCGCCAGTGGGGTCCAACGACACCGTCACGGGTGTCGCCCCGTCGGAGACGACCTGCGACTCGGAAACGCTGGCCGTGTCCGCGACCACTGCACTCGCGTTGCCCGCCTGGTCTCCCGCGGTGAACGTGTACGGTCCGGTCGCACGCACCGACACGTTCGTGTGGCCGTTGGCCGGCCCGAGCTCATCGTAGCCCGTCGTGGAGTACGGCAGCCTCATCGTGAACTCGCCGTCAGCGTCCGTGTCCGCGTACTGCGTGTACGTGAACGAGGGATGTGTCCCCTCGTTCGACTCCATCTGCGTGAGGTTCAGCTCCACGGACGCCTTCACCGTGGTGTTTGCCGGGCCGGTGCCCGTGACGGCCGCCCCGTCAACGCGCTCGAACAGCTTCACCGACGTCGGATAATACTCGGTGCTCAGCTCGCCGCCGAGATACCACAGGTTCGCGGGCGCGGTGTGGTTCGCGCTCACGCCGACCAACCGGTAATGCTCCAGCGCGGCCACGTCAGCCTCCGGCAGGCTGCCCGTGCCACCGATCTGCGCGGTCGAATCGTTGCGGACGTACGCCTTCGCGTCGGCCATCGAATCGAACTGCTTGGTGTTGTTCGTCGCCGCGTCGAAGGCCGCCGCCGTCCCCTGTCCGGTGTTGACGCTGCGGCGCCAGTCAGCCACGACCGGCTCGGCCTGCTTGGCCGACCCGTGGTAGCGGTACAGCCGCACCATCATCGACTCGTAGTACGCCTGCTTTTTGAGCAGCGGCGACTGCCGGAAGAACCGCGCGTTCGAGATCCGGTTCTCCTCCCAGTCGGCGTTGTACGCCTGCTGGTAGAAGTCACCCCGTGAGAGGTCCCGTGGCCCATCGTAGAAGACGACCGGCGCGCTGAACTTCGACTGCCCCGAACTGAGGTACGGCAGCGGCGGCATCACCATCTTCCAGTCGACCGCGACGTAGCGGTTCTTGGCGTCGTCCTCCTCGATGTCCGCGAGCACGGACTCGGACTGTTGCTCGTCGTCAGCCAACAGGAAGTTCGCCGCCGACGTTGCCCCCTGCTGGAACGGGTTCGCGTGCGGGATGGCGTGCCCCTGGACGGTCATCCAGTGGCCGTAGTCCCACCACGACAACACGCCGAACGACCCCGCCGGATAATCGAAGTCCTCGGTTTGACTGTACGTCCCGTTGTAATCAAGGGCGTCGGCGTTGTCGGCCCCGCCGTACGTCCCCTGCTTTGGCGTATGGGACTGATACCAGTCCATCGCGTCGTCCCACGCCACCACACCACCCGGACCTTGGCCTTGTCCTGCGGTGATCGCTGACTGCAAGGGCACCGGCTGGTTCTGGTTGTTCGAGAGCTTGATCGGTGACACCGGCCCCGACGCGGAGTCGTTGTTCGTGGCTTCGGCCACAGCCGGTGCCGCCACCGGCACCAACACGATCAACGCGACGATGACAACCGTCCCGACCTGGTACCAGGAAACGCCCTCGATCGCCGCCACCGGACGGTCGAGGTCGACCGCCGCAAGCACCGCCCGCAGGACGTACGCGTTCAACACGGCGACCGGCACCACCAGGTAGTAGTTGAACCGCACCTGTGTGAACGCCGCCGACGTGACGAACGCCCCCCACACCACCAACAGTAGCTTGTCGGCGTCGTACTGCCCGGTCGCCGCGATCGCCGCCAGCACGACCGCGGCGATGAGGAGCGCGGTGAGCTGCCCGCCAAGGCCGACCACACCGCCGATCGCCGCCGGCACCGCCGGCGACACGGCAACGATCGCCAGCACGGCGGTCGCCCCCGCCACCCCGACGATCCGCCGCACCGACCCGCTGGTCAGGTGGGGCTTCAACAGGATCGCGCCGGCACCCACGAGCGCCGAGAAGAACGCAGTCCCGTATTCGAGGAACACCACGCCGAACATCCCCAGGCCGTACTGGCCGGTGCGGAACAGGAACGGCTGCGCCTCCCCGATCGTGCGCGTGTCCGCGGTCGAACTCAGCCCGATGTAGTTCAGGAGGTTCGACTGCAGCGACGACCAGAACCCCGGCGCAACCAGGGCGAGCGCACCGACGACGACCACGAGCGTGCCCGCGACCGTGGCGACGTACGCCGCCGGGCTGAGCGACCGCTCATCGAACACCCGTGCGAGCCACGCAAGCACCACACAGCCGACCGCGACGCCCAGCGCGAACACCGGCTGGAGGAACGAGAACCCCGACACGCCGAACCCGCTCTCGCCCAGCGGTGCGAACATCAACAGCGCCGTTGTCGTCATGCTCACTGCGCCGACCACTGCGACGTGATCGGGGCTCGTTCCAGTGACGTAATCGCCGACGAGCTTCACCAGGAAGAACGCGCCGAAGATCCCGACCAACAGCACGCCCGGCGGCCACACCCACATGTACACCGCGGTCGCCACACCGGCCAGCACGCTCCACCCAACCACGTCACGGAGGCCCGTGGCGTCCCACGCGCGGAACTGCTCGAACACCGGTTTCTCGCGCTCGGCGACCGACAGCGCGACCATCAGCCCAACCACCGCGAGGGTCATGAACAGCGGCTCCGCGCCGTTGTGGTCGGCGGCCCCGGCGAGCGTCCGCTGCAGGAAATACCCCGGCAGCAGACCCAGAATGACCGCTCCAAAGAGGCCGCCGAGCCGGCCGGCAATCCGCCGCCCCATCACGTACGTCGGCACCACCAGCAGTGCCCCGAACACCGGCGGCGCGAGCAGCAGCGTCATCGCGATGGTGTGCTCCGACGGCGACCCCATCCCGACCACCAGCGCGACGGCCGCGAGGATCTGGTCGAACAGCGTCCCGAACTGTCCGGCAAGCGTGCCGTGCGGGAAGTTCGTCCACGGGTCGAACGGCATCGTCTCCGGGAAATGATGGACAGTGTACGTCACCTGCCGCAGATGATAGTAGGCGTCGTTTCCGGAGAGATACACTTCCCCGTTCTGTAAGAAGTTGTCCCACGACTGCACGCGCACCCAGAACATGAACGCGAGCACCGCACCCAGCACGGGTACGTGGTACCAGTCTTTGAGCGCGCCGAGGGCCCGGGACGGCAACCCCGAGGACAGCCCTGACGCGTCAGTCGTCTCGCTCATTGTGGAAACGGACAAAAAGAACGCGAATAAGCCTTGTGAACTCGCGGCCGGTCGGACCGGATGCCCCAAAGCACAATCCTTATTCAAGCACCGGTCACATTCCCGATGATGAAGGTTTCAGTCGTCGTCTGCACGTACTCGATGGACCGCTACGGTCCGTTCGCCGACGCCGTCGAGAGCGTGCTCGCCCAGACCCACGACGACCTCGAAGTCGTTCTCGTCGTCGACGGCAACGACGACGTCTTCGAGCGTGTCCGCGCGGACTTCGGTGACGAGGAGCACGTCGTCCTCCACTGTAACGACGAAAATCAGGGCATCTCGTACAGCCGCACGAAGGGTGCCAAAATCGCGAGCGGCGACATCGTCGCGTTCATCGACGACGACGCGACCGCCGAAGACGACTGGATCGAACAGCTCCTCGGTGTCTACGCGGAGACCGACGCCATCGCCGTCGGCGGCGATGTCGTCCCTGACTGGCAGACCCAGAAACCCGACTTCTTCCCCGCCGAGTTCTACTGGCTGGTCGGCTGCGTCGAACCCGGGTTCGCCGACGACGGCGAGGAAGTCCGGAACACGTACGGGTCGAACATCTCCTACCGGCGCGACCAGTTCCTCGACGTCGGCGGCTACGACCCCAACACGGGCCGGAAAGGCGACAAACACCTCCAGGCCCACGAAGCCCCCGTCGGGATTCGGCTGCGCGAGGAGTACGGCCGCGGAATGGTGTTCACGCGGGACGCACGGGTCCACCACAAGCTGTTCGACTACCGCGGCGAGTTCGGATGGCTCGTTTTCCGGTCGTTCTGGCAGGGGTACTCCAAGCGCGTCATGGACCTGCTGTACCCCGACGCTGAGGACAACAAGAGCAGCTATCTGACCCAGCTGCTGACGCGTTTCGTCCCGACGCGCGCCCGAAACCTGGTCCAGTCACCGTCGGTGCAGCGCCTCCAACAGCTCGTGGCGATTTTCGTGTTCACCGCAGCGGTCGGCCTCGGATACGTGTACGCGATCGCGACGCCGAACCTCGTGGCGCACGCTAACTCGTAGGCGCGGGGATGCCGTCGTTTTCCTCGCCGACGACGAACTCGTAGTAGTATCCCACGCCGCGACAGGCGAGCATCGCGATCGAGAGGAGCGTGAACGCAAGCCGAGTCAGGCTGGCATCCGGTTCGTCCCCGTCGTCGCCGCCACTCGGACCGCTCGGTGTTGGGGGGATGCCTGGTTTGCCGTAGCGCTCCGGATAGTACCGTTGTTTTTGACAGAATCCACGCCCCACGCGGAAGTTCTTCTTCGCGAGAGATTCGAGGGACGTCCTGGCCGGATGGTAGACGGTCGCGTTCTCGGCGTAGCCCTGTTCGTAGCCGGCGTCGTGGACGCGATCGCCGAACTCCCGATCGCCACCGGAGATGAGCCGGGCGTCGAAGGGACCGACATCCTCGAACACCTTACGACGGACAAGCAGTGCACACGTCGGCGCATAGTTCTGTTCCTCGAGATACTGCTCGACCGGGAACCCGGTGCGAGCGTTGTACCTGCCGACGAGGGTGTCTTCAGGAAGAGTGATTTCGACGTTACAACCAAGATAGTCTATGTCTCTCGTCTGCATCTCAACTAGTGCTTTCTCCAACCAGTCGTCACCAACTGTCTCGTCGGAATCAAGAAACGCGACCACAGTGTGGTCTTCATTGGTTTCTTTTATTCCCTTATTACGTGCAGCATATGAGCTTTGAATCTCGACTTCTCTCGATAGTACAACACTATTGGCAGGCTTGTGATTCCGTACCACCTCTTTAGTGTTGTCCGTTGAGGCGTTGTCGACAACTCTTACTTCTGTGAGAGTTGGCGTGTTGTGTTTGGTGATCGATTGGAGAGTTTGCTTAATCCCGTCTGGATCGTTGTATACTGGGATGACGATAGAAACATCTAGACTCTGAGCGTGATCTTCCATGGTTATGCCATCATTTTAGACACCACTGAGGCACTTATCGTCGTCCATGTTTCACGCCCGTGACGTCGCTAGTTAGATTAACTAGATTAGAGTTGATAAACATTTCTCTACAACTATCTGAGGATACATCGCTTACAAAAGATCAGGAAGCAAGTACGAAATGTTATATTTTACCATGCACTGTTACGTCCTAATGGGACTTGCGAACTGGATACGGAACACCTATCGAGACATGAGGCACAGAGATACAAGAGAGGCGACCCGGGACGCTACTCGAGAGTTATGGTATGGGGTATTAAGACGACTAAACCCCGTCTTCCCCTCTGGAACAGCCGTTTGGGAAAGAGACTGGGACATCCTGGTAGTCGCGGATGCATGTAGAGTTGATCTGCTGCAATCGACTGAAAAGTTCGACGGTGTCCCGCACATTCGGAGTGTCGGATCCAAGTCCCCAGAATGGATGGCCAACACGTTTACTCCTGAGTACTCCGACGAGATGCGACGCACCGCGTACATAACTGGGAACCCATACTCCAAACGATACCGCGATTCTAAATTCGGACTCTTAGACGAGTTATGGAGAAGTCATTGGCAGGAGGCGAAGATATCCACGATGCCTCCTCGCCCGTTGACTGACAGGGTGATAGGAGTTTGGCAAAACAAAGACGAGTATCACATAGACCAAATTGTAGTCCACTACATGCAGCCTCATGCACCGTTCTTTGATCATGCTGAGCTCTACGATGGTTACGATCAGGGTTTCGGAGATGGCGGTACTCCGGACCAGTCCAAGGACGTATGGGATCAGATCAGATACGGGGACGCTAGTCGGAAAGAAATCTGGACCGCATACAGACACAACTTAGAGGTACTGCTTGAGGAGGTTGATTTACTGAAGCGCTCCTGTGACGCAGACATTGTCCTAACATCAGATCACGGGAACGGATTAGGTGAATCTGGAGTGTATGGCCACCCTCGCGGGATCCCTACCGGCGAAGTCCGCAACGTTCCGTGGGTTAGGATTGATGGAAAAGGGAATAGTGATTACACTCCGAAAGAAGACTTTGCTGAGCGTAGTCATAGTGCTAACGCGAGGGATAGGCTCTCTGCCCTGGGTTACAAATAGCCCCAATCTGTTGGTGAAGATCGTCGTGGTCGGTCATGTATTTGCGACTGATCACTCACTATCTCGCTCTTGATTTAGAATGGAGCGTAGTTTTTGCTTGACGTTGTTAGTTGAGTCACTCTTGAAGAATCGGCTTGGGTTATACTCTGCAGTTGCTCCTTCTTTTAATTCGACATAGAATGATTCTGGAGAAGAAACAGAAGTAACAACTCCCTCATTAATCAAATCTTCAATATTATGGACGCCTCCAGTATTGACTACGTACGTGTCAAGTTCAAAGTAGAGTCCCTCGTAAACTGCCGTTGAGTAAACTCCCACTTGGATGTCTGCTTTCGCGAATAGCTCATAAAGGGAGTCGGATTCAGGCCCACGGACTTCGATTGGCGAGTTGATCAGCCACGGATACTTCGTTTCCCAGGTGGAGTACTCATCCGGGTGTAGTTTATAAATAATCGAATACTCGTCTCCTACTAGCTCGGATGTCTCTGCTGCAAATTTTGATAATTTTGCGCCGATAGTTTCTTGTGAAATAAACAGTATCTGCGGACCAATGTCTGATATAATATCTTCTTGGTCCTGGACTTTATCCGCTTCTCTCTCCAAATATGGATACCCAACGTCGTAGACGTTTTCAGAGTCCAATGGTAGATCAAACCGATTACGCCAGAACGGGCCAAAAGTAAAAAAATAGTCCGGGAACGCCACTTTTTGTCTGTTGTTCGGCAACGAATATCCAAAGTGATACTTAGAGATTGAGCCGTGCTGTAGCTCTACAACAGGAACGCCTCGCCTCTGACACGCTTCAATAAACGATTCTTTTCCATAGCTGACTACCAGAACAGCCACCTCTGGGTCTACTCGCCGCAAAAGGGCGTCGTAGAGCGGCAGGAGCGCTTGTCGCTCAGCAAGCTCATCCCGAACTGTCCCAACGAGATCAACTGCAACACCGAACTGCTCTTTGAACTCTTGCTCAGCGTTTTTCAAATAATCCACTTCTGTCTCCGGGATGGAGTAGCGGGATACCATCTTGTACAGAGTACCCAGGTACTCAATGAAGTCAGTGTACCGAAGAAGAGAGGTAGACGGCGGAGTATAATGGTTCAACTTGTGGTCATACTCCACTGAGACTGCATCAAGATTGCTGCCTTCCAACACTGGATCTGTATACAAATCAAACCATGTGCCGTCATCTCGCTGCTTTCTCCGGGGATGTGCATAAAAGAGAAAGTCGTGGTCGCCAGTAAGGTATGGGTTCTTCACGAGTACATTACGGAAAAGCAGGTAAAGGCCCCGAAATCGATCTTTCCAAGAGCTTCCCAGCTCTGGGCCGGCCTCCTCAAAAATGCCCAGTGAAAGACAAACGTTGTCGTAAATGTCGTTTCGGACACGCTCCCAGTATTGGACACCCGCGACTGTTCGATCAAATAAGCCGAACTTTGACTCGATGTCGTTGAATGTTTCGTGGACCTCTGGAACCGTACGCATTATATCATTTAACTAGGTGTTTGGGACGCGTTGTCTGTCTGTGACGTAACCTCTCTTTCATTTTCTGAGTGTTCACTCGTCTGCTAGATCGTCCTCCTTGAGGACAGCTCCGGAAGGGAGGTTCGCATTTACAACTCGTCCAACGACCTCGTAAAATCGGTCTGCGCTTACACCAGTACCCGGACGTTTCGTAGTCAGGTCATTTTCCGTAAGCTTCTGCCCATTCTCGACATCGTGCTTTAGCACCACACTATGCCGGGCCCATGCCTGGACATCCGTTTCCTCCTCAGTGATGAACTTCTCGTGGCCTCGTGTGCTGTCAATGAGCTCGGCGTAGTTCCCTAGGGTCTCTAGTTGCTCGGGATCGATAGAAACTTCTTGGTCTGGACCTGGGAGCCGCCGATCAATAGTGAAGTGCTTCTCGACGAAATCTGCACCCCTCGCCATCGCAATCACGGAAGCTTCCACACCTTTTGAATGGTCGGAGAAACCAACCGGTACGTTGTATCTCGACTTCATCTCCCGAATAGTGTCTATCTGGAAGTCTTCCGGGTCGGTAGGGTACTCCGAGACACAGTAGAGCAACGAGAACTCAGCACCTCGCTCTCGAAGGAAATCCACGGTATCACTGATGGTCTCGTAGTCGCTCATTCCCGTAGAGACCAACAGTGGCACGCCTACCTCTGCTGCTCGACCGAGCAGATGGTAATTCGTCAGCTCTCCAGACCCGATCTTGATCGCGGAGACGTCAAGCTCTTCCAGCCAGTCAACTGCTTCCACGGAAAATGGGGTTGACAAATACTCGACTCCAGTGCGCTTACAGTGGGACTGTAACGCTCGGTGCTCACCCCTCGAAAACGAACTACCCGAGACGTCCTCGTAGACTTCACCAGCACCGATTTTCTCCATCTCCTCTGCAACCATCTCTTTCCCGGGGAGGTGTGTTTGGAATTTCACCGCGTCCGCGCCGGCGTTTGCAGCCACCTCGATAAAACGCTTCGCCAGTTCGAGATCATCGCCTGCGTTGATTCCGACCTCAGCTATTACGAACGGTGCTTCGTCGGTACCGATTTGGATTCCGTTCATGCCTAGCATGGGCTACCTCGCCGAGCTATCTTTTACTTCCGGTTGTATCCCGATCTGCTCGGGACTCATCGGATCTTTTCGTTCAAATGTGATCGAAGATAGAACATCAATTATCTTGCTGGACGCTTCTCCGGATCCGTAAATGAAGCTGGAGTCGTACTCACCGTGTTCAATCTGGGATCTGAGCGCTTCTTTGATTGCCAACATTTCACACTCAACGTCCACAACGTTCGGCCCGCGCTCTCTATTCGATTGGCGACTTCCCACGTTTACAACAGGGGTTCCGAAGTACGAACATTCTCTTATTCCAACACTTGAATTTCCGACGACACAAGCCGCGTTACTGACAAGTGTTAGGTAGTCTTCGGGTTCGAGGTTGATGAAGAACCGTACACCATCTGGAGACTCCGCCTCTCGGTACTCTCGTATGGCCTTAGAAACCTGATCTGTCCCGGCGTCCATATTTGGCCAGAACCAAAATACATTTACATCGGATTTATCCACCGCGTTAACCAGTGATCTCGTTTTTTCGTAATTACTCTGGTACTTGGTTGGTATCGGATGGTACTGTACAACGATATATGGCTCATCTACGTTAACTCGATCGCCGACTCCTCCATATTCTTCTTGGGGATCGTAGTTGTCCGCACGATTTTGTTCGATCTCTGCAGCAATGTCAATTGAGGGGCACCCGGTTCGATAAATCGTATCTGGGTGTTCACCGAGACTTCGTACGATTTTCTCGCTCCGTTCGGTCGATACGAAGTGGTAATCCGACATTTTTGTCGTTGCATGCCGGACTTTGTCGTCGACTGAACCAGTAATCTCGCCGCCCTCAAAGTGACAGACAGGAACGTTCTGGTATGACGCTGCTAAGGTCGCTGCCATCGTCTCGAATCGGTCCCCAGTTAGTATCAACGCGTCAGCATCAGATCTGTTGATAACGCTCGAATATTCTATTAATTCAAGACCTGTTGTTTTCGCTTGAGCAACGGGAGAGCCACCGTCAAGCAGATTGGTCAATTCGTGGTCGATATCTACCCCGTCGCCCTCAAGAACCGGTCTAAGATCTCCGTAGTCGTGTACGGTTGCTCCGCCAGATAACACAACTTCCAAACTGAACTCAGGCGACCTTTGAAGTCCCAATAGTACGGTTTTGATTCGGGCGTACTGCGCCCTTGTAGTCAGAAAGGTGACTAGCTTTTTCCCCATGTGTTGCTGATTTGCGCTTGTACTCATATACTTATTGTTGGTCATGGTGATCCCCTCCAAACTGCAGGCGATTTCAATGCGTGACGAACGCGTCCACCAGCTCTAGTTCCCACTCTTCGTCGATTTGCAGCGACCGTCTCGGTGGCATTTTGAATGCCTCTGTTTTGCTGCTGTAGAACGTCTTATTCTCCCGCCAGGAGTCCACTGAGGACACAAATATTGCGCCGTTCGGATATAGTAGATCGTTGATATCTTGCTCACGTACGTACGAGTCGGAGAACAGCAGCGTTGGATCATATCGCTCTTCAAGATATCCTGCTCCGTTTCTTTGAACGGCATACTGGGGCGGCTCTGTAAACTCACTAACGCTTAGTAGGGTATGCGCATCCGACTGGTGGAATTTACGCATTGATTGATCAATGTCAGTTGCTGACCTCAGTGGCGATGTTGGCTGCAGTAGACAAATCGAGTCGAACTCTTCGCCATGGTCTTCGAGTTGGTCGAGTGCATGCGTGACTACTGACGCGCTTGATGCGGTATCTGTTGCAAACTCTGTGGGGCGGATGAACGGAGTGTCACCACCATACTCTCGAGCTACCCTTGCTATCTCTTCGTCATCAGTAGACACGACAGTCCGTGATATGGTCTCGGACTTCTGGGCTTGTTCAATAGTGTGGGCAATGAGTGGTTTCCCTCCTACGTCGCGGATATTCTTTCGCTCTACTCGACTTGACCCTCCTCTTGCGGGAACCAATCCCAGAATATCAGCCTCCATCTTACTAAGATAGAGTACACCCCGCAATATTATTTCGGGGTTATAACCGATCTTGCGCTTAACCTACTGTGGTCTCATTTGTCGTATTACGCGGCTTGTTAATGTTCTACCCGAGCGCATCAACACGTTACACGCGAACGACAGAAGATACACCTTCGTCTAGCCGATTTCTCGCCTCCAATTGTGGGGCTTCGGAGCCGAGTTCAAGAGCTCGATTGGCGTCACTGAGCGCGGAAACGCCGACTACGGGTGCCCGACCCGACTTTGCTCACGTTTGCAGCACCTCCTGTGTGGGTTCGACATCCGTGAGCGCGGAAATCACGGGCGTTTTGAGTTATCAATGCAAGCATATCGTGATTGAGTTCGCCACCGAAGATCCCTGATCGGTGCATGACTATACGTCCTCTGCCGGAGCCGGCGACGGGTTCGACCCTATTCACCACACCGCGGCCCGCCGCCGTGACGTGCTCCATGAGTGGCCGGCCAGCCACTGGGACTAACGGCTTCGCCCGGGTTTTCCCTATTCGAGTCGCGTCTCTTCACCGACCGTGAGGACGACTGCTGTCACGCCTCGGCCTCCTGCAGCCGACTTTCTGCTTCGTCCCTGTCTTCCGGATATCCGACGTCAATCCGCCAGCCTTCCATCGGGATCGCATCGATGGTCCGCCCGCTTTTGATCAGCAGATCGATCGCGTCTGAGAGCTCATACTCCGCTCGATCCGACGGCTGCACGAGCTTACACGCCTGAAAGATCGCCGGAGAGAACGTGTAGAACCCCGTCATCACGAGGTTTGACGGCGGGTCGTCCGGCTTTTCGACGACTTCCTGGATTTCTCCGTAATCGTTGGTGTCACACACGCCGTATCGGCTGGCCTCGTCCCAACCGACTTCCTCGACAAGGAACGCTGCGTCCGCCCGCTCCTCCTGTTGGCGGCTCACAACGTCCTCCAGGTTCGCCCTGAAGATGTTGTCCCCGAGCATCAGCATGAAGTCCTCGTTGACGTGTTCTTCGGCTTTGAGCAGGGCGTGCGCTAGTCCGTTCTGCTCGCGCTGGTGCGCGTAGGTGATCGGAACCCCGTCGAACTCGTCGCCGTAATGGCTGATGATGTTCTGCTTCCGATAGCCAACGATGGCGACGATCTTCTCAGCACCCAACGCAACGAGCTGTTCGAAACAGTGCGTGAGGATCGGTTTCCCGGCTATCTCTACCATCCCCTTTGGCTTGTCTTCTGTCAGTGGACGGAGTCGGGTTCCTTCACCCGCAGCGAGCACGACTGCTTGCATGAATCGCGGTTACAGACGAATATTTAAATACGTTCGTACGTGAGGCCGCCGATAAGATCGGTCGAATCAACGATAGCCGAGATCCTCAAGATGCTCCTCGACATCGATTTGATCAGTCTGAGACGACTCCACGTCGGGTTCTCTGGAGTGTTCGTCAGTCGCTGTCGTCTCCACCCAAGGGACCTTCTTTACGATCGGATAGGGGAACCCTTCCGGGTGACCATAGGCCCCACACGCACCAAATGATTCACCGTGATCTGCAGTGATCGCGACGGTTTCGGCGTCGAGGTTCTCCAGCAGCTCCTCGATATCGTCGAGGACGAACCTGAGTGTCTCCCGGTACATGTCGTAGACTACGTCTCTGTCGGCTTCACCAGCTTCGAGTTGTTCGTACCCCTCTTGCTCTAGTTCGGTCGGAGGCCTGCCCTCGCGTATCGCGTGCCCGATGTACGGTCGGTGGGGCTGCATGTAGTGGACCATCAGTCGGTCTGGGTTGTTATCCCGAGACGCCTGGATGGCGTGATCGGTCATGCTTCGCGGGAGCGCTACCCCGTATGTCTCGTCGTGATGGTCCTGCCATACCATGTCGACGGCGTCGAAGGTCGAGAGATCTTCGAGGTTCCATCGGGAGACGTCGAGCGGAGTCGTGTTGTTCTTCGGCGGAAGGTTGTGGCGCTCAAATAGTTGGCTGGCGTGGCCGTTCCCAGTCACGTAGTGTGTTTTCTCGATCTCTGACCGATACTCCTCTGTGAACGTGTTCGCCATCCATTCGTCTGACTGACTCCCAACTGACCACATTGTCTCCACGTCGTCAATGAATTCGTACTCGTCGGCAACCTCTCGGAGCGTGTCGATACGGCAAGCGTCGAGAATCAGGAGCACGTCCCAGTCTCGCTCGTAAACGTTGGTTCCAAGTGACATCCGTGAAGTCACTGCGTACCATATCACTAGGTACCACGTGTACACGACGTAGAGTGGGGCGCGGACGGGGTTCTCACGGAACCGTTGTCGCATCTCCGCGAGCCACTCCCGAACGTTCGTCCTCATATACCCTTTCGTAGCAGGATCGAGAGTGATGAAGTGACCGGTCTACCATGGTCCGATCGTGGGGAACTGGAAGGGGAGGTTATCCTCAACAGTCGTGCGGAACTCCCGAGAGAGAGCGAGTAAGGACGCGAAATAAGCACAAGCGCCGATCCCGACGAGTACGACCGCAACTGGCAGTGATTCGGCGGTATTGAGTCGGCCGACACTCACGATGGCAGCCATAATAACCGCCGACAAACACTGCTTTCCGACTTCCATGAACGGGATGGTGACGTCGACCACCTGTCTCGCGTAGTAGTACCCCAGCATCAAGCCCATACCCGCCGACGTTGTCGTCGCTGCTGCTGCCCCGTACCAGCCGAACTGCCACGTGAGAGTGAGGTTCAGCATGAGGTTCACCACGACGAAGACAGCGTTGATGTTGAACGTCCGGCCCGGATAGTCGAGTGCGTTGATGGTAGAGAGGAACTGCCCCATATACCCATACAAGAGGCGGGCAAACGTGAGAACGATGAGAACGTAGTAGCCAGTGTCGAACCCGGGGCCGTAGATGGTGAGAACGAGGTCGCCGAGGAGCGCGGCGCCAACTAGCCCCGGAATGATGAACAGCCCGGAATACGCCAAACTGACGCGGAGAAGCCCTGCGATTTCGTCTTCCGTCCCTTCGTTGGACGAGATCTCGCTCATCTCCGGGAACAGCGTCCTTGAGATGGAGATGCCGAATATGGCGAACAGTGATGCCAAATTCCACGCCACCTCGTAGACCGCAATGAAACTGTTGGAAACGAACACTGCGAGAACGATGGTGTCCATTGAGAGGAACGTTCGTCCTTTGATGGAGCCGAGCCAGGAGAACTGCGCATAGGACTTGAGACGGGAGAATTCGTGGCGAGAGGGCAGTCTCTCGGGAATCGATACGAAGTACGCACCAATGATAACCGCCACGATGGCGCCCACAATGTAACCAGCAAAGGCACCCGCAATGCCGGACCCAGACAGAACGAGCGCGACCTGTACGACGCTCCGGCTCGTCCACTCGACTGGCGAAAGGACGCTTGAAACGTGAACAAGATGCTGCCCCTCGAGGACAGTTCGCACGAAGCCGAGAGCGAGTCGAACTGCGAGCATCAAAACGAGCACCCAGGTCACGCTGAGGCCCATGAAGTCGTTCAGGTAGGGACGTGTGATCCAGATGCAGGTGGCCACTACTGCGTACAGGCCGACTTGTGCCAGCGCCCCAGAAACGACGTAATTTCCACCGTCTGCTTCGCTGACTCGCTTCCGAACCGCCTGTGGGAGCCCGAGTTTCCCTCCGATAACGACCCAGGACAGAACCGATAGTACGACCACGTACGTGCCGTACTGCTCTTGGCCGAGCGTCCGAGTCAAAACGACTGTCGCGACAAACCCCGAGAACGACATGACGAGCTTCGAGAGAAAGTGAATGATCGACGTTCGACCGTATCTCATAGGTAACCCACGGGTTGTTCGTCGGCGTCAGGTTTGCCTCGGCTACGTATCAATACGGCGTTTCTTCGCAGTCGAAGAAAACGTTTTTGCGGTCACCCCGTCCACGCCAACGTAATGAGCGAGGAGTACGAGGAGGTGTGCGCGCTCGTTCCGACGCGGAACGAAGCGGCGACCATCGCCGACGTGATCGACGGGCTTTTCGAGGTCGGCGTGGGCCACGTCCTCGTCGTGGACGGAAACTCGGCCGACGACACGGCGGCTGTCGCGGCCGAACACGGCGCGGAAGTCGTCCAGCAGTCCGGCGACGGGAAGGGGCAGGCCGTCCGCGAGGGCGTGAGTCTGATCGAGGCGGCGTATGTGCTGCTGTTGGATGGCGACGGCACGAACCCGCCCGCGCAGGCGTCACGCCTCCTCGATCCACTCGTCGCTGGGGAAGCCGAACACGTTGTCGGCGATCGCACGGCTGACATGCGGCCGGGCGCGATGAGCACCCTCAACCAGATCGGGAACCGCCTCATCAATCGCGCGTTCTACCGCATCCACGGCGAAGACTACGGCGACATTCTCTCCGGCTACCGGGCGTTCACGGCTGAATCGTTCGACCGAATGTTTCTCTCGGCGGAGGGGTTCGGTATCGAGACGGAGATGGCCGTGGAGTGTTCGCGGCACAACATCACGACCCGGGTCGTGCCGACGACCTACCGGGCGCGGCCCGACGACTCGGAGACCAATCTGCACCCGATCTCGGATGGGGCGCGCATCATCCTAACACTGTACAGTCTCGCGAAAACGTCCAACCCGCTGTTCTACTTCGGGAGCATCGGCGCGGGGTTCGGCACGCTCGGCGTGGCGCTTGCGGGATACGTGGCGTACGACTGGCTGTTGCACGGGGTCAGCCACGAGGTGATCGCACTCGTCGCGGGGGTGAGCGTGCTGTTCGGGGTGCAGTTGTTGATGTTCGGACTGCTGTCGGATCTGATTGTGACCCTGCACCGCGAGCAGACCCGCCGCATCGAGCGCCTGAACAAGTGACCGATGCCGACGCCTACGACAGCATCGAGGACAGGCTGTTCAGCCACGCCTTCGGTGCGCGACGGCGCGCGCCGTCGGCGGCGTATTCGAGGTCGCGGGCGGCGGTCTGCATGATTCCGTCACCGTGTCCGGTGAGGATGCGGTCGGGCGTGAAGTCGGTCAGCGGCGACGGCGGCGCGATCCGGAGCATCGGGTGGACGCCGACGTGCTCGCGGCCAGTCAGGAAGTAGTCGACCGTGCCGACGAGGTCCCCGACGACGAGCGTTTCGCCGTCGTAGAGCGCGGCCTCGTCCCAGATCGGCCAGTCGACGGTGCGCACGAGCTCGAAGTCGGTGCCGGGCAGCGATCCGGTGATGGGTTGGGTAGGGGCGTCGATCTCGGGGTCGACGTACGAGGGCACGTAGATCGGAACGTCGTGGCGGTCGGCGACGGCTTCGGCGTCCCGGGCGTGGCGGTCCATCAGCACGACGACGCCGGTGACGGTTCCCAGCTCCGCGAGCAGCTCGTCGACACCGTCGCCGTCGACCGGATCGATCACCCAGACGTCGGCCTCGGCGTCCTCGTCGTCGGCTGGCGGGACAGCGAGCGCGTGGCTCGCGCGCTGCATGGTCTCCTCTGGGTACGCGATCCAGCCGACACCGCCCTCGAAGCGGTCGATCTCCGTGATCGCGTCCGCACGCCCGGTTTGTTTGAGTGGCATACCCGTAGTACGCACACCACGGTCTTAAAACGGGGTACGCCGATGGTCGTTGCCGCATTCTAGGCAGGACGCTCGCGTTACCGCCTGCACTCGGGGTCGAAGTCGCGCTGTTCGGTCTCGCGGCCGAGTTGTCGCGGTTCGTGTCGGGGCTGAGGCGGCGGCGCTGAGTCGATGGCTTGTAGGGCGCGCGCTGGGATGCTGGCAGCATGAACACGCTCATGATCGGTGCCGGGGCGGCGGTGCTCTGTCTGCTCGCGGTCGGGGTTGGGTGGCGGCGTCGCAGCGGGTCGTCGGCCGGGCAGTCCCAGCGCGCACACCGGGACGCCCAGCAACGCACACCGCCGGTGTCGCTGGGCGAGACCTACGAGTTCGGGGTGACGGAGTTCACTGATCATCACTCCGGTGACCGTGTCGCCGTCGGGAAGGTCGAGGGATTCGTCGTGTTCACCACCGACGTGCCGGCCGGCGTTTCCCCCGGGGACGTGATCCAGGCGACGATCACGTCGTTCAACCGGAACGAGACGTCGGCGGACGCGATCTTCGCGGGGCGACCCTGACGACACCCCCCTGCAGTGTGGCGAATCAACTTTGTGTAGCCGCTGAGTACCGGTGCGTATGGTGACCACTGGATGGACGTGAGCATCGTTGGGAGTGGGTACGTCGGCACGACGATCGCGGCGTGTTTCGCCGAGCTCGGACACACCGTCGTGAACGTCGACGTGGACGCGGACGTCGTCGCGGCGATCAACGACGGCGACGCACCGATCCACGAGCCCGGGCTCGCCGAGCGGATCGACGCACACGCTGGGACGCGACTGCGCGCCACCACGGACTACGAGGCGGTTCGTGACACGGACGTGACGTTCCTCGCGCTCCCCACGCCGGCGCGTGAGGGCGGGAGCATCGACACGTCCATCATGGAATCCGGGGCGGCGTCGCTTGGCGAGGCGCTGGCCGGAGCCGACGACCACATGGTCGTGGTCAAAAGCACGGTTGTTCCCGGGACGACCGAGGACGTGGTCGAATCCGCGCTCGTGAGCGCCGGATTCGACGACCCGTTGCTCGCGATGAATCCGGAGTTCCTGCGGATGGGGTCTGCTGTGGACGATTTCCGCCACCCGGATAAGGTGGTGTTCGGCGCGCGCCGTGACGCCGCCTACGACCAGTTGCACGCGGTCTTCGAGCCACTGCTCGCGGACGCCGGCGATGCGACCGTGGTGGAGACGGGGCTGCGGGAGGCCGAGATGATCAAGTACGCCAACAACGCGTTTCTGGCGTCGAAGGTGAGCCTCATCAACGATCTGGGGAACATCTGCAAGGAGCTCGGGGTCGACGCCTACGAGGTTGCCGACGCGATCGCCGAGGACGACCGCATCAGCGGCCAGTTCCTCCGGTCCGGGGTCGGATGGGGGGGAAGCTGCTTCCCGAAAGACGTTGCGGCCATCACGGCGGCTGCCAAGGACGCGGGCTACGAGCCGGCGATGTTGGAGGCCGCCGTCGAGGTCAACGACCGCCAGCCCGAACGCCTGCTTTCGCTTTTGGACGGTCACGTCGACGTTGCCGGCGAGCGCGTCGCCGTCCTGGGGCTGTCGTTCAAGCCGGGCACCGACGACATCCGCGGCACGCGCGCGGTCCCGGTCATCGACGGGCTCCAGGACCGGGGGGCTGACGTGGTCGCGTACGACCCCGTGGCGGCCGAGAAGATGGCCGAGCAGCGCCCCGAGGTCACGTACGCCGACAGCGCGGCGGGCGCGCTCGCCGACGCGGTCGGGGCCGTCGTGGTCACCGACTGGGACGAGTTCGCGGCCCTCGACGACGAGTTCGACGCCATGGCCGAGCGCGTCGTCGTCGACGGCCGGCGCGTCGTGGACCCGCAGGCGGACCTGACCTACGACGGGCTCACCTGGTAGCCGGCTGGTCGTCCTACAGGCGGCCGGCGTCGACGTCCACGTCCGGCGGTGACACGACCAGGAACTCCCGGAAATGTACGAGGGAGCCGCCGGCGTCTTTGACCGTGCCCGCAAACCCCTCGGCGAGCGCGTTCAGGTCGCCATCAACGGCCAAGAAGAGTACGTTCCCACGGGTGACCTCCTCGACCCATTCTTCGTCGGGTGTGGTGCCGTCGAGCACACCCAGGGTGACGTTGCCGTCGAAGTCAGCCGGGGTGTCGAGTTCGTCCTCGGCGCGCCGGAGGTCGAGGTTGAAGCCGTCACTCATGGGTGGTCGATCGGCGCGCACTGGCAAAAACCTTCCCGCCCCCGGATTTATGGTGTGTCACAGCCTACAGATGCGTATGCCGAAGGTCATACTCAGCGAGGAGACCGTGCAGCGACTCGAGGCTCTGCAGTCCGACGACGAGTCCTACGACGAACTCGTCGCGGAGCTGTTGACCGCTCACGACGCCGAAGAGTTGTCGCTGTTCGGTGCCGACGCCGAGTGATCCGGCGACCCGACTATTCGGCGTCAGCGGCCGCCTGGCGCACCGCATCGAATCGGCCTTCGTCTTCGAGATGCGCCTGGAGTTCGTCGGCGTAGGCGCTTGCGAGCGTTTCGGCCTCGGTGGCGAGTGCCTCGTGGTCCCCACCGCCGTCATCGCCGAGGCCGAGCGCGTTCTTGATGCCGTCAACGACCCCCGAACTGGTTCCGGACCCGCCACCGGCCGGCCCGCCGGGTGCCATCTGTCTGTCGACCGTCTCCATCTCCGGCAACACGTGCTCGAGGCCGGACGTGTCGGCGACGATCCGGGCGGCAGCCGGGTCGTCGGGGTCTTGGAACTCGAATTCGACGGCCGTCATCACGAGCCCCCACTGTGGGCGGGAGAGATCAGAGGCCTGCACGCGGTCGGCGAACGCGTCGTCGACGCTCATGCGAGCGCCGACGATGCGGTCCTGCCAATCGGCAGTCATACCCACGGCTACGATGGGGACGTGTTTGTATGCTGCGACGCCCGCGCAAAGAACAAGCTGGTGTGTCGGCTGCCGCTCGGATCGCGCGCTCAGAACGCGCCGGTCTCGGCGGACAGCTCCGCGTGGAGGTCCGCACGGAGCGCGCTGTGCACGTGGCAGATGTCCTCGGCGCGGTCCGCGATGGCGTCGAACGCCTCGTCGTCGAGGTCCTCCTCGACGAGCAGGTGGAACCGGATCGCGGTGAGGTCGTCGTGGTCGTCGAGGTCACCCTCCACGTCGATGTCGATGCGGCCGAGGTCGTCGAAGCCTTCCTTCTGGCCGCCGACGCGGAACGCCGGGATGAAACACGACGCGTAGTCCGCCAGCAGCGTCGCGTTCGGGTTCGGGCCGTCCTCGTCCGTGGCGTCGATGGTCAGTTCGAAGTCCCCGATTCGGGACTGAGTCGTGTAGCCGTCCGCCGAGGTGCTGGTTACTTCGATGGTCATTGCGTTTCGATGATCGCCCGCCGCCAGTGTAAGCGTTGTTCTTCCGGCGGGATCGGTTCCGAGAGCTGCGGTCGTGGCAGCGACGGATGTCCCTCGTACGTGGTCACGCGGCCCCTCCAGCAACGCTGTTCGGGGCATATGCTTCGTCGGGCGGCACAACCCCGCCGCGCTTGCCCGCTGTGATTTCTCGCGGTCGTCGAGTCCAGCCCAACGATCCACTGCCAACGACCGCGTACGGGTCGGAGCAGGCCGAGTGCCGCGGGGCTTGGCCCCGAGGCAGTTCACTGATCGGAGCTGAAATACGAACTCAAGTCGTTCAGGGCGCTGTACTTGTACTGCTGGGTGTTGTCCCCTGAGGACCCGTAATAATGTGTCACCAACTCACCCGCTGCTGGATGAACACCCGCGACGACGGCACCGCTGCCACCCTCGGTGGCGTACGGGAGACACTGACGGGCATTTCCTTCGTCGAGGGTTGCCCCCAGCTGCTTGCCCGCCTCGGATCCGACAAACGCAATCAGCGATCCACCACAGACGGCATCAACGAGTTTCCGGTCGCTCAACGACGTCTCGGGGGATACGAAAACGAGACTGGCATCCGCTAGTTCGTCAACGGTGTTTGCGTCTTCTTCTACCGAGAGCGGGAACGATTCACCCACGAACGTCGGCTTTGAATGCGTCTCAACCGCGTGTTCAGTGTCACTCGGCTCGTTAGTTGTGGCTGCCGCCCGTTCTGACGACGGGCGAGCGATCCTCGCACAGCCGGACAGCGAGAGGGTCGTCCCTACTGCAGCCAGGGCCTTCCGACGGGTGCACGCCATCATATCATAATACAAAAGACAGGAACTAAAAACATGGCTGTGTCCGGCTGGGGAGACCAACGGAACCGTGAGGGGAGCCAATAGCGGAGTGAAGCCGATGCCGCTGTTGATTCGGTCATACACGTCAAAATACGCCGGTGGGAGTGCAGCCTGGTTTTACAGCGCGTCCGAGAGGTCGACCGTTTCGTCGCCGTCGAGCACGTGAACGTCGGCCTGGCTGCCGGTGGCGTTCACCTCGCGTTCGAAGTCCGCGGTGTCGACCTCGATGGGCGGGAAGGTGTCGTAATGCATCGGGAACGCGACATCAACGTCCAGCCAGTCGACGGCGACAGCGGCCTGCATCGGCCCCATTGTGAAGTGGTCGCCGACCGGGACGGCGGCGGCGTCCGGGTCGAGGTAGGGACCGATAACGTCTTTCATCTCGGATTGGAGGCTGGTGTCGCCGGCGTGGTAGAACGTCGTGGCGTCGCCGTCGCCGGTCTGCGTGGGCGCGGCGTCCGAGATGACGTAGCCGACGGGCGTTCCGCCGGAGTATTCGTAGCCGGTTTCCAGGCCGTTGGTGTGGTCGGCCCGCACCATCGTCACGAACGCGTCGCCGAGCTCGACGGTCCCCCCGAGGTTCATCCCGGTGGTGTCTTCGACGCCGGTTTCGTCGGCCACGTAGCCGGTCACTTCGGGGGTGCCGACGGTGTGGGTGTCGGCGAACGCGCCGACGTGTGCGATGTGGTCGGCGTGGCCGTGTGTGAGCAGGACGTGGTCGACAGCGACCTCGCTGGGAGCGGTGTCGGTGTGGGGGTTGTCGAAGAAGGGGTCGACGAGGAGATCGGTGGTGCCGACTGTTACGCGCCACGTCGAGTGTCCGAACCAAGTAAGCTCCATAACATCCCCCTGTACGCCGGAACAGCCCTTAAATGTGCGCGCTGCGGTGTTCGGGGGCTGCCGGTGCCACAACCCTGAAGCGACCACCGCCGGAACCCGGGGGCGTGCACCGAATGCGCTTTCGCACGCCGGCCGGCGCTGTGCGGGTCGGCGAGTACGACCCCGATGCGGAGGTCGTCGCCGCCGCCGGGCGTGCGTTCGACCGAGCGAATGTGGACGTGTTGCCGCCGTGTGACCCGTCGAAGGTCGTCTGCGTGGGCCGCAACTACGCGGCGCACGCCGACGAGCGGGACGCCGACGTTCCGGACCGCCCACTGCTGTTTTTGAAGCCACCCACTACGGTCGCGGGTCACAGCGACGCCACGCCGCTCCCGCCGAACACACGCGTCGAACACGAGGCGGAGCTCGCGGTCGTCATCGGCACCCAGGCCCGCAACCTCGACGCCGGGGCTGCGATGGCGGCCGTCGAGGGGTACACTGTCGCCAACGACGTGTCCAACCGCACCGACCAGGACCGCGAGCAGAACTGGGTCCGCGGCAAGGCGTTCGACGGATCGTGTCCGCTCGGGCCGGTGGTCGCAACCCCCGACGAGGTGCCCGACGACGCGACCGTGACGTTGGACGTCAACGGCGAGCGCCGCCAGTCCGGGTCGATCTCGCAGTTCGTCTTCGACGTGCCCACGCTGCTGGCCGAGATCACGGCGTTCGTGACGCTGCAGCCGGGCGACGTGGTATTGACTGGGACGCCGCCGGGCGTGGGCGAGCTCACCGACGGCGACCGCGTTGCGGCGTCCGTCGAGGGCGTCGGTACCCTCGAACACACGGTTGTGCGCGAGCCGCCCGCGTAGTGGGCGGCGTGCCGGGAACGCAATCCTGAAGTTTAGGCTCACCTAATACACGGTGAATGGAGCTAACGCGCCGAGACGTGCTCGCGGCGCTGGCCGCCGGTGGCGTCGCAGCCGGCGCAGGTGTCACCCTTTCGAACGACTCCGGTGGTCCCCTCATCGACGACCACGTGAGCGACACGCTCGTCGCCGTCGCCGCCGTCGTCTACCCGAGCCAACTCGACGGCGTCGAGTCGTTCGTCAGGGAGTACAGCGGCGCCCGTGTGCGCGAGCACCGCTCGTACGCCAGCGGCGTCGCCGACGCCGTCGACGCGCTTGACGCGTACTGCCAGTCGTGGGCAGACGCCGACTTCGCGGCCTTGGACCCGGAGCGCGCCGACGACCTGCTATCCGGGTTCGGCGTCGACACCGCTGACCCGGACCCCGACGGGAGCGACCGCGAGCGCGTCCGATACTACCTCGTGAACGAACTCCTGTACGCGCTGTTCACCACGCCCACCGGCGGCGAGCTCGTCGGCATCGAGAACCCGCCGGGACACCCCGGTGGCACTGCGTCCTACCAGCGAGGCCCACAATGAACCGGCGACCGTCCCCGAACGCCGACGTGTGTGTCATCGGGGCCGGGCCGGCCGGAGGGCTGATCGCCGACCGCCTTGCCAGCGACGGCCACACCGTGGTCGTCCTGGAAGCCGGCCCGCGGTTCGACGCCGCCGACCGCGAGCGCCGCATGGAGCGCTCGATCCGCCCCGCACACGGCCCGGCGTCGGTGTGGGACATGGGCGGCCCCCGGGACGCCTACGCGTCCACCGGCGACCGATACTACCCGCTGAACGCGGCGCGCGTGAAAGGCGTCGGTGGGTCGACGCTGCACTGGCAGGGCATGGTGATGCGCCTCCACGAGCAGGACTTCCGCCTGGCGTCGGCCACCGGCGTCGGCGCGGACTGGCCGTTCGACTACGACACCCTCAAGCCGTATTACGCCGCCGCGGAGTCAGCACTGGGGGTGTCGGGGGCGAGCGACAACCCCTTCGCGCCGCCCCGCGAGCAGCCACACCCTCAGCCGGCGTTCCCGCCGAGCTACTCTGATTCGCTGTTCGCCGACGCCTGTGAGTCCCTGGGCATCGCGACGCATTCGGTGCCGAACGCGCGACTGTCCGCCGGCCGCGAGACGCGGCGCGCGTGTGTCGGGTACGGGACCTGCCAGCCGGTCTGCCCGTCGGGCGCGAAATACGATGCGACCGTTCACGTCGACCGTGCCACCGACGCCGGCGCGCGCGTCATCGACGAGGCACCGGTCCAGCGCCTCGAACACGACGCCGCGGGGGATCGGGTGACTGGGGCCGTGTACGCGACCCCCGACGGCACCACCCACCGCCAGTCGGCCACCGAGTTCGTGCTCGCGGCGGGCGGGATCGAGACGCCGCGGCTGTTGTTGCTGTCCGACAGCGACCGCTACCCCGACGGGTTGGCGAACTCCTCGGGGCTGGTCGGCCGGTACTTCATGGACCACCTGTTCGCGGGCGCCGGCGGCACCCTCGACGAGCCGACTCGCCAGAACCACGTGGGCTTCAACACGACCGAGAGCCACCAGTACTACGACCGGCCGGACGGCTCGCGGGGCGCGATCAAACTGGAGTTCCTGAACTACGCCGGCCCCAGCCCGGCCGAGATGGCGCTGTCGGGCGACGACTGGGGGGACGCAATGTGCGACCGCATTCGGGACGCCTCCGGCACGCACATCGCGGTCGGCGGACTCGTCGAACAGCAACCCAGGCCGGAGAACCGGGTTCGACTCCACCCCGAGCGCACTGACGCCCACGGCAACCCGGTTCCGGACGTGGTGTGGTCGCTGTCGGCGTACGAGCGCCGCACCATCGAGCGCGCCAACGAGATCCAGCGCGAGATCCTCACCGAACTCGGGGCCGACATCGAGTGGACGGTCGGCCCCGAGGCCACCGGGCCGGCGTTCCACCACATGGGCACGACGCGGATGGGCACCGACCCCGCCGAGAGCGTGGTGGACCCGCGGTTGCGCACGCACGACCTTTCGAATCTCAGCGTGGCGTCGTCCAGCGTGTTCCCGACGGCGGGCGCGATGAACCCGACGCTGACGATCGCGGCGCTGGCGTTGAAGGCTGCCGATCACATCGCCGCCCGCCTGTGAGCGCGCGGCGGCCGGCGACCACACCGCAGAAACACGACTGCACGCCGACGCTCCTCGGGCGGCGGCCTCAGAGGTAGGGGTAGCCGACGATCCAGCCGGCGTCGAGCAGCAACGCGACCGCGAGGACCGCCCCGCCGTAGAGGAACGTGGTGGCGTCGTCGCCGCGCTCGATGCGGCTGCCCGCGACCTCAGTGAGCCCGGTCAGCAGGAACCACAGCACGACCATGCCGATGACGGCGTGGCCGGTGCCCGTGCTCGTGAGCTTGCCGCCGTCGGTGTAGCCGGCGATCGTGAACATGTAGCCGCCCGTCAGAACCAGCAGGGTCGCGGAGCCCCGGGAGATGTACTTCAGCGTTCCGGCGATGGTTTCCCGGACGCTCGTGGAGATGTTGTCAGCGATCCGCGGCACCGTCAGTGCCGTAAACAACACGCTGCCGGTTAGCAGCCCGGCGAACACCATGTGAACAGCATAGACGACTGTCTCGATAACTGCCATAGCGGACTGCATGCGGACCACACACCTAAACCCGATGATACCCGAGCGCCGGCCGCGTGAGGGCATCCTTAAGGATGGGCCGGCCGTCACCCCGAGCATGGAACTACGGGACCTCTCCGACCACGTCGAATACCGCGCTGGTCGGGGTATCGAGGAGGTCGCCCGGGAGCTCGGCCGTGACCCCTCGGAGTTCGTGAAGCTCTCGTCGAACGAGAACCCCCACGGGCCGAGCCCGAAGGCAACCATCGCCATTCGGGAGGCGGCAACCGGGGTCCACCGCTATCCGAAAGCGGTGCACGCCGACCTGACGGGCGCGCTCGCGGACCGCTGGGACGTGGGCGACGACCAGGTGTGGGTGGCCAACGGCGGGGATGGCGCGCTCGACTACCTGGCGCGGGCAACCCTCGATCCCGGCGACAGCGTGTTGGTGCCGTCGCCGGGGTTCACCTACTACGGGATGAGCGCGCGCTTCCACCATGGGAACGTCGCGGAGTACGACGTCACCGAGGGCGCGGACGGCTTCGAGATGACCGCCGACGCGGTGGTAGACGCCTACGACGGCGAGCGCGTGGTCTACCTGACGACGCCGCACAACCCGACGGGCGCGCGGTTCACGCTCGACGAGATCGTGGCGGTGGCCGACCGCACGGACGAGGACACGCTCGTGCTCGTTGACGAGGCGTACGGCGAGTTCACGGAGACGCCGTCGGCGGTCACGCTGTTCGACGGCCAGCCGGCGGGCGGGCACGCGCCACGGGACGACATCGCGGTGTTGCGGACGTTCTCGAAGGCGTACGGGCTGGCGGGCATCCGCCTGGGGTACGCCGTCGTGCCGGACTCGTGGGCGGACGCCTACGCCCGGGTTCAGACGCCGTTCGCCGCCAGCGTCATCGCGTGTCAGGCCGGGGTTGCGGCGCTGGACGACGACGACCACGTCGAGGCCACCACCGACAGCGTCGCGTGGGGCCGCGACTACATCCACGACGAGCTCGCGGCCCGCACCTACGAGAGCCACGGGAACTTCGTGCTCGCGAACGTGGGCGACGCCAGCCGGGTCGCCGAGGCCGCGAAGCGCGAGGGCGTGCTGGTGCGGGACTGCACCAGCTTCGGGCTGCCCGAGCACGTCCGCATCACGACCGGCACGCGGTCGGAGACCGAGCGCGCGGTGGCGGTGCTCAACGAGGTGTGTGACACATGAGAGTGGCGGTCACCGGAACCCCCGGGACGGGCAAGACGACCGCCACCGGCCGGCTGGACACCGCGCTGGATGTCGCACACCTGAACGACCTCGTCGGCACCGAAGGGCTCTACGACGGCGTGGACGCCGACCGCGGCAGCAAGATCGTGGACGTCGATGCCGTCCGCGACCATTTCGCGGGCCGCGAGGACGTGCTCGTCGAATCGCATCTCGCACACCGCCTCGACGACCTCGACGCCGTGGTGGTGTTGCGGTGTGCGCCGGAGACGCTTGCCACCCGGCTCCAGGAACGGGGTGACTCACCGGAGAAAGCCGCCGAGAACGCCGACAGCGAGGCGCTGGCGATCATCCTCTCGGAGGCAGTCCGCGGCCACGGTGCCGACGCGGTCTACGAGATCGACACCACCGACCGCAGCCCCGACGCGGTCGCGGCGGCCATCCAAGCGGTCCTCGACGGGGACCGCGAGCCGTCGGCGGGCACCGTGGACTACACCGACTACGTATGACCCTCGATCAGTTCCGGCCGCTTGCGAACCGGCTGCTCGATCCCTGGGTGCGGGCCGCAAAGACCGTCGGTGCAACGCCCAACACGGTCAGCGTTGCGGCGTTCGGGCTGGCCGTGGTGGCCGCCGGCGCGTTCTACATCGGCACCCCAGCCGCGTACGCCGTGGGCGCGGTCTGCGTGTTCTTCAACGGGTGGCTCGACCTGCTCGACGGCGCACTCGCGCGGGAGGTCGGGACCGCCTCGGAGGCGGGTGACCTCCTCGATCACGTGCTCGATCGGTACGCCGACGTGGTGGTGGTCACCGGGGCCGCAGCCGGCGTTGACGCCTTCGGCCTCGGGCTCGCGGCGGTGACCGGCGTGTTGCTCACGTCGTATCTCGGCACGCAGGCCCAGGCCGTCGGGTTGGACCGCGTGTACGGCGGCCTGCTGGGGCGGGCCGACCGGCTCGCACTCGTCGGCGTGACCGCCGGTGTCGCCGCCATCACGCCGACTGTCGCCGGCTACTCGCCGGTCGTCGCGTTGCTCGTCGTGTTCGCTGTCGTGGGCCATCTCACCGCCATCCAGCGGTTCGTCTCCGCGTGGCGGCAACTCGCATAGGCGGGCGTGCGTTTTAACCGTCGGCCACGGCTACCACCACGCATGGCCCAGTGCGAGATGTGTGGAACGGAGGTCTCGAGCCCGAAGACGGTGAAAGTCGAGGGCGCGGAGATCGACGTCTGTGACGACTGCGCCGAGTTCGGCACGGAAGTCACGACCCAGTCCTCCTCGTCCACCAGCACGAAGTATTCGACGTCGTCCTCGTCCAGTCAGTCCGCCGGCTCCAGCGGCGGGTCCTCGGGCACCAACAGCGGCGGGCGGCGCCGCAGAGACATGTTCGACGAGATGGACGAGTTGGCCGGGGATTACGACACCCGGATCCGGTCGGCCCGCGAGCAGGCCGGCCTCAGCCAGGAGGAGCTCGCCGACGAACTCAACGAGAAGGCGAGCGTCATCCGGAAGCTCGAACACGGGGACAGTCTGCCAAGCGACGACGTGCGCGAGGAACTCGAAGACTACCTCGGGATCCTGCTCACCGAGTCGGGCGCCGAGGACGCCAGCGACACCGACTGGTCGTCGGGCGGCGACAGCGCCGGGCTGACCCTCGGCGACAAGGTCCGCCGCAAAAGCGACGACAGCTAGCGCTGCGATAGCTACTTTTTTCCGGTGTGGAGCCCCCTCGTCGTGTATGTTCGTTCTCGTCAACCTCAAGGCGTACCCCTGTGATCCGGTCGCCATCGCGGAGGCGGCTGCCGACGTCGCTGAGACGACCCCGGCCACGATCGCGGTCGCACCCCAGCCCGCGGACATCGGTCGCGTCGCGGACACGGGTGCCACCACGTACGCCCAACACGTCAGCCCGACCGAGCACGGCAGCCACACCGGCAGCGTGCTCGCGGAGTCGGTCGCGGACAACGGCGCTGTGGGCACGCTGCTGAACCACTCCGAGCACCGCCGCCGGCTCGCCGACATCGATGGCAGCGTCGCGGCCGCCGAGCGCGCCGGCCTCGACACGGTGGTGTGCGCGAACAACCCCGCACAGGTCGCCGCCGCCGCCGCGCTCGGCCCCGACGCGGTGGCCGTCGAGCCACCGGCGCTGATCGGCACCGGCACGCCGGTCTCGCAGGCCGATCCGGACATCGTCTCCGACGCCGTCGCCGCGGCGGAAGCGGTCGATCCGAGCGTGGACGTCTACTGCGGCGCGGGCATCACCACCGGCGAGGACGTCGTGTCGGCCGGCGACCTCGGCGCCAGCGGCGTCCTGCTCGCCAGCGGGGTGGCGAAGGCCGACGACCCGCGCGCGGCGCTGGCGGACCTCGTCGCGCCGCTGTAGCGGTCAGACGACGCGCTCGAAGTACGGAACGAGGCGGCGACGCAACAGGCTGTACACCGCGCCGAGCGCGAGCAGCGCCGCCAGCAGCCACCGCACCACGCCGTCGTAGACGACCAGCGCCGGCGCCGCCGCCGCGGCCGCGACCGCGAGGTCGGCCGGCGACCCGTCGTAGGGGATGACGTATCGGGCGCGCCACCACCGGCCGGCGTGGTGGTCGTATACGGCCGCCGTCGTCGTGCGCTCCCAGGGCCGCAGTTCGTCGCCCGCACCGAGCACGTCGCTGGTGCTGTGGACGGCTGCGGCGGCCGCGCCGACTCCGACGAACACGGTGAGCGCGGTCGGCGTGACCGCGGCGATCACGACCGCGGGAACCGCACCCACCCAGCCGAGCACCGGGTAGTGCAGCGTCCGCCGGTGGGTGCCCACCAGGAGGTCGATGTCGGGTGCGCCGCCGCCGACGAGCGCGCCCGCGGCGGCGGGCACCCCGAGGGTCGGCTGTGCGGCCGCGACCGGCGCGGCAAGCAGGAACCCGACCGCGATGTGGGTGAGCACCATCATGGCGGCGTCTCAGGCGCGCCACAGCAGGTCGTAGCCGTGCGCGACGTACGTGAGATCGCCGGCCGCGAGCTGCTGGCGGCGCGTGGCCAGCCAGTCGGTCGCGTCCGGGACGGCGTCCGCGATGAACGACAGGATGCACGCCAGGAAGTACTGCTCGTCGGCGCGGTACTCGCCGTCCACGGGGCGCACGATCCAGTCGGAGGCGCCCACGGCGAGCAGCGTCTCCGCCGGGCGCTCGCGGAGCACGTCGAGCAGCCGGCGGCCGGCGCGGCTGGTCCGGCCGTCGGCCGCGTCGATGGCGTCGTGGTAGGCCGCACGCACGCGGTCGTCGGCCGGATGCGATGGCTGCAACACGGTTACGCCGTCGAAGGTCAGCGGGGCGTACGCGAGCCCGCCGGGTGCCAGGGCGTCGGCGAACGCGTCCAGGGCGTCCGCCGGCGGCACGAGATCGAGAAACGACTGCGCCACCAAGAGGTCGGCGGTGGCGTCGGTGAGTCGCGCGAGCGCGTCCCCGGTGTCGAACCTGATCGGGGCGTCTCCGACCCGGCAGCCGTCCGGCGTGGCCGCGATTCGGGTTTCGGCGGGCATGCGCCGCCGCAACACCCGCGGCACGACGGCGTTCGCGAACGCGACGACGCGCTCGGCAGCGTCGACGCCCAGGTAGGCGGCGGGCGTGACCTCCCAGTCGGCGTACAGCATCGGGACCGTCGGCCCGGTGCCACAGCCGGCTTCGACCACACGAGGGTGGCTGGGGAGGGCTGCCCGCAGGCGGTCGCGGACGCGCCGATCACGGGCGCGCTCGTCGACGCTCTGTTTCGCCGTGAGATAGCGCGTCTGCGCGTGTGTCTGGGTCATTCGAGTGCGCGCTCGTGGCTCGCCCACGCGAGGTCGTCCTCCCAGAGCCGGACGGTCAGCCGCGTCGGCGCGGCCGCCCCGAGGCCGTCCGCGATCCGGTCGCCGATCAGCTCCGCGAACCGTTCGAGGCTCGGGTTGGCGTCGCCGAACTCGGCGTGATCGTTCAGCAGGGTGTCCTGGTATCGGGCTTCGATGTCGTCGAGAACGGCGTCGACGGCGTCGATGTCGACGAGGTAGCCGTGCTCGTCGAGCTCCCCGCCGGCGAAGGTCACGTCGGCCGTGAACCGGTGGCTGTGCACCTCGCCCTCAGGCCCGGGGTTCGGAACCGTGAGGTAGTGCTGTGCGATGAACTCGCGGCGGACGGTGAGCGCGCGGCTGGCGTCGGTGTGAGTGGTGGGCGTCATTGGTAGGTGAGGATGATGTGGCGGGCTTCGTCGGGGTGGTCGTCGAGGAGGGCGTAGGCGTCGGCGGCCCGATCTAGGGGGAGTTCGTGCGTGATCAGCGCGTCCGCGTCCATGGCGTCCAGGCGGTCGAACGCCACGTCGAAGCGGCGGTCGGTGTCCCAGCGCCCCCGCAACTCGGGGCTGAGCGTGCTGACCTGGCTGGACACGATGTCCACGCGGTCGCGGTGAAACGACCCACCGAGGTCGATGGGCGCGCGCTTCGCGCCGTACCACGACCCCACGATCACGCGGCTGTCGTAGCCCGCGGCCGCGATGGCGTCGTCGAGGGTCTCCGGGCGGCCCGAGAGTTCGAACACGACGTCCGCGCCGGCGGGCTCGGCGTCGGCGAACGGCGGCGCGTCCGCGATGGCAGTCGACCCGGGGTCGATGGTGCGGTCGGCACCGACCGCGGCGGCGGTGGCGCGGCGGGACGCCAGGGGCTCCACGACGACGACCTCCGACAGCGGGAACGACGCCAGCAGCTGTGTCGTGGCGAGGCCGACCGCGCCCGCACCGAACACCACGGCGCGCTCGCCGATCCGGGGTTGCGCGTCGAGCACGAGGTTCGTCGCCGTTTCGACCGTCGGCAGGAGCGTCGCCGCCTGCGTGGCGACGTCGTCGGGGAGTTCGACGACCGCGTCGGGCGTCGTCCGGAAGCGCGTGGCGTGGGGTTCGAACGCGAACACGCGGCGGTCGAGCCACTCGGTGCTGTCCGGGCCGGTGGCGGTGACCGTGCCGACGCTGGCGTATCCGTACGCGAGCGGGTAGTCGAACTCGCCGTCGAGGGCGTCGATGGTGGCGTCCACGGGCAGGGACTCGGGGAACTCGCCGCGGTAGACCAACAGCTCCGATCCGGCGCTGATGCCCGAGGCCTGCGTCTCCACCACGACCTCGTCGTCGACGGGGTCGCTGACCGTCCCCGTGCGCACCGCGACGGAGCCGGGGCCGGTGAAGTACAGTGTGCGTGCGTCCATCACGCTAGTCGTCGGCGGTGGTCCACGGGCCGTGCACCCGGGCACCGGTCGCGCGACACGTTTCGAGGGCGTGTTTGGCGTCGGCTCCGGCGTCGTGGGGGGTGTCCCCGTGCCCGACGCCGACCTGGAAGTCGACGCCGGCCGCCTCACGGACGTGCGCGGTCGCGTCGTCGACGATCCCCGCGTCGATCTCGGGACACACCGCGATGGCGTTGTCCCCGCCCACGAACTGCGTGACCGCGTCGTGGGTGTCGTAGAGGTACTCCGCCAGCGTCGTCACTGCGCCCTGGATCTCGGTGCCGGCCCGCACCGGTGACACGGTGTCGGTGTACGTGCCGGTGGCGTCGACAACGTCGAAGTGTGCGATCGTCACCGCACCGGGCGTGCCGGCGAACCCGGGCGGCGAACGGTGGGACAGGGCTTCCCGTCGGTTCTCGTCCTGCGCGCTGCCGGCGTCCCGCAGCGCCGTTCCGGCGGCGTCGAGGGCGTCCGCCGGCGTTCGAGCAGTCCCAATGCCGACGCTCACAGTCACCGGATACCGGTTCCGGATGCGCTCCTGGAGGCGTTCGAACGCCGCCGGCGCGATGCCGGTCGCGGCCCCAACCATGTTGTCGAAGCGGCCCGCGAACGCGTAGCCGTCCCGCCCACCCAGGAAATCCGCGACGTCGGCGAACAGCCGGGCCTGGAGCGCCTGTAGGTCCGTTTCCCGGCGGGGCGCAGGCTCCGTCGTCCACGGCCCGTAGTCGTCGATCTGCACAGCCGCCATACGAGACCCGGTAGTCTGTGACTGGCTCACGCGGCGTTCATCGGAGCGAGCCGCCTTCAGCGTTGCCCCCAGTTTCGCTCGTGTCCTCAACCGCGTCGCCCTCGTCGCGGACGCCGAAATATCCCGCCACGGCACAGTAATCACGGCCGAACACGACCAGCGATGGCACCAACACGATCCCGGCGATCGGCGTGACGACCGCCGCCGGGAGCACGGGCACCAGCGCCACCGTGATGAACAGCATCTGCATGCCGGCCAGCAGCCGGCGACTCCGGCTCGGTGGCAGGTCGCCCACGTGGCGACCCCGGCGGCGGCGCACCCAGCACGCGAGCTTGAAGACGTATCGGGCCAGGGACAGCGACAGATACCAGACCGGCAGCCGCCCCCAGGCCACCGCCACCAGCGGCGCGCACAGGAACCCCAGGGTGTCAGTCGCCAGGTCGAGGCGCGCCCCCAGGACGGTACGCCGGCCGACGCGGCGGGCGAGCGCGCCGTCGACGGTGTCGAGCACGACCCCGCTCCCGTACCACGCCGCGGGCAGCCAGCGCCACCAACTCCCCACCGGCGGACTCACCGCCACGAACCCGAACACGGCCGCGTACAGCCAGCCCCGCGTCGCCGTGACCGCGTTCGCCACGCCGACCGTCCCGCGCACGGGCTGGCCGCCGTCCGCGGACGCGACCCCCGACGGCCGGTGGTTGGCGTCGAGGTGTCGACCCAGGAACCCCACCACGTACGCCAGCGGCACGGCCGCCGCCACGACCCACCGCAGCGCGCCGGCGTGGCCGAGCGCGGCGCTGAGACCCCACGCCGTGCCGACACCGCCGACCGCGAACCCGGCGACGAGCAGCCAGTACTGCGCTCGCAGCGCCCTCGGAACGCGTGTCATCGCTGGAACGCCGGATCAGCGAGCCCGGCCATCCGGTCGCGTTGGTCGTCGGTGAGCGGGTGGCGGGGTGCCGCGAGGTTCGCCACCACGTGTTCGCGCGTGGTCGTCGACGGGATCGGCACCACGCCACGCGTGCAGTGCCACGCCAGCACCGCCGTCGCCGGCGACACGCCGTGCTCGTCGGCGACCGCGTGCACGACCGGCTCGTCGAGCAGCCCCGGTGCCGACAGCGGCGAGTGCGCAACCACGCGAACGCCGTGCCGGTGACACCACGACACGAGCGCGTCCCGCGGCCGGTAGGGATGACACTCCACTTGCACGAGCGCCGGCCGGACGCGCGCCGCGTCGGTGAGCCCCGCCAACTGCGGGAGCGTGACGTTGCACACGCCCAGGCTGCGCGCGAGCCCGTCGTCGTGGAGCGCCTCCATGCGCCGCCAGGTCTCGACGAGGCCGTGGGGCGCACGCGCCGGCGTGCCGTCGGCGGCGGTCGGCATCGTCAGTCGCTCTTGCTCCTCGACGGGGCGCTCCGAGAGCCGCGTGAGCGCGCCGCGGTGCGCCCACGCGCCCGGCCAGTGCAGCGCGTAGCAGTCGAACGCCGCGACGCCGAGTTCGTCCAGCGACCCGGTGCACGCCTCCCGGAGGTCGCCGGGCCCGTGGTTCGTCCGCCACGGCTTCCCGACGAGGAACACGGACTCCCGGTCGGGGCCGCCGGGCGCGGCCACCAGGTCGCCCAGCCGCCACTCGTTACCGTACAGCTCCGCCGTGTCGAACAGCCGGTAGCCGGCGTCAACCGCCGCCCCCATGGCGGGCGTGACGTACGTGCCGTCCCGGTAGCGCGAGCAGCCGAACCCCACGGGCGGCAGGCGAAGCGCGCGCCCGCCGGGCTGGAACCCGCTGGGGGCCGCGGCAACCGGCGCGGGCCGCCGCTGCCCGGGGCGCGCCAGTGACACACCGGGCTCGGGAACCGCAACGGGGCCGCCGTCGGTGGCGGCGCGCTCGATGGCGTTGCACACCGCCACGACGTGTGCGCCGCGGCGCGCGCTCGCCCGCGCCGACGACCCACAGCCGCCAGCAACCCGGTCGGCGAGGCGTTCCGGGCCGGCGGCGTACGCGCGGCTACAGCGGGGCTGGGGCTGGGGGGCGACAGTCGGCTCCCGGTCGCCGCCCCGCACGGTCACCGCGTCCCGGGGAGCGCCGAGCGCGCCCGTGTCACGGAGGTACAGCGTGCCGTCGTCGCCGTGCAGTTCCAGCCCATAGAACTCCCGGCTGCGGTGGTCGACGTAGAAGCTCGCGCGCAGCGACACCACCGGGCCGTCCGAGAACGACAGCGTCGCCTCCACGTGGGGGAGCCCGTCGGGAGCGTCGTCGCCGTCGCGCTGCGCTGGCGGCCACGCCGCGACCGCGTCGGCGGTCCTGACTTCGGTGACGCGTCCGAACCACGCCACCAGCAGGGCCAACGGATAGACCGCGCCGTCGTACAGCGGCCCGACATCCAGGAACGACGCCGGGCGGTCGTGCCACTCGTCGACGCGCCCGACGTTCGCCGTTGCGGCCGCGAACTGGACGCCGCCCAGTCGGCCGTCGGCCGCCAGCGCCCGGGCGTGGCGCTGAGCGTCACACCCGGGCGTGATCGGCGCACACCCCAGGCCGAGATCGTGGCGCTCGGCGGCCGCCACCAGGTCGGCGGCGCGGGCCGCGTCCATCGCCAGCGGCTTCTCGGAGAACACGTGTCGGCCGGCGGCCAGGCACGCCTCGGTGACGTCGGCGTGGGCGGCGTGGCTGGTGAGGTTGATGACCATCGGCGCGGGGTCAGCGGCCAGCGCGTCGGCCAGGTCGGTGTACACAGCCGGACCGCTGGGGTGGGCGGCCGCCAGCGCGTCGGCGCGTTCGGGGTGTAGATCACAGACGCCGGTCACGCGCAGCGCTGTCGACGCCGCGAGTCCGTCTGCGTACGCTTCGGCGACCGAGCCGGCACCGACGAGCAGGCAGTCCACAGTCGTTCGTTTGACGCGGGGTGTACAAAGCAGTGAGTGGTATCCTGTCACGTGGTGGGGTTGAAGTGACGACGCGACACACCACCACGCATGGCACGCGTCGCCGTGTTACACAACACGCTCGACTTCCGGGGCGGCGCCGACGCCGTCTGCGTCCACACGTGCGCTGCGCTGGCGGCCGCCCACGACGTGGCGCTGTTCACGATCTCCGAAACCACGCCTGACGCCGTCGGCGCGCAGTTCGATGTCGATGTGTCCGTGCCGGTCGTGGCACCCCCGGGCGCGTCCAACGTCGCGGCCGCACTCTCCGCGGCCGCACCCACCGTCGGCCCGCAGCTCGCGGCGCGCTCGGTCCTGCTGCGGGCGTTCTTCCGGAGACACGCGTCGGCCTATGACGTCGCAGTGAGCACCGCCAACGAGCTCGCAGTGCCGCTGCCGTCCGTCCAGTACGTCCACTTCCCCCAGTTCCGCTGCGACACCACGCCGACCGCCGACCCCGGGCGACTGAACGGCGTCTGGTCCCGGCTCGCCGCGCCCGCCGCTGACCGCCCGGACACCCGCTACCTCGCGAACTCCGCGTGGACCGCCGACGCCTTCGAAGCCAGCTACGACCGCCGACCGACCGTCTGTCACCCGCCGGTCGATCCCATCGACGGCGCGCCCTGGGGCGCCCGCGCGGACCGCATCGTGGTGCTCGGGCGGATCGCCCCCGACAAGCGAACCCTGGACGCCATCGACGTGGTCGACGCGCTGCGCGCCCGCGGCCACGACCTCACGTGCACGATCGTCGGCGCCGCCCCCGCGGCCTACCGCGACTACGTCGCCGACGTGCGGGCGGCCGCGGACTCACGGCCGTACGTCACCGTCGAAACGGACGTTCCACGCGGCCGCATCACCGAACTCCTGGGACGCAGCCGGTACGGCCTCAACCTCAAGCCCATCGAACACTTCGGCATGGCGGTCGCGGAGTACGTCGCCAGCGGCATGCTCGCGTTCGCCCCCGACAGCGGCGGGCAGGTCGACGTTCTCGACGGCGACGACGACGTGCTCTTCGAGGGCGTGGCCGGCGCTGTCGACGCGATCGCGGCCGCCATCGACGACGGACTGCAGCCGTCACTCCCCAGGGACCGCTTCGGCCGCGACCGATTCGCGGACGCGATCCGCCGGCAGGTCGCGGCCGTCTGCCCCGACTGACCCCAGATTCAAGACCGTCGCTGCCAACCAGCACGTATGACAGCAGCCAGCACATCGCGTTCGGGGATCGGGCTCGCAACTGACTCGCTGACGCCGCTGCACTGGCTGGGCATCGTACTCGCAGTGGCCACCGGCGTGCTCCACCTCGTCTTGGGGGTCTCCCTCGGCCTGCCCGGGCTCGGCGGCTCGTTGTTCGTCGCCGGGGTCGGCTACCTCGGCGGCACCGCCGCGATCCTGGTTGGCGTCCGCCGACGGCTCGTGTACCTGCTCGGCATCCCGTTCACCATCGGGCAGATCGCCGCCTGGTACGTCGTCAACGCGCCGTCGTTTTCGGCGCTCGGCATCGCCGACAAGGTCGTGCAGGTGGCGCTCATCGCGGTGCTCGCGGTGCTCTACGCGCGCGCTACGTGAACTCGTCGAGGGTTGTTTGGCCGCCACACGACCCACGGCCTGCGCCACCACACGCGCCGCCTTTGTGACCGCCCCCGTCGCCGGTCTCGTCGCCGTTGAACCCCGCCAACGTGGCCTGCTCGCGCTCGGAGAACACCAGATTCGACACCCGGACGCCGACCTTCCGGACGGCCGCCCCCTCGAACTCGTCGAGCAACGACTGCGACACCGCCTCCAGGAGCGCCGGGTCATCGACCGGCCCCGGCAGTGACTCGGCGCGCGTCTGTACGTCGTAGGGCGGCGTCACGACCTTCACCCCGATGGTGCGGTAGGACGCGTTCGTCCGGCTGGCGCGGTCCGCAACGGCCCCGCTCAGCGCCGCCGCCTGCTCCCGCACCCGATCGAAGGACTCGGTCGCACCGTCGAACGACGACTCCCGCGACAGGCTCTTGGGCTTCCCGCGGGGCTCGACGGGACGGCTGTCCGCCCCGCGGGCGCGGCGGTGGAGCTCGCGGCCGCGCTCGCCGAACGCCGCCTCCAACACGTACGGGTCGGCGTCCGCTAACTCTCCCACTGTCTCGATGCCGCGCTCCCGCAGCGCACGCGCGTGCACCGGCCCCACACCGTGCAGGTCCGCGACATCGAGGGGCGCGAGGAACGACTGGACTGACTCCGGCGGCACGACCACCAGCCCGTCGGGCTTCTCGTGGTCGCTGGCGAGTTTCGCCGTGCTCATGTCCGGCGCGATCCCGACGCTGGCCGGGACGCCAACCGAGCGCGCGATGCGCTGCTTGATGTGCCGGCCGAACCCCGCCGCCACGTCCCAGGCGGTCCGGTCGGTCACGTCCAGATACGCCTCGTCGATGCTGACCTCCCGCACCGGATCGCCGAGCCCGTGCAGGATCTCGGACACCGACTCGCTCACCGACTCGTAGTACGCCATGTCCACCGGCCGGTAATACCCCGCAGCCGACGCAGCCGGCGCGTCCGCCTTCCGGGGCAGGCGCTCCAACGCCGCCGAGATCGCCTGCGCGCTCTCGACGCCGTACTCGCGGGCCTCGTAGCTCGCGGTCGCCACCGCACCGACCGTCTGCTCCGGCTCGTACCCCATCCCGACGACGACGGGCGCACCACGCAACGCGGGCTCACGCCGGCGCTCACAGGACGCGTAAAAACAGTCCATGTCCACGTGGACGACGATGCGCTCCTCGCGGGCTGGGGCCCCGGGCAATCGCTCACCGGCCGGCATCACCGGTGATTCACCGCGCGCACGGAAAAGCGACCGGACGGCGCGGCCGCCGCCCGCGTGCACTCCCCTCGTTCCGGCGAGCAGCCACGCGTTGCGACCATTTATCATGCAGTGCTCCCATTAGATGTGGGCATAGGCAGTCCAATGACCGGGCCCGACAACTCACTCACCGACCCCTCGGCGTCACCGTCGACGCCGGTCGCGTCGCTGCGACCGACAGCCGAACAGCTGCTTCCACAGCAGCGCGACCAACTGCACGCGTTCATCGAGCGCGTGCTGGCCGACCACCCAGACCACATCGTGGACTGTTGTGTGGAGTATTACACCAACACGCTCCCGAACGGAACGGCCGCGTACGGCGATCTGCTGGCGCTGCTGGCGGCCACCAGCGCCGACACCGACGCGTTCACCGCGGCGGTAACGGCCATCCAATCCCCGCTGCTGTCCGGTGACGGTCCGACCGACGGACCGCCCGCCCAGGAGTCCGTCACCGCCCACGCCCGCGTCGTCGCGGAAGACATGAGCGCGCTCCGCGGCCGTGTCGCCGCCGACGACGCCACAGCCACGGGCTCCGAGGCCACCGCCGACGAGGCCGCTGCGGTCGCCGAGCTCATCGAACGCGCCCGGGAGATGAACCAGAACATGGAGGAGATCGACCGGCTGGCGGCCCAGCAGTCCGACAACACGGACAACCTCAAAGCCGAGATCAGCGACATCAGCTCGGCGATCGAACAGATCGCCGCGTCGGCCACCGAGGTCAACGACCGCAGCGACGAGGCCCAGTCACTCGCGACCGACGGCTACGAGCGCGCGGTCGCGGTCGTCGAGCAGGTCGAAGCCATCCACGACGGCGTCACCGAGGTGCGACACCAAACCGCCACGCTGCAGGATCACACCGAGGCCATCGACGACATCGTGGAAGTCATCAACGACATCGCCGACCAGACCAACCTGCTGGCGCTGAACGCGTCCATCGAGGCGGCGCGCGCCGACGCCGGCGGCGAGGGGTTCGCGGTCGTCGCCGACGAGGTCAAATCGCTGGCCGAGGAGAGCAAAACCCAGGCCGAAGAGATCGAAGAACGCGTCGAGAACATCCAGGTCGAAACCCGGAACGCGGCGGACACGCTCGTCGAACTGGAGACCGAGACCGAGGACAGCCTCGAAGCGAGCACGTCCTCGCTTGACACCTTCGAGGAGATCAAAGACCTGGTCACGGGGGTGTCCACGTCCCTGGACGAAATCAAATCCGGGACCGAACGCCAGACCGAGAGCAGCGAGGAGCTCACGATGATGATCGACGAGGCGGCCCGAAAGGCGGACACGATCTCCGACGAGGTGGCGTCGATGGCCGACGCCAACCACGCACAACTCCAGAAGCTCGAAGCCTACCAGTCGGAATCCGACCAGTCGCGCTAGGCGTACTGGGTTTCGAGGTGGGTGATGATCTCCTGGGTGTCAGCCAGGAACGACGGCTCCATGTGGTCGTCGATGACGACCGGAACACCGGTCTGTCCGGTCACGTCTTCGACGGTCGTGCGGTCGGTGTGGGCGTCAGGCACGAGTGTTTCCTCGTACGCCACGTCGAGTGCGTCGAGTTTCGAGCGAACCTTCTGGGAGTACGGGCAGTCTTCCCGGGCGTAGAACGTGACCTGTGACATACCGATCGGTACGGTCGACACGCGCATAAGTGTCCCCCCAGAAGCGGACCCCGCCCCTACTGGCGGCCGGATCGCTCGACGATCGTGTCGTGTTCGCGGGCGACCTCTAGGGCGTGTTTGGCCCCCATACCGGCGTCGTGTGCCGACGCGCCGCGGCCGACGCCCACGCGAAGCGCAACGTCGGCCGTGTCCTGGACGTGTGCGATCGCGTCCTCGTAGTCGCCGTCCGAGAGCCCGGGGCAGACGGCGATAATGTTGTCGCCGCCGACGAAAAACGACAGCGAGTCGTGGGCGTCGTGCATGTGGCGCATGAGCGCGGCGTAGCCGGCCTCGATATGCGTGAACGACGCGAACGCGTCGAGTTCGTCGGTGTACGTGCCGGTGGCGTCGATCACGTCGAAGTGCGCGATCTGGACGTCGTTGTCGGTGCGCTCGGCGTCGGGGATCGGCTGGCCGAGCAGTGTCTCGCGGCGGTCGGCGTCCTGTGCGCTGCCCTGCTGCTGGAGTGCCCCGGTGGCTCCAACGAGTGCGTCGGCCGGCGTGCTGCCGGTGCCGATCGAGAGGCTCGCCGTGATCGGGTATCGGTTCCGGATCGACTCCTGGACGCGTGCGTGCGCTTCGAGATCCAGGCCGTTCGTGACCGCGATCATGTTGTCGAAGCGCGTGAAGAAAACGTATCCGTCCCGCGTCCCGATCGCCTGCGAGAGATCCGCGTACAGTCGCGACTGCAGCGTCTGGAGGTCCACCTCACGCCGTGGCGACGGTGTCACGGTCCACGGCCCGTAGTTGTCCAACTGGACGAGTGTTACCTGCGTGTTCGTCACGATACTGCATCCTCCACGCGGCCGGAGTATATCAGTTTTGGATCGCGTTCCATATCTGTCGGATGTCGATCAGTCACGTTCACCGCCAACACGTGTCACAGTCAACCACGCACCTGATACATCGCCGGCTACCAACGGGTGCCAGCTACACACGAAAGAAACCGCGATTCGGAGAATCTACCGCGCGCCTTACAGCTTGACGGCGTTTTTGTCCTTGAGCGATTCAGGGACGTTCGCCCAGTAGGTGGTTTTCGAGCCGTACTGCGTGGTCACCGTCAACTGCACCTCGTCACCGGCGCCGAGCTTGGAGCTGACGCCGCTGGCGTACATGATGACCTTGATGCGGTCGGACTGATCGACCAGCACGTTGTCGTTGTTCCCCTTGATCGAAGTGGTATTGAACTCCTCACCCAGCGTCGTCTTGTCAGCTGCGTTAGCGTGCGTTAGGGTGGTGGCTTTGTCCGGGCCGATCCACTGGATCGTGGATTTGCTGAGGTTGATGTTGTCGGCTCCGGCGGCCTGGCGCACAGTGAGGTTCACGTAGTCGACTTCCTCGCTGTTGACGTTGCCGTACGCGGAGACGATGTTGATGCGGTTGGAGACCTGTGCGGAGGCTTCCTCACCGGTCGCAGAGCCCTTGGATTGGAGGAAGCCGGCGGTGTTGATGAGGACGCCGGCGGCGATCGCGGCGACCAGCACCATCGCGATGAACACGATGAGCGTGCCGATCCCCACTTGGCCGCGCTCGTCCTCGTCTGTGATGAACTCGAACATGAGCGTGTGTGTTATAGCGTGACGGCGTTTTTGTCCTTGAGCGACTCAGGGACGTTCGCCCAGTAGGTGGTTTTCGAGCCGTACTGCGTGGTCACCGTCAGCTGGACCTCTTCGCCAGCCTTCAGTCCATCGGTGGTGATCGAGGCTGCATCCATGATGATCTTGATGCGATCGGACTGCTCGACCAGCACGTCAGCGTTGTTGCCCTTGATGGACTCTGTGGTGAAATTATCGGCGTTCGCAGCCGAGCTATCGTAGGTCAGGGTAGTGGCGGTGTCCGGGCCGATCCACTGGATCGTGGACTTGCTGAGGTTGATGTTGTCAGCCCCAGCGGCCTGGCGCACCGTCAGTCGGGCCGTGTCAACGACCTCTGCCGATCCGGATGCGTCGACGTTGCCGTACGCGGAGACGATGTTGATGCGGTTGGAGACCTGTGCGGAGGCTTCCTCACCGGTCGCAGAGCCCTTGGATTGGAGGAAGCCGGCGGTGTTGATGAGGACGCCGGCGGCGATCGCGGCGACCAGCACCATCGCGATGAACACGATGAGCGTGCCGATCCCCACTTGGCCGCGCTCGTCCTCGTCTGTGATGAATTCGAACATGATCTTGTTGAGGGTCCCGCGCGGGTAACCGACGCGAGTGTTTGACGTGAGTGACAGCCAACTAATAAACGTTTGTCCCAATTATCTACGGTGAAAACTACGGTAAAACGGCGTTACCCGGGAATGAGCACAGTACAACGGTTGACCACAACGACAATACTTGCGGATTGATAACGCGATTTCCGGTCGGCGATGATCCACTCCGACATGTTCACGTGACTAGGTTTCACACTCGGTCCGTGATTCATCCGGCAGCCGTCTGTGAGCGGCGCTCAGTCGTTGGTCTATCCGGCTGCCGCCGGGATCGCGAGTAGTCTACCCGCAGTGGCCGACGCGCGAACACGCTGTTCTGCCGGCTCACTGTGCGTTCGTGTCCGGGACCGTGCTCGCCCCGATCTGCACACGAGACCACGCTCGCTCGTGTGCGTATTCGCGCTCGGCCGGCCCCGTACACCCGCTGAACTGCCGCGTCCGTGATCTGACAACCTGGATTCACCCCGACCTTCGGGTGTTCAGTGAGCCAAACTCGTTCGGTTATCCGGGGTCGTGCGTCCGAGTCGAGTCTGCGAATCCGTACTGACGGCGGCTCTGCATCGTGAGGACACTAGTTCAAGAATTTGGGCACGGTTATCGAATCAGCGGTGCGCTCCTGAAGTTCCGCAACCGGAAGTCAGCGGGTACCGCATTCAAGAATGGGAAGAGCGGTGAGCGGGACATAACGATTTCCGAGGGGTTGCGAAAAACGCTGGTTGACTGCATTGGGGTGAATCGAGAAACGCAGAGTGACGAATACGGACGCGAACCCCTGTTTACGACTATTAACGGCCGGCTCCCCCGCCAACGTGCGTACAAGACGCTCGTTCCAATCACGAAACCCTGCGTATTGACGAACAGTTGTCCTCATGAACGACGCATAGACGACTGCGAGGCGGCTCAATCAGTTGAGAATGCTCCCAGTTGTCCGTCATCCCCCTCCCTTCAGCCGATTCGCCGCGGCTCGATTACCTACCACATCAACCGCGACTGGCCGAAGGAGAAACTGATCGAGCGGGTGGACGTGTCCGTCTCCGTGCTGGACAAGCACTACGACGCTCGGACGAAGGAACAGGAGCGGCATGGGAGAAGAGAATTCATCGACCTACTTTAGAAAACGCCCTGTTCACCTTATTCGTCGTCTGACTCGCCGCTCTTGTTCGCAGACAAGGCGGCGTACCTTTCTCCCTCGCCGGTGTCCACAACCGCATCTTCTTCGGACACGGCATTATCGTCTTCACTCATGCACTAGATTCGGTCATCGAGGGTTAAATAATTGCCTGTGAGGATGTACCATGAGAGGAAGAAGGCAATCAGCGCAAGTACGCACAATGCCACCCAACTCCAGCAGGTACTCACTGAACCGATAAAGAGGATCCCAGAGAGAGACATAAATGTAATCCCGTCCAATAGTGAAACTAGTGAGTATCTGAAGCGACTTGAGTTTACTTCGATAACTCTCTTATTTTTCTTTAAGTTATGACCGTAAGTTCCGATTACACGACGAATGTGCTTCTCCTTTTTTACGTCGTAGTCGGATTGGTTTAGGAGCTGTGCGGGCTGATAGTGCAAGCCAATTTTGAATCGACTGCTGAGGTACGTGATGATAGAAAAGGTCATCGAGGAAATCAGTAAGAAGACGCCAGCCGAGAATGCTACCCAAATTGGGAGGTTAGGAGGGGAGACCTGTCCATTGTTTATCCGGAATGCCACAGCCAAGACGGATAATATCGCTCCTACCAGCAAACCGATTAACCGGGTAACATGCTCCGCCTTTTTATCAATCTCATTTATTATCTGTATCTGATGATTTAACGTCCTTTCGAATCGGTCAACTGCATCTTCAAGAGATTCCTCAGTGCCGCTACTCATAGAGTATTCCCTGCGTTCAAACGTATTATAATTGTGTAATTGGAGAATAAGGTCTCCATCCAACCAGCAATAGTAATATTTGAGACTACCGTGCATCGAGCGGACCGCCACAAGGCGTTGGAGTCGTACCCCTGAACGATTCAAATCAGACTCGAAACCGCGAAAGTGGGGGTCCACGGGAAATCGCGGGACACTCCCGTCTTGCGGTTTTGGATATCTGAAGTAAGGGTATGGGGCCGGAGGGATTTGAACCCCCGATCGACTGATATCTCCGGTGCGCCTCGGAACTCCAGAGGGTCGTCACAGCGGACCGATGATCAGTCGGCCGCTCGGTATACCAGTCTGGAGCGTCGTCCCGGGCGCGGGCCTCTGGAGTCAGTCGCCATGCCTGGCTTGGCCACAGCCCCGTGCGTTCCATCATACGGCGAATCTCCTCAAGAGGGTTTCGATTCGGGGGCCGCCCGGACCGCCACGCAGCGAGTGGGTTTTGTGGATCGCGCGGCATCGCTTGGGTGTATGCCAGAGTATCCGATTGTCGTGCGGGAGCTCGGCGGCGAGAACCGACTGGGCGTCGAGGACGCCGACGACTTCGAGGGGGATCTACGGGACGTTGTCGTCGAGGGCTACGACCGCGTGGCGGTTCCGGAGTACGAGGACGGCGACCGCGTCGGCACGGTCGTTGCGGCGTCCACCACGGAGATCGAAACCGTGCGCTGGACGACCGACTGAGCGGCTACGACTCTCGGGCGCTCCAGTCGCAGTCCTGGCATTTGTACCCGGTGATGAACTCCGTGACCGACGGCATATAGCCGACGGTCAGCACGTCGCTGCCGCACTCCGGACAGTCGCGGTCGGCGTCACTGATCGGCTCGGCGTCCATCACCGACGTGCCTTCGACGAGTTCCGCGAGTTTCTTTGGGGTGACCATGCGACCCTGCACGACGCGGTTGTCAGCCATACATGTACGCCTGACTGTGCGCACATGAAAGCGTGTCGTCGCCGGGCACACGATGACTGCGATGCGGTGTGGTCCGAGGGCTACAGCCAGGGCGCGCGCTCCTCGGCGGTGTCCTCGCCGGGGTAGCCGTACGCGGCCTCGTCGGGCTCGTGGCCGTTCCCGCCGTCAGTTGCGGGGGGCGTGGCGCGGGCGTCGGGGCCATCGTCGGCCGGGACCGTGATGCCGTCCGGGCCGCCCTCGCCGTCGGGGGCGGCCTCGGCGTCGTCGCTGGCCGCCTGGTCGGGGTCGAACGCCAGCAGGCCCGCCACCGCGAACACCATCAGCGGCGCTTGTGACGGCACCAGGTTGAACACGGACAGCGCGAGCGTGGCGAGCGCGACGGCGGAGCCGAACCGGAACCGGTCGATGTCGACGACGCGGCGCAGGGCCGGCCCGAGCGCGACGACGACGAGCGCGAACGTGACTGCAACGCCGCCGGCGGCGGCGGCGTGTAACAGCAGCCCGTTCTCGTACTGCGTGACGAGCCTGGCGTTGGCCGGGCTCGCGCTGGCGAGAAAGCCCAGGCCGATGATGACACTGGGCGACGGCAGGTACTCCCCGATGGTGGCGCTGGCGGTTTTCGCGGCGATCGCGAGGATGACGAGCGCCGCGAAGCGCTCGAAGGTGTGGATGTCGACGACCGTGTCGACCGTCGGCGCGAGCGCCGCTTCGGCGGTCGCGATGACGATGAGCGGGACGCCGACGATCAGCACGCTGGTGGCTTGTTCACGGCGGGTGCCGTCCATCTCCGCGAGGATGACTGCCAGGGTGGCGCTGCCGCCGAACACGAGCAGGCCCGTCTGGAGGACGCCGGCCCACGTGTCGAGTGCGCCGGCGAGCACGAGCGCCGCGAAGATCCCATCGACGAGCGGCAACAGCGTTACCGTCGCGAGGAGCTTGGTTGCGCCGCCTACCTGTTGCTCCAGCCGGAGCGCAACGGGGTGACGTGAGCTGCTCATATGCTATCTTCTCAACGTGGGGGTGTGGTCGGAGCGACGATACAGACGGGCGGTCGTGCGTGCGCCTGTATTTGTTGCTGGCGGGAATCCGAGCCAGCGCCCACGTCGGTGGTCCATCGTCCCAAGGGTGAATTTCGGTACGTCCGGGGAAACAACAGTGTGGTTGCCGGTCGTACGCTTCGTGTTGGGACTGATGGAGTCCATACGTGCAGTAAATTCGTTTGAATCCATAAAGATTGCGTGACAAAGAGACGCATATGGTAAGGAACCGATACCGGTCTTTAAGTGGGGGCTTTGGGTTATCTACCCACGGTGGTAGTTTATCGAGAATACAACGATGCTTTAGAACGTCTATGAAGAACTGGTGGGGGAACGCCCGTCGAACTGTACACGTGTTGTTCCCCCGACGGGAATGCACAACCATGCATGGTGGTCTCCCCCACGTATCTCCGCCGGGTCACGTTCGCCCAATCTCGCAACGCTTTTGCGGTCTCACACCGACCGTTTGACATGGCGAACGATTCCTCAACGGACGGCAGATTCTCCGAGAAGCTTCGCGTCCCGGAAGCGCTCACGTTCGACGACGTGCTGTTGCGCCCGGCCGAGAGCCGCGTCGAACCGGACGACGCCGACGTCGCCACGCGCGTCTCCACGAACGTCGAACTCGAAGTCCCTGTACTGTCGGCCGCCATGGACACGGTCACCGAGTCCCGGCTTGCGATCGCGATGGCACGCGAGGGCGGCCTGGGCGTCCTCCACCAGAACATGGACACGGACCGAGTCGTCGCGGAGGTCGAACGCGTCAAGCGCGCCGACGAACTCGTCATCGACCGCGAGAACGTCGTCACGGCCGCCCCCGAGCAGACCGTCGAGGCCGTCGACGAGATGATGGACCGCAGCGACGTCTCCGGTGCCCCGGTCGTCGACGACGACGACACGGTACGCGGCATCATCTCCGCGACGGACATCCGGCCGTATCTCGAAGTCGGCGAGTCGGATGCCGTTCGGGAGGCGATGACCGACGAGGTCATCACCGCCCCCGAAGACATCACCGCACGCGACGCGCTCGAACTCATGTACGAGCACAAAATCGAGCGCGTTCCGATCGTCAACGACGAGCAGCACCTCGTCGGCCTGGTCACCATGCAGGGCATCCTCGAACGCCGCGAACACGGCAGCGCCGCCCGCGACCAGAACGGCCGCCTCCGCGTCGGCGTCGCCGTCGGTCCCTTCGACACGGAGCGCGCGACCGCGGTCGACGAGGCGGGCGCGGACGTGCTGTTCATCGACTGTGCGCACGCGCACAACCTGAACGTCATCGACTCCGCCCGCGAGATCAAAGCCAGCGTCGACGCCGACGTAGTCGTCGGCAACGTCGGCACCCGCGAAGCCGCCGAAGCGGTCGTGGACTTCGCCGACGGCATCAAGGTCGGGATCGGGCCGGGATCGATCTGCACCACCCGCGTCGTCACCGGGTCCGGCATGCCACAGATCACGGCCGTCTCACAGGTCGCCGACGTCGCCGCGCCGGCCGGCGTGCCCGTGATCGCCGACGGCGGAATCCGGTACTCCGGCGACGCCGCGAAAGCAATCGCCGCGGGTGCCGACGCCGTGATGCTCGGCTCGTACTTCGCCGGCACCGACGAGGCACCCGGCCGCGTCATCACGATGAACGGCAAGAAGTACAAGCAGTACCGCGGCATGGGCTCGGTCGGGGCGATGCAGTCCGGTGGCAGCGACCGCTACCTCAAAGACGACGACGAGGACGAGGAGTACGTCCCCGAGGGCGTCGAGGCTGCAACCCCCTACAAGGGGTCGCTGGCGTCGGAACTCCACCAGCTCGTCGGCGGCATCCAGTCCGGCATGGGGTACGTCGGGGCCGAGTCGATCCCGGCGTTCAAGGCTGACGCCGAGTTCGTGCGTGTCTCCGCGGCGGGACAGACCGAGGGCCACCCTCACGACGTGATGATCACGGACGAAGCGCCGAACTACAGCCCACAAGGCGAGTAGCGGCCTCCGCGATCGACCGCGCGGGATTTTGGACCGCTGGGGGTCGGACGGCAGGTCGGTCACGCAGCTTGCGTGCGCGAGCGCACGGTGCGTAGTCCGGGAGAGGTCGGTGCGGGGTTGCCACCGCTCCCAAGCCGCCTTGTCAGGCGGCCTGCCGTCCCCACGAGATGGTGCTCCAGAGGCGCTCCCAGAGGTAGTACAGTACGGTCTTTCCGACGGCAGCAGAGATACCCATCTTCGCCGCGGAGCCGAACTCGCCGGTGTAGAGGAACGCGATGGTGAACACCAGCGTCGTGGCGAACACGCGGTACGACGCTGCCTTCACCGCCGACCGGTAGCGTGAGTCTGCCATCGGGGGCTCACTCCACGTACCCGAGTTCGGCGAGTTTCTGCCCGAGTTCGCGGGCCTCCTGTTCGGTGATCTCGCCGTCGTCCTCCATCTCGCGGACGACGAGGTGTTTCACGAACTCCTTCGGGGAGGCGAACGGTTCGTCCTCGATGTAGGTCTCGACGTCGCTGACGAAGTCCTTCCTCAGAGAGATGGTGGTGTAGTCGGACACGACCGGAGCGTCTCGTGCACCCACATTAACTGTTGTTATATGTAATTAAACGCGGGCTGGCGGCAGCCAGCGCGTCACGACGTGGGTTTCGAGACCCATTGGCTACCGGATCCGGACGGCGGTGCACACGTCTCCGTGGACGTACTGGGGTGTCTCCATGCGGGGGTTGCCGCCACCGTGGTACGACGACCTTCCCCGGCTGGTCGCAGACCGCCGTTCGATGTCGGCGTCGCTCGGTTGCCTCGGCGAGTCGGAGATTCCGCCTTCCAGTGAGTGAGAATTGGTGCCACGCGCACTCCGCCCAGTGCGGGAACCGGGAACAGCAAGTCACTGATCACCGGCTTTCCCAAAGTTATATGCCTATTCCGTCAAACATGTTACGTATGTCGTCCTCCACGAAACTAGTCGAATGGATCGGTCGGGTGTCGGCCGGCGCGTTGGGATGGGTGCTCGTATTCATGGGCACCTTCGGCGCCCTGTTCGGCCTCGTCCAGCTGTTCTTCGGCCCGGAATGGCGGGGACCGGTCGGCTCGCTGGTCGTGCTCGCGGTATCGCTGCTCGTGGTCGCCATGGGGATCTACGGGAACCCCACGTACCGGGAGCGCATTCACGCCACGCTCGGTTGACGTCCGCCCCGGATTGAGTTTTGCGCCGGTTCGTCCCACAGTTTGGACTGCCCACCGGCGGGTGCCCGCGTCCGGCCGCCAGGCCGCCGCGGGTTGCCGATTGTTGAACGCATATGGGCGTGGTCGTGCTACTCGGAGCCGACCATGCCACCCACGGACGACCAGCCGCTCGACTTCGTGCAGCTCGGCGACACCGGACTCCAGACGAGTGCCCTCCAGTTCGGGACGTGGCGGTTCGGCAAGCGAACGGAGTCCGGCGACCTCGAAATCAGCGAGCAACGCGCCCACGACCTCCTCGACACGTACGCCGACGCGGGCGGCCGGTATATCGACACCGCCGACGTGTACGGCGGCGGCGACAGCGAACGCTGGATCGGCGACTGGCTGTCGGACCGCGACCGCGACCGGTACACCATCGCCTCCAAGATCTACTGGCAGGTGCGCGACGGCGACCCCAACAGTCGGGGGACGAACCGCAAAACCATCCGCAACCGCATCACCGCGCTGCTCGATCGCCTCGGCACGGAGTACCTCGACGTGTTGTACATCCACCGCTGGGACGGCGACACCACGGCCCGCGAGCTCATGCGGACGCTCAACGACCTGGTCGCCGACGGGCTCGTCCATTACCTGGGCGCGTCGACGCTCCAGCCGAACGCCTGGCGGATCGCGCGGGCCAACGAGCTCGCGCGCGCCGAGGGCTGGGAGCCGTTCAGCGTGCTCCAGCCGCGGTACAACCTGGTTGACCGCGAGATCGAAGGCGACTACCTCACGTTCGCCCGCGAGCAGGGGCTTGCGGTCTGCCCGTGGAGCCCGCTGGCACAGGGCTTTCTCACCGGGAAGTACAGCCGGGACGACGGCCTCACCGGCGAGTCGAAGGCCAGCGACTCCAGCCGGTGGGCGGACACCTACCTCACGGACGCGAACTTCGACGCCCACGACGTCCTGGACGCAGTTGCGGACGAGGTCGAGGCGTCGCCGCCCCAGGTCGCGCTGGCGTGGCTGCTGCACCGCGACGGCATCACGGCCCCTATCGTCGGCGCGCGCACCCCCGACCAGCTGTCGGAGAACATCGACGCGGCGACCATCGACCTGACCGACGACCAGATGGCGCGGCTCACGGACGCGGCCGCCGGACCGTACGCGGACCTCTGAATCGGGTCAGTCGCCGGCCAGCTGGTCCTGAATCGTCTCCACCACGTCGGGGTTCCGGAGCGTCGAGGTGTCCCCGAGGTCGGCGTCGTTTGCGATGTCCTCCAGGAGCCGGCGCATGATCTTCCCCGACCGCGTCTTCGGGAGTTCCGGCGCGAACACGACCGCTTCCGGACGCGCGATGGGGCCGATGGCGTCCTCCACGCTGGCCACGATGCGCTCACGGAGGGCGTCGCTGGCGTCGTGGTCGTCCGTGGTGAGCACGTACGCGTACACGGCTTCGCCTTTCAGGTCGTGGTCGCCGCCGACGACCGCCGCCTCCGCAACCCCCGGCACGTCGACGATGGCCGATTCGATCTCCATCGTGCCCAGGCGGTGCCCGGAGACGTTCACCACGTCGTCGACGCGCCCCAGGACCGTGATGTAGCCGTCGTCGTCGACTTTCGCGCCGTCCTCCGGGAAGTACACCCAGTCCGCGGGGTCGCCGCTGTCGGTGTCGGAGTATACCCGCCAGTACTCGTCGATGAACCGCTCGTCGTTCTCGTAGAGGGTTTGGAGCATCCCCGGCCACGGCTTCTGGATGGTCAGGTGGCCCGCCCGCCCGCCCGCCACGTCGTCGCCGTCGGTGTCGATGACGCGCGCGTCGACGCCCGGCAGTGGGCGGCCCGCCGACCCCGGCTTCATCGTGGAGACGCCGGGCAGCCCCGTGACCATCATGCCGCCGGTCTCGGTCTGCCACCACGTGTCCACGATCGGGCACGACTCGTCGCCGATGTGGGTGTAATACCACGTCCAGGCGCGTGGGTTGATCGGCTCCCCGACGGTCCCGAGCAGCCGCAGGCTGGAGAGGTCGTGGGCGTCGGGGTACTCCACCCCCCATTTCATGAACGACCGGATCGCCGTCGGCGCGGTGTACAGTTGGGTTGCCTCGTAGGACTCGACGAGCTCCCACAGGCGGTCCTTGTCGGGGTGGTCCGGGGCGCCCTCGTAGAGCATCGTCGTGGTGCCAAGCGCCAGGGGCCCGTAGACGATGTAGGAGTGGCCGGTGATCCAGCCGATGTCCGCCGAGCAGAAGTAGGTGTCAGACGGCTTGATGTCCAGGACCGCCTGCGAGGTCCAGGCGGCCCACGAGAGGTAGCCGCCCGTGGAGTGAGTGACGCCTTTGGGCTGGCCGGTGGTGCCCGACGTGTACATCAAGAACAGCATGTCGGTGGCGTCGCGCTCGACCGGCGAGACGCTGGCACCGTCGTGGGCGGCGACGACGGCGTCGTAGTCGTGGTGTGCGGCCGGGCGGTCGTGGTCGAAGCCGTCGCCGTTCGCGCCGAGGCGGTCGACGACGACTACGTCACTGACCGCGTGTGACACCCCATCCAGGCCGTCGAGCGTTTTCGCGTAGTGATCGAGGGGGTCGCCGCGCCGGTAGTAGCCGTCACAGGTGACGAGATACTCCGAGTCGGCGGCGTTCATTCGCGTGCTGAGCGCGTCCGCGGAGAAGCCCGCGAACACCACCGAGTGTGGCGCGCCGAGGCGCGCGCAGGCCAGCATCGCGATCGGCAACTCGGGCACCATCGGCATGTACAGCGTGACGATGTCGTCCTCGCCGACACCCATCTCGCGCAGCCCGGCGGCGAACTCGTTGACCTCCCGGTGGAGCTGGGCGTACGTGTACGTGCGGTTGGCTTCGTCGGCCGGCTCGCCCACCCACTCGATGGCGGCCTCGTCGCCGCGCTCGTCGAGGTGGCGGTCCAGACAGTTCGCGCTCGCGTTCAGGCCGCCGCCCGGGAACCACTCGTAGAACGGCGGGTTCGAATCGTCGAGGACCTGATCGTACGGCGTCTCCCAGTCCAGCAGGTCGGCCGCGCCAGTCCAGCATTCGGGCCAGGTCGCATCGAACTCGTCGTAGATACCCGGGTCGGAGACGTTCGCCTGCTCGACGAACGACTCGGGCGGCGTGAACTCGTCCTGGTCGGTGAGTCGCGCCTCCAGCTCCGGGGTGTCGGTGTCGTTGCTCATGTCCCAGTTGCACCCAAACCAACCATCCTGTTAAGCACGAACGCTAATTATCCTAATTGTCCATTCGGGATCGGGTGCTCGGAACCGCCCCACGACGGTGGGGTGTGTGGACACACCTGGGTTACTGTCGCGTGTCCGGCCAGGGCGTGTCCGGGTCGCAGCCACCATCGCTGTCGATGACCGTCGCCAGCAGCTTCTGCTGGGCGCGCCGCAAGTGGTTGTGCAGCGTGGGGGCTGTCACGCCCATGTCGGCCGCGAGGTCCTCGGCGGTCGACTCCCGGGGCCACTCGAAGTAGCCGGCGTGAAACGCCGCCCGCAGGACCGCCGCCTGCTTGTCGGTGAGCGCGTCGTGCAGCGACGCCCCGTCGCGCTGCCCCGTCTCGTCGCCGCGGGCGCGCTCGCGCTTGGCCGCCAGCGACACGCCGGGGAACGCCGTGGCGAGGGCATCGAGGAGCGCACGCACGTCCGTCTCGGGGGCCACGCCGGCGACGACGCGCTCCCCACCGGGGCCGGCGCTGAGATCCCGGATCGTCCCGCCGTGGCTGACGACCGCCATCGCGAGATCAGCGCCCGGGGCCACCCCGACCGCGAGCACCGCCTCGCCGCCCTGGTCGCGGACCACGCGCACGCTCACGACGCCGTCGTGGTCGTGCAGCCAGTCACGGACGCCGTCCGCGGGTGCGCCGGCGACCCGCACGAAGAACACGAGTGTCTGCCGGTCACCGGGCACGACACCCTCCAGGGAGAGGTCACACCCCTGTTCGATCGCGGTGCGCGCGAACACCGACCCCGCCCGGACCTCGAACGCGACTTCGAGAACGGTGTCCGTCAGCAGGCGGTGGCGCTGCTCAGCCAGCGCGACCGCCCGGCCCACGCGACGCCCCAGGTCCGTGATGAGGGTGCGCTCGCGCTGGCTGAACCGTGCTGTTGACGCCCCCACGGCCAGGACGCCGTGGGCCGCCTCGGGTCCGGCAACCGGAACGACGCCCATCGCCTGAACGCCCGCCGCCGCGGCGTGCTCGCGCAGCGCCGCGACCGCCGGGGCAGCGCTCGCGGCCGGCGTGAACAGCCCTGTCCCGTCGTCGAGGGCGGCTTGCACGAGCGTCGCGCCCGGGGCGGCGCTCGCGTCGTCGCGGATCGCACAGCCGCCGCCCGCGGTCGCGGCAACGGTCACGTCGTCGCGAGTCGTCGGCCGCGCCAGCCACGCCATCTCGTAGGCGTCGCTGGCGGCCAAGGCCTCGCAGACGGCCGTCTCGACGGCCCCCCGAGTGCTCGCATCCGACAGGGCGTCCCCCGCCGCGAGGACGGCGCTGTGCGCTTCATCCACCCGGTCGTGTGCCCGCTGCTCGCTGCGACCCGTCGGCGCTCGCGTTGTGCCGTCGAACGCCCGCGCGATGGCGTCCCGGTCGGCGGCGTCCACCGCGGCGTACTGATCGAGGCTGGCGAGCCGCGACCAGCCGCCGACTGCCGCCACGACACGCGGGTCGACGCCCGCCCCGGTGAGCAGCCGCCTGGCGAAAAACGAGCGCAGGTCCTGGGCGGAGACCCCGTCCAAGCCGGCCGTGTCGGTGCGCCCGGCGACCGCGTTGACCAGCGTTTGGACGCGGCGCGCCGACACGTCGACCAGCGGGTCGTCGTCGGCCAGGCCCGCGGCGTCGGCGCGCCGCCGGATGTCGCGCTCGACCGCGGGCGGGAGGTAGGCGTCGCGGTCGCTGCCGCCGTCGGCACCGGGCACGGCCAGGAAATAGTGTGTGACACCGTCGTGGTCGTGGGGCGCGACATCACACGGGCGGACGCGCGGTATCTCGGCGGACGTCAGCCCGACCTCGCCGGCCAGCCCCACCACCACCGCCTCCCGGGGGGTTTCGGTTGCGCCGCGCAGCTCCCGGTAGTCGGCGTCGGTCACGCGACCGTCAGCCCCACGCATACTTCGTGATTATTTCGAATCCCGAACCATCAACCTTGCGTGGTCGTCCGCGCCGACTGCGCCGGGCTGACGGGGGCGCGAGCCCGGCGACGCAGCCCGCTGGCGGGCGGCGTCGCGGCGTGGCCGCGTCCGAGTGGCGGCGTCAGTCGTCGTCTCGCCCGGCGATGAGGGCGTCGATGTGCGCGGGGCTGATCGAACACCCGCACGGGCTGGCGGTGGCGTCGGTCGGCCCGTGCTGTGTGACCGCCTGCACCCCCCGCCCGCAGTTCGGACAGTCGAAATGCTGTGCGCCGTCGGAACGCTCTTCAGCGTTGTCGGTGGACTCTAGCATGGCTTCTGTAGCCCGAGTACAGGAGCCCGCGCGAGCCTGCTGTTGGTGCAGCGAGGCTCGCACTCTTTCGACACTTTGACTCCTGTACCTAGTCGTTGTGTCTGTCTGCCACTTATTCCTTACCAATAGTTTTGTTTGTACCTCAAACACAAATATACGGGCGTTTCAGGCCATGAAAATAGTAATACGCCCATAGATGACTGACATTCAGTATGCCGAAGCCCCAGTTAGCGTCGTGGATGACGCCCGTGGATAGGGACATCCTCGAACAACTGCAGAACAAGGGGGCCGAGGAACTGATTCTCAACCCCACCGCGATAGCGGCCAACATTGATTGGGGCAGTCAAACCGTCCGCGAACACATGATGGTTCTTCGGGAATACGGATTAGTCGAATACTTCGACGAAGACCGCGCGCTCTACCAGCTCTCCGAGCGGGGGCGAGCATGGCTCAGAGGAGAGATTGCGACCGACGACTTGGAATAGTCGGCAGCGGTAGTTCCAACCGTTTTGTTATTATAACGGCCAGATTATTACTAACTACAAACATTCACTCCGGAAGGTGATTCAGTTCGTATGAGCATGAATACCAATATCAACGCCACTGAGAGTACCGTACAGAGCATATTGTGGAGAAACGTTCGGTTCAAAATCCCCAAATACCAGCGGCAGTACTCATGGATCGAAGAACAGACACTCGCCGATTCTAGATACGTTAACTGGGAACACGAAGACCTCTACAAGATAACCATGTGGCGCCAACTCTACTTACGAGGCGAAGTGGACGCGCAGAATCAGCCGAGACCGTGGTCGGGGAGGGTTTTCACATGGTGAATGGCAATCCATTACCGATTTTAGCTCAGCAGAGTGGAGGATCAGCTACCTACCCAGACTGGTTGATTGCTATCCTGATTTTAATCTCTTTTTTTAGTGGCGCAAATAAAATAATGGATAGAATGGGCCAGAGAGTGCCCATTTACAAAATGTCTGCGGAGGTATTTACGCCTCATTATCCCAATTCCAGAAATACTGAATCAACTTCGACGTTTAGAAGGGTGCGATTGGTCGGCGAAAAAAAAGAAAGCTCGGCTATATCCTTATGGTGGGACTGTCGGTTGCTGTTCCGTACCAACTCTCCGAAGTATTGCAGCCAGCATCTAAGCTTGCGAGGATTCCAGCTTATTTAACTGCCATTATTGTCGCATACGAGGCTGGTGGACCTGTGGTATCTTTCAGCTTTGGCCTATTGGATCTGGTTGAAAAAGTAGCTGCTGAAATTATTAATTCTGGACCTGAAAATTTAAAACATCCAATTTTTTATCATGGGGGTAAGGGGGGTTTTCACAGCAATTATCATAGTTGGCATTGGACGCGTGTTGTAGGGCGCATAAACATCCAGAATTTATTTCTCCGGTGTAGAAAGTGGGTCCTCGCGAAGGTATCCCGAGAAACACTTCGGGCTCGTACGTGATTCGGGCAGTTCCGAGAACTCGCTTTGAAAGCGGCTGTCAGAAATGTTGCCCTCGCTATCTACTGGTTCAGCGCAGGTGTCCGTATTCAGGTTCTCGTTGAACTGTGACTCCCTTCTGTTGGTGCTCTCTGTATCCTCCTGGCCACCCTCACGCTTGGTCCCGCGAATTCCGTGAACGCGTGGTGGCCGCCACAGTCTCCCCCTTTGAACAGGCGCTCAAACAGTGCTCTCCACGCCGTCATCGGAGTCAACAGCCCAGATCCATGCGGAACCGATCCTGTTATTGACCAAAATCCATACAAACGCTAGACCAATAGCTGTTGATATGACCGACCGCCCTCCTCGACTCGCGCTCGTTATACTCGCACTGTGTTTACTCACGGTTCCATTCTGGGCACCCCTGTTGGACGTCACAGGAACCGAGCACGAGTACAGTGCCACACAGCTCACTGTTGAAGACGACCGAGTACAGGTTCAGCAAGACTCACCGAGGCTCAAACAGATCAACGGACTCGATTGCTTCAGGGAGCGGTCCCCGACTCGGACCTGTGGGTTTGAATCCGCGCTGCTCACTGAGCGCTCACGTTCCGCATCGTATCCCGGTGTCCGGCACGTCGACGGAGACCCGTCGCTTGCTGCCCGAGATCGGTATCTTGCGTTCCCCGGTGACGGACGTGTCTTCGAACGTGTCACCGGCTGGAACGAGTCGGCGCAATCATATCGTCTCAGCGTAGAGCGAGTAAACGCCTCACAGGCGGTAGCGGACGTTTCGCACCCCGTTGATCAGTACTCGCCAGCAGTCCAGCGGGCGGTTGAAACCGGGGCGAGCAAGTCTCAGACGGATCTACGAGAAGCGGTTGTAGTCAACGCTAGCGGCCGATATTATGCGGTGTACACCTCCGGCACGACGTCGCTCCTCTCCGAAGCGCCAGGTTCGGAACGTGTGCTCGAATTCTTGGCGGTCATCACCGGTGCCGTGCTGTTGTTCAGGGCGGGCGCGATGGGGAACGAGCCAGCGTCCGGGGACGGCGATTAAGTAGCCGTTCCTCTCATCTAGCGTGGGTCGGCTAGTCCTGCTCTGTTGAATCCGGCGATAACACGGGGATCGCGATCGACAGAGACGCGATTGTCTCGATATCCCCCGACGAGGAATTGGATCGATTTACTCGTGATCTCGATCATCACGCTCTCTGCGAAGGCTCCATCTCGGAACTCACAGCGCTCCTGAGAGAGCACAGAGCAACCTCATCCCAACATCGTCTGCGGATTCAACGGATATAAATCAAAGCAGTCAAAAGGTTTATGAGTGTGGTGGTGAATCTATCGGTTATGTCCACGGAACAAGCCACCCCTTCGATCAGTGAGGTGGGGTATAGACGTATAATACTGGCATTCGGTGCCTTTTGGGGGGCAGTACCGGCACTCAGCATGTTAGACATCACTGGCTCGTTATCGGCGTTAGTAGCGCCGTCACAGGCGCACGCTTTGGATGTGTTCAGTCAACTGTCACGATCACAGGAAACGTACGCCATCGGTGTTGTGATGACGGTCCTCCTGGCTGTCCTCTACGAACTCGACAGTCGGAAACTCGATCAGGTTGGCGAGGGGGTGCCCCTAGCTTGGTCCTATGCCCTCATCGCGCCCCTCTCCGTCGTTCTTGTGAGGCAAATTCCGCTGTTGGCTCTACTCGGAATCCTTGCTGGCCCGCCCATTTCGGCCCTCGTATACGTGTTCCAGCGAGGCCGCGTCGGAACGGTCGACCCGAGCTAACAGCGAACACGTACTGACGGCCGACACGATGCTGTCGGGCGGCCGATCTTCGTTTCTCGATACTGTGCCCTCGCAGTGGATTACGGGAGCCACCCAACGGTGGAACAGATTTGACGATCCTAGCCCGTTTTCGGCCCTACGGTTCCACCATACAATCAGCTGGTGGGCAGCGAGACGCCGTATGGTATGCTCCGCAAGGGCAGGAACGATCCCGGTGGCGTGATGCAACGCACTCCGCCTCAGCACTCGGAGCTTGTGTCACCGTCCGCGTCTTCACTGAGCCCCCGACCGCAAACTGACGTGGTTCCTGGGCGATTTGGCATCCAGGAAACCCCGAGCGGCGCAGCCAGCCACCCGAGATCAGCGCCGCAGACGACCTGCTTTGTCCTGGCTGCCGGACGGTTGGTGCGTTCGTAGAACGAGACGACACACGCAAAACCCCGACCGAAGGCCACCACGCCATCGAACTGCGGCGCCCATCTGGAGGGGTCTCACGCCGACGTGGTGTACACCTCGGCCCAGAGAAATGCAGCACCCATGCCAACGTACAGAAGCCCCGACACCGAGTATCCGAGGTTGCTGTTCCACGCAAACGAGGCAACCTGGATGAGACCAACAGCGATCAGTGCCAGCCCGAGGACTGTCTTGGCTCGCTGACTCACCATGCAGGCCGGAGCACCGCACCCCGGATTAATCTACTGCCTGTCAACAGCACGACCGCATCGCTCGTTCCCGAGTCGCCGACGCCGATGAGGTCCCGGCAACGCGACAAGGTCGTGTCTCGAAACGCGTTGTCACGGACGCACGTGGGAAACGCGATGTGGGTATTGAACAGGCTTGGCCTGGTGATCAGAGCGTCACAGCACCGACTCACCACTCCGTCGCGGTTCTCGATCCCGAGCTGTCCTGTGGTCCGTCCTGTAATGTGGATCGGTCAGGCCGGGCGCGCCGGGACACCGCGACGCCGAGTGGTACGGGACATACTCTCTGGGCGGGTGGCGCGGTGGTCCAACCGGTACGAGCCAGCAGGCGCTATCAACCAACGCTGTGTTCGGCTTCGAGAAAGCGGGCCGGGCGCGATTTGAACACGCGACCGACGGATTAAGAGTCCGTCGCTCTGCCAGACTGAGCTACCGGCCCGAACGCATCCCCATATTACCGGCTGGCACTCAAATACGTTCTGATTCGCGGCAACTGACCGACGGGAGTTGACATACGCGGTGGGCCCGACGGCTGCGCTGCCCACTCGCGGACGTGTCGTCGGCTAGCGGTCGGAACGCGTAAGTGACGGCCGCCGCAATCCCGTGACAACATGAGCAGCCGGGCCACCATCTCCTCGATGTCCACCTACGCGATCCTTGGCTGTGGCAGCGTGGGCCACGCTGTCGCCGAGGAGTTGGTCGAACGTGGCAAAGACGTTCTCATCGTTGACAAGGACGAATCCCGCGTGGAAGCGCTGCGCGATCAGGATCTGAACGCGCAGGTGGCAAACGTCCGCGACCAGGAGGTCGCGGCGCTGATCGACACGCGGGATGTCGTGTTGGTGATGGCGTCTGACGTGGACGCAAACGAGGCCGCAGTCAAGAACATCCGCGCCCGAAACGACGACCAGTTCGTCGTGGTGCGGGCGAGCGACCCGGTGACGAGCGACGAGCTCACCGAGCTCGGCGCTGACGTGGTCATCAATCCGTCGTCGGTGATCTCCGACGCGGCGCTGCGCGCCCTGGAGTCCGGGGAGCTCGAATACAAGGCCCGCCAGCTCGCGGACGTCGTGTCGGGGACCGAGAGCGGGTTCGCGATCATCACTCACGACAGCCCCGACCCCGACTCCATCGCGGCCGCCGCGGCGCTGCAGGCCGTCGCCGGCCATCTCGGTGTGGACGCCGAAATCCTCTATTTCGGGGACATCGGCCATCAGGAGAACCGCGCGTTCGTGAACCTCCTGGACATCGAACTCACGCCGTACAGCGACGTCGACATCGACAACTACGACACGATCGCGCTGGTCGACCCCGCGAAAGCCGGGGCGGTGTCGATCGACCGTGATGTCGACATCTTCATCGACCACTACGAGCTCGAAGACGAGTCGCTCACCGCCGAGTTCGCCGACGTGCGGCCGAGCGTCTCCGCGACCTCGACGATCCTCACCAAGTACATCCAGGAGTTCGACCTGTCGGTCAGCCAGACGGTCGCGACGGCGCTGCTCTACGGGATTCGCGCGGAAACGCTCGATTTCCGCCGGGACACGACGCCGGCGGACCTGACCGCGGCCGCCTACCTCTACCCGTTCGCGGATCACGACACGCTCGAACAGGTCGAGTCCCCGAACATGAGCCCGGAGACGCTCGACGTGCTCGCGGAGGCGATCGCGAGCCGCGAGGTCCAGGGCAGCCACCTGGTGTCGAACGCGGGGTTCATCAGCGACCGGGACGCGCTCTCGCAGGCCGCCTCACAGCTCCTGAACCTCGAAGGCATCACGACGACCGCGGTGTTCGGGATCGTCGACGACACGATCTACCTGGACGCCCAGTCCAAGGACATCCGGCTGAACATCGGCCGGGTGTTGGCCGACGCGTTCGTTGACATCGGCGACTCCGCGGGCCACTCCACGCAGGCCAGCGCGGAGATCCCGCTGGGCATTTTCACCGGCATCGAGACGACCGAGGAGAACCGTGAGACGCTGCTGGATCTCACCGAGGAAGCCGTCACGAGGAAGCTCTTCGACGCCATGGGCGTCGAATCGGAGAGCGCGAACAACGGCAACTAGCCCGCAGACCGCCCGGTTCAGACTGCGATCTCGCTGTCCGCATCGTCGCCCTCGTAGCGCTCGACAACGTCGTTGATGAGGATGATGTCGCCGACCGCACGCACCCACCGGTAGGGAACGATCACGCCTTTCTGCCCGGTCATCTGTGCGGCGAACAGGTCGGCGTTGAGCTCCGTGAGTGCGAGCCCCGTGACGGCCTCCGCGTTGAGGTTCAACTGGATGTCTTCGACTTCGCCGACGAACACGCCGTTGTTCGAGTACACCTCGCGACCGACCAGCGAGGTGATCTCGTCTGCGTCTGCGTCCATGCTACCTGGGTAATGCGGGAGGCCCTTAAGTCTTCAAGCCGCGGCCGACCGGCGTCAGACGGCTGTCCGTCGGGCGATCCTACGGGCCGTCCGCGAGCACGCCCGCCAGTGCGTCCAGGGCCGCGACGGCGTGGTCCGGTGTGCGGCCGAGGCTGACACGGATCCGGCCGGGATCGTCGAAAAACCGGCCCGGAACGACCAACACACCCTCCGACCAGGCCGCCGCCGCGACCGCGTCCCCGTCCGCCTCGCGCGGGTCGAGGAACGCGTACGGCGCGCCCTCGTGGACGGTGCCGGCGACGAGGTCGTCGTGGGCGTCGCGGAACGACGCCAGCAGGCCGTGGTTTTCGGCCACGAGGGAGCGCGCGCGGTCGGCGAGCGCGTCGCGGTTGTGCAGCGCCCGCATCCCCAGCGCGCGGTTCGACGCGGCGGGCCCCGGGATGTGCCGGAGCACCGACCGGGCGCGATCGACGAACTCGGCGTCGGCGATGAGCCAGCCCACACCGCTGTCGTGCAGCCCGAAGAACTTCGTCAGTGACCCGGTCACGACTGCGGAGTCGATCCCGACCGCGGTCGGCCCGCCGAAGGGGCCGTCGCCTGCCGTCTCGGTGAACGGCGCGTACACTTCGTCGACGAGCAGCCGCGCGCCCACCTCTCGGGCGCGGGCCGCCGCGTCGGCGAGCGCGTCCACGTCCGCGAGGCGACCGCTGGGGTTGTGCCGGTTCGTCACAGTGACCACCTGGGTGTCCTCGGTCGCGGCGGCCGCGATCCGGGCCGGCGAAATCCGGTAGTCGTCGTCGGCCGGCCGGAGGACGCGGTTGGTCTGCCCACCGACGGCCCGGGGGGCCGCCACCAGCGGCTCGTAGCCGGGCTTCTCGACGAGCGCCGTGGGCGTTCCGCCGTCACCGTTCTCGTCGGTGCCGGCCGTCGGGTAGAGCGCCGCCGCCGTCGCGACGAAGTTCGCCGTCGATGCGCCCGGAGTCACCAACACCTGTTCCGGGTGGACGCCGTACTCGCCTGCGATCTGGGTTTCGAGGGTTGCGCCGGCGGGCGGATCTGACAGCCCCGCGAGCGGCTCCGGAACCACCGCGGGCTGGCGGTCGCGGTCGCCGCGCAGGGCGCTCGACCCGAGGTCGTACAACGCGACCTCGGGCCGGCCGGAAAGCCAGTCGATGTACTCCAGCCGTGGGAACATACCAGTGGGGTCTGTGCTGGCGGGTGAAATGCCTTGTCGGTCGCGCTGCGGGACTCCCGGATCCTGGCCGTTGCCGTCGGTGCCACAGTCCCGCACCGACAGTCCGGCCGGTCCCTCCGTGAGCGCCCGCTTGCGATCACCTGAGCGCGAACGCGACCGCCGAGCGGTCCAACACCAACAGGGAATGATACCGCAGGAACGTCATCGAGACCACGCTGACGGCGGCGACCGCTACCACGCCCACGACCCCTGTCACAGCGAGCACGGCTGCGCCGCCCCCCGAGACCGCGCCCGCGAGCAGCGCGCCCGCGCCGAACGGCACCACGATGACAGCAACACAGAACCCCACCGCGATGCTCGCGCCGAACAGCAACACCGCTTTCACCAATACGTAGACCGCGAACTCCTGCCAGTCGGCGCGCACAACCGGTGAGAGCCGTCGCCACCCCTCGCGCACACCGCAGCCGTCGGCGGCCATCAGCGGCACCACGAACGCCGTCGTGAACTCCGACGCGAGCGCCGCGCCGACACCGATCACCACACCCAGGGGCAGCGTCACCACCAGCGCCAGCAGCCACCACGCCTGGTCGAACGCCAGCGCCGCGCCGATGGGGCTGGCAACGAGCGCAGTCGCCACCAGCCCACACCCGACGATCACGATCCGAAACGCGAGCAGCCGAAGCCCGGCGGCGAGGTGGGCGCGGAAGGGGGCCGCGATGCGGACGACCTGGGAGCGCGCGGCAGCAACCAGCACGAACTCCATCACCGCGCCGAGGGCGGCTGCCACGGTAGCGACCACCACCACAGTAACGCCGATGGCGGCCACGGCCAGACGGATCTCCGCGGTGGTCACTGCCTGCGCCACGTTGATTACGGCGTTGGGGGGCGCGTCCACGGAGACGGTCGGCGTCTGGGGAGCCGACAGGCCCGCGAACAGCGTGATCACGGCGAGCCGGCTCCACACGCCGAGATCCAACGGCGTCAGCAACGCCCGAGTCTCTGCGAGTGCGTCGTCGAGTGCACCGACGGCGTCCCACGTCATGGGTCGTGAGTCGGTGGCCGGGATGAAATGTGTGCTGCCGGCGGGTGCCCGACCAATGACAGCACCCCGTCACGATTGCGACAAGACTTTAGCCCACAGGTTGCCAACTGAACAGCATGGTATCCGGTGGCGACCAGGACGACGACGACCGCGTGCTCTCCCCCGACGAGCTTGCCATCGAGGAGCAGGACGAGGTCGCGGCCATCGGCGAGGACCGGTACGTCATCGGGCCGGACGGACCGCCGAGCGCGCCCGCCGACGGCGCAGCCGAGGGTGGCGCCCCACAGCGAGAGCAGCCCCCACAGGGTGACCGCGGTGGCGGGAACACGACGGAACAACCCCCCGAGCCACAGATCACCGGCCGGGACGTCAAAGAGTGGCTGGCCGAGGAGTTAGACACCCACGACAGCAAGTACGCCTACCACATCGCCTCGAAGTACGGCGACGACATCTCCCACCAGCAACTCGCAACCGACGACGTCGGTGCCGCGTTCGACGGGTTGCTCGTGTGGTACGCGCGCCAGCTCGCCGGGTCGACGTCGATCGATCGCGCGCTGGGCATCCTTCTGGGGGAGTCGAGCGTGCAGGTGAAATATCCCACCAAGCGACTGATCGCGTACCTGGAGGCCAACGACCTCGGTCCCGACGACTCGATCAAGGATCTGGTGCAGACCGTCGACGACGAGGACGGCCTCAAATTCCCCCGGTAGCGCTCCCGTCGGGGTGTGATGCGCGAAACAGTTTTGAGGCTGCTGCCCCCTGAGTAAATCAGTGATGAACCTCGAAGACGCCGACCGGGTGGTCGAGGAGGCCGCACACGTCGTCGAGTTCAAACTCGGCGACGAGGTGTGTGCGATCGACATCGCGGCCGTCGACAGCATCGTCGAGTCGAAGCAAGTGACGCGTGTGCCCCGGGCGCCGGACGCCGTCGAGGGGGTCATGGACTTGCGGGGTGAAACCACGGCGATCGTCGATCCGCGGGAGTTCCTCGCGATCCACGGGGACCACGACTCGGACAACATTCTGGTGCTCGATCGTGCCGACGACAAACAGAAGATCGGGCTCCGTGTGGCGGAAGTCACTGAGGTGTCGGGCTACGCGGAGCACCAGATCGACCGGGGCAGCCGCCTCGACCGCATCGGCACGTCGGCCATCGAAAGCGAGCTCGTCCGCGGCGTCATCCGAAAAGGGGCGACGCCGCCGGGCGAGGCGGACGCCGCCGAGGAGGACGTGGCGCTCGTGCTGTGGTTGGACATCGACAAGCTCATCGGTTCGGTGTCGGCAGACGAGACCATCGACAATCAGGTCTGATAATCGGTCAGTTGGGTTTATTAGCCCCTTGGCACAACGAGAGGGCATGGCGAAGCAGGTCTTACTGGTCGACGACTCCGAGTTTATGCGGAATCTCCTCCGGGAGATTCTTGAGGAGGAGTTCGAGATCGCTGACGAGGCCGAGAACGGGGTTGAGGCCGTAGAGATGTACAAAGAGTACGATCCGGATCTCGTGATGATGGACATCGTGATGCCCATCCGAGACGGCATCGAGGCCACGTCCGAGATCAAGGAGTTCGATGCCGGGGCACACATCATCATGTGCACCAGCATCGGCCAAGAGGAGAAGATGAAAAAGGCGGTGAAAGCCGGTGCTGACGGCTACATCACGAAGCCGTTCCAGAAACCGAGTGTGATGGACGCTATTTCGGACGTGCTCACCGCATGACAGAGGCACTGGTGGTCGACGACTCGCATTTCATGCGCACGGTCATCAGCGACATCCTCGAGGACGGCGGGGTCGACGTCGTCGGGACCGCCGAGAACGGCGCACGCGCCCTGGACGCGGTTACGGACGTCCAGCCGGATGTCATCACGATGGACGTCGAGATGCCCGAAATGGACGGGATCGAGGCGACCGCGGAGATCATGCGCGAGCAGCCGACGCCGATCCTGATGGTGTCCGCGCTCACCACCGAGGACGCCGACGCCACCCTAGAGGCAATGGAGAAAGGCGCGATCGACACGTTCGCGAAGCCCGGGGGCACGATTTCCACGGAGCTGTCGGGGCACAGCGAGGAGTTGGTGGCGGCGGTCGAGCGCGTCGCGAGCGCGGACCCGACTGCGGGCCACGACGTCGAGATGGAGCCGGCGTCGCCGCCGGACGCGACCACCAGCGAGTACGCGAACAATCCGACGCTGCTGATCGGCGCGTCGACCGGCGGGCCGAACGTCGTCGAGTCGATCCTCGCGTCGCTCCCGGCGGAGGCTGACTTCCGGGTGTTGATCGTCCAGCATATGCCCGACCAGTTCACGTCCCGGTTCGCCGACCGGCTGGACGCGGCGAGCCAGTACGACATCACCGAGGCGGAGGACGGCTCACGGATCGGTGGCGGCGAGGGGCTGGTCGCGCGCGGCGACTACCACATGCGCGTCTCGGGGTACTCGAACGGCCGACTGCGGGTGCGATTGGACCAAAGCGAGCGCCTGCACAGCGTCCGGCCGGCGATCGACGTGACGTTCAAGAGTGCGGCCGAGCGCGTTACCGACCCGCTCGTGTCGGTCGTACTGACCGGAATGGGCAGCGACGGAGCGGACGGCGTGCGTGCCGTGAAAGACGCCGGCGGCGCGACGCTCGCGCAGAACGAAGCCACGAGCGCCGTGTTCGGGATCCCCGAGCGCGCCATCGAGACGGGATGCGTTGACGACGTGTTGCCGGTCGATCAGCTAACTGAAGCGATCGCGGATTCGATACGGAGGACGACGTGACATGGACGACTACCTCGAAGCGTTCGTTCGTGAAGGCGAAGAACACGTAACCAGCCTCAACAACGCCCTGCTGGAGCTGGAGTCGGACCCGGGCAACGAGGAGGCGATGGACGAAATATTCCGGACCGCCCACACGCTGAAGGGGAACTTCGGCGCGATGGGCTTCGAGGACGCAAGCGATCTCGCCCACGCCGTCGAGGACTTGCTGGACGAGATGCGGCAGGGCAACCTCGAAGTGACCTCCGACAGGATGGACCGCATCTTCGAGGGGATCGACGGCATCGAAGCCTGCCTCGACGAGATCCAGGCCACCGGTGACGTGGACCGAGACGTCACCGGCACCATCGAGTCGGTGCGGGCCGTGCTGGATGAGGTCGACGAGGACGGTGGCAGCGACACCACCACCAGCAGCGGCGACGCCGGCAGCCCGGCCGGCGACGGTGACGTGGACGCGACGCGGGTCGTCGACGCGGACACCATCGACGCCGCCGAGGACCCCGTCTACCACATCCACATCGACATGGGGGACTCCCAGATGAAAGGCGTCGACGGGATGTTCGTACTCGAGGAGGCCACGGAGGCCTTCGATCTGCTCGGGGCCGAGCCGTCGCCGGACGCGATCAACGACGGCGAGTACGGTGACGGCTTCGAGCTGGTCGTCGCGACGCCCAGCGACGAGGTCAGCGACACCGTGGCGGCGTTCCCCAAGCTGTCGGACGCAACGGTCACCGCCGTCGGCGACGACGAGCACGCCCCAGACGCCGACAGCGGGACCGAGGCGGACGCCAGCGCCGACGACGATGCGGACGACGCCGGGACGACCGCCGACAGCGGGAGTTCCAGCGGCGGGTCCTCGGCGATCGACAACACGGACACGGAGATCCAGTCGGTTCGCGTGGACGTCGATCAGCTCGACGAGCTCCACGGGCTGGTCGAACAGTTGGTCACCACCCGCATCAAGCTCCGGCGGGGCATGGAGGAAAGCGACCGCGAGGTACTCGACGAGCTGGACGAGCTGGACAAGATCACCTCCAGCCTCCAGGACACCGTGATGGACATGCGGTTGGTCCCGATGAAGAAGATCGTCGGGAAGTTCCCCCGTCTCGTTCGGGATCTGGCCCGCGAGCAGGACAAGGACATCGACTTCGTCGTGGAGGGCGACGACGTCGAGCTCGACCGCACGATCCTCACGGAGATCAGCGATCCGCTGATGCATCTGTTGCGGAACGCGGTCGATCACGGGATCGAGAAGCCGGCGGTGCGCGAGGACAACGGCAAGGACCGCGAGGGGACGATCACGCTGTCCGCCGAGCGCGACCGCGATCACGTGCTCATCCAAGTCCGAGACGACGGCGCCGGCATCGACCACGACACGATGCGAGAGAAAGCCATCGAGAAAGGCGTGAAAACCCGCGAAGAGGTCCAGGACATGCCCGACGACGACGTCGAGGATCTGGTCTTCCATCCCGGGTTCTCGACCAACGACGAGGTGACCGACGTCTCCGGGCGCGGGGTCGGGATGGACGTGGTCAGGGATACGGTGACGCGACTCGATGGGAGCGTCTCCGTCGACAGCACGCCCGGCGAGGGAACGACGTTCACGATGACGCTGCCGGTGACCGTCGCCATCGTGAAGGTGCTGTTCGTGGAGAGCGGTGGCGAGGAGTACGGCATCCCGATCAAGACAGTCGACGAGATCTCGCGGATGAAGTCCGTGAAATCAGTCGACGGCGAAGAGGTCATCACGTACGACGAGACGGTGTACCCGCTGGTTCGACTCGGCGACGCGTTGAACGTCCCCGACGAGACGCGGAACGGCGACGGCATGCTCGTCCGGATCCGTGATTCGGAGCGACAGGTCGCCGTGCATTGCGACGACGTTCGCGGCCAAGAAGAGGTCGTCGTCAAGCCCTTCGAAGGCATCCTCTCCGGGATTCCCGGGCTGTCCGGGGCGGCCGTCCTCGGCGAGGGTGACGTGGTGACCATCCTGGACGTGGCTACGCTGTAATCATGAGCACAATGATCGACATTCGGCGGTTACAGACCGTCAACGAACTCGCCCGGGAAGGAGCGTCGACGGTCGCCGAGAACATGAGCCAGCTGACCGGCGTCGAGACCCAGATGCAGATCACGAAGATCAACGTCATCGACGTCGAGGACCTCGGCGCACACCTGGGAGCCGCCAAGCAGGTGGGCGTGAGCGTGCCGCTCAAAGAACAGCCCTACGGGTCGGTGCTCGTGTTGTTCGACGACGAGAGCGCACGCCGTGTCGCCGGAACGATGATGGGCGGCATCGAGAGCGAAGGCGGCGGCTACAGCGACATGGAGCGGTCCGCGATCCGTGAGGTCGGGAACATCATGACAAGCGGGTTCATCGACGGCTGGGCGAACGTGCTCGGCCGCACCATCGACATCTCCACGCCACAGCTCATCCGGGCGTCCGGCGAGGACATTGCGAGTCATTGTGTCGACCCCGGCGAACACGAGATCGCGATGGTGTTCGACGCGGAGCTACACGCCCCAGACGCGAACGTCGAGGCGAAAATCTACTCGTTCCCCGACATCGAGGCGTTCGTCTCGATGATCAACAGTATCTAAGATGCGTGTCGATCTCGACGCCGTTGCGTCGTTCAGCCGCACGGGCGACGAAGGCGGTCAGCGCGCGGCGGACTCTCTGGAGACGCTTACGGGTATTCCTGCCAACTGCCAGCTCACGCGAACCGCGCTCGTCGACGCCGACGGACTGTCGGTGTTCCTGGGGGACTCCTGGGAGCGCATCAGCGTCGAGTTCGACGGCGCACTCACCGGTCGTGCAGTGCTGTCGTTCGACGAAGCGTTCGCCGACCACGTCGAAGACGAACTCGGCGTCGGAGCCGCCGCGCTGCCCGAAGTCGCGAACATCCTCACCAGCGGGTTCGTCGACGTCTGGGCGGCCGACGACGAGGACACCATCGAGATCGAGCCGCCCGACCGCCTCGAAGACGAGCACCGCGTCGTCCAGGACGCTGCGGTCATCGACGACTGTGCGTTCGTCTTCGAGAGCCAGATCGTGTTGTCCTCGACGCAGGGCACCTGCCGGTTTGCGGTCCTCCCGGACGTCGAGTCGTTCGGGTCGTACGTCACCGAGCCGGACGCGGAGTTCGCGCTGTCGGATCTCGCCAACCACATCCAGGTGGCGTCAGTGAGCGCCGAAGCCGTCTCCTCACACCTGGAGATGATGACCGGGACGGACGCGACGCTCGTGGAGTCACACGTGGACTTCGTGCCCGTCGAGCGGGTGCCATCGCTGCTCGACGACGCCGCCTACGAGGGCGCGATCTTCGAAAGCGAGGGGGTCGTCGACAGCGTCATCGCGATCCTGTTCGACGAGACCGAGCCCGGTGCGGTCGCGGAGCTACTGCTCGGGGACGCCGATGCCGGCGCGGAAATGGCCGAAAGTGCCGTCTCGGAGCTGGGCAACATCACCGCCAGTGGGTTCATCGACCAGTGGGCGAACGCACTGGACACCACGATCGACATCTCGACGCCGTCCCACGTCCGTGACGCCGGTCGTGCCGTCCTTGACACCGTCGCGGCAGCCTACGGCGAGCGCGCGGACACCATCGCAGTGGTGAACGCCACGATCACACTCGGGCCGGACGTGACGTGTCGGGTCTGCACGTTCCCCAGCCCCGAAGACGCCGATCAACTCGCGGACATCGCTGACAACCTCGCCGCCGACGCGAGTGAGGAGTCGTGACGATCCGCGTTGGCGTGGCGGACTGGCGTGTCACGGACGACGACGACGCGGTGTTGGTCACGAGCGGGCTGGGATCGTGTGTCGCCATCGCGGTGCGTGATGCGCGCAGCGGTGCCGGCGGACTGTTGCACGCGATGCTGCCGGAAGCCGACGGCCCCGTGGACACGCCCGCGAAATACGTCGATTCGGGTCTCGACGAGATGGTGTCGGCGCTGCTCCGCCTGGGCGCGAGCCCGAGCAGCCTCACGGCGAAACTCGCCGGCGGGTCGACGATGCTCGACCTCTCGATCGGGGACAGCGTCGGCTCCCGGAACGTGTCGGCCGCCGAACGCGCGCTGGCCGACGCGGACATCGAGTTGCTCGCGTCCGAAACCGGCGGGGACAGCGGACGGTCGGTGTCCTTTAGTCCGAGCAGTGGGGATGTTACCATAGACCGAGTTGATGCCGAGGTGCACGTAATTTGACTGACTTCCAAACCCTGCTTGAGTTCATCGAGACCGAGACCGGCTTCGCAACCAGCTACTACGACGAGTCGTACCTCGACCGGCGCGTGTCCGCGCGGATGCGCCGCCGCGGCGTCGAGGAGTACGCCGGCTACCTGACGCTGCTTGAGGAGGACGACGACGACGAACGCGCCGAGTTGCTCGACACCCTCTCGGTGAACGTCACTGAGTTCTTCCGCGACGAGAAAGTGTGGACCGCGCTCCGGGACGTGCTCTTGGAGCTCGCGGATACCGTGCGCTCGATCGACATCTGGAGTGCGGCCTGCGCGGACGGCCGCGAGCCGTACTCGCTTGCGATGCTCGCGTTGGACGCGGGCCTCGACCCCCGGAACGTCTCCATTCTGGCCACCGACATCGACGAGGACGCGCTGGCGAGAGCACGCGCGGGACGGTACGAAAGCACGCGCACCGCCGACATCAGCGACCAACTGGGGTTCTTAGACAACCCCCAGGAGTACGTCGACCGCGAGGGCGATCGTGCGTTCGTCGTCAACGACCGCGTCAAGGACCTCGTGACCTTCGAGCGCCACGACCTGATCACTGGCGACCCCAAATCGGGGTTCGATCTGGTGGCGTGTCGGAACGTCTGCATCTACATCGACAAGCAGTACAAGCTTCCGATCCTCGACACGGTCAGCAAATCCCTCCGTGAGGGCGGCCACCTCGTGCTCGGACAGACGGAGACGCTGCCCGGTGAGGTCAAAGAACGCTTCGAGGCGGAGGACCCACGCATCCGGATCTACAGTCGGGTCGCTGACACGTGACCGGCGCGGCAGAGGAGTAACGCTTATTCACCCGCCTCCACGACGTATAATTGAGTATACGGGGGTATGTCGGAATCAGCAATCGCAGACTTCGTCTCGTCGTTTATCCCGGATACAGCGACGCACGTCGAACCGGTGCGTGGCAGAGTCGTCATGAGCAAGCGCCGGATCGTGCTTGCCGCCGACGACGAGAAGACAACGATCCCCCTCAACGGTGTGTTCGACGTCCAACACGAGACCGCGCCCGGCGACCTCGCGCGGTTCTTCGAGGACACAGTCACGATCGCCTACGAACACGACGAGGACCGTCACGTCGCGGTCATTGAGGGCGGTGGCAGCACCGTCGACCGGTTCGTCACTCTCGTCTTCAAGGCGCTGGTCCACGGCACGACCGTCTACGCCAAACACCCGGCACGCCGCGGCGGTCGGATCACCGACCAACCCTTCGAGAAGGGGAACCTCGCGCTCTCGCCGGGTGACCTCACGATCACCGGCGACGCCGACACCACCATCGACCTCTCGACGGTGTCGCATTTCGAGCGCGTCGACCGCGAGGTCAACGGCTCGAACAAACAACTCCTGTCCGTGCGACACATGGGATCGACCGGCCCGATCACGACCGAACTCGCGCTCAGCTCCGGCCGGAAGATGAACCTGCTCGGGCGCTACATCCGCCTCCAGTACACCCACCTCAAACAGGAGTTGGCGGACGTCACCCTCACCAGCGAGGAAATCGAGGCCCTGGTCGCGATCTACTCCAGCGGCCCGAACGCCAGTCTCGCGGCCGTGCTGGGCGTCGACGCCTCGCGTGTCACGATGTTACTCAACGACCTCATCGAGAAAGAACTGGTCACCGACGACGACGGCATCGCGCTCACGTCGCTGGGGCGGGCGGCGGTCAGCGAACACATCGAGGACGTCAACCTCTGAGTGGCGTCCGAGGGGAGCAGCCCCACGATCACTCCTCGTTGATCGCTTCGCTGGCGATGTTGCGGCCCCGCGTTTTCATCGTGACCTCGCGGCGCTTGCGCACCTCCTCGAGGACGTCGACCTCGATGAGGCGCTCGAAGATCGACTCGACCTCGTCCACGTCCATCCCCAGGAAGTCCGGGATCTCGAACGACGACACTCCGGAATACAGCGCCATCAGCACCCGCTTTTCCGTTTCCGAGAGTTCGACCGACCCCTGGCTTTTCTCGGCTTCCTTGGTCAGCAGTGACTCCAGTATCGACGCCGTGTGCGAGTCGGTGGCGAAATACGTCTGCACGCTCGTGTCCCGGTTGACGGTGTGTTCGACTTTCAACACCGGCTTCGTGTCACCGTTCACCTCCAGGGACGCGGCCTCCGCCGATCCGACGTCGTCCAACTCAACGGAGACGAACGACCCGTTCGACATCGCAACGCTCAGCTCCGATTCGTCGACCTTGATGCGGGCACGCTCGAACTGCTCGTCGGTCACCACACCGCCCTCGACGGCGGGATGCTTCACCTGTAGCTCCGTCTGGTCCAGCAGCGCCCCGTAGAGCTTGCTCTCGAAGGTCTCCGTGTTGTCACCCAGCGAGACCAACATCACGCTCTCGTTGGTCATCCTGATGCTCACGTAGTTCCCGACCTTCGCGACGGTCTGGTTCACGTCGTGTCGGCCGCTCAGCCCCTGGACTTCCGACAACGGGAGGTTCCGCTTCCCCTCGCTGCCGGCCAGCACGATCCGCTTGTTGGACAACAGGATGCGACCCTTCGACCACTGGGCGTCTTTCATCCGCCGGCCGTCTTTGACGGCCTGCAGGAACTTCCCGGACCCGTCGGCTATCTTGTACTCTGACTCGCTCATTCCTCACCTGCGATCGGCGCTTCGGGCGCGGCCCACACCTGGCCCGTCTGATACCGCGCACCCGGACTCATTCACACATCCCTTTTCTGCAAACGTATTTAATGCTTTGCGTGCAATTCTCGCGACTGAAACCGCCACCAGTGTTACGTTTTTCCGCCCAGCTTCGAGATCGCCGAGAACGCCCGCCGCCGCACCTCTTCGCTGTCCGTTTCGTCAACCAGTCGCTCCAACCGCTGGCGGGATCGATCCCCGCCGACCTTCCCGAGCGCGAACGCCGCCATCGCAACCGCGTCCTCGCCGTACTCCTGTGTCTCGACGACCTCAAGCAGTGACGTCTCCACGGACGCGCCACCGATCTCCGCCAGCCCCGTGGCCGCGAACTGCGCGATCAGATCGTCGTCTTCGCCCAGCAGCTCCCGGAGCGCCTCGATCGCGTCCATCTTCGTGCGCTGATCACCGGCGACCCGCCCCAGCATCCACGTGGCGTTCCGGCGCTGGTGTAGCTGCGTTCCCTCGTCGATGATCTCGATCAGCGACTTGATGATACTCGGGTCGGAGCGCGCCGACATCCGGTCGACGATCGTTTCGCGCAGCTCGTGGCTCTGATCCGGTGGCACGTTCGACAAGATCTCGATCAACGAGAAGACGGCCGCCCGCCGCACCAGGTCGCTTTCGTCACCCAGCCGCTCCACGAGCGCGTCCACTGGCTCGGCGGTCTCGAACCGCCCCAGCGAACTCACGGCTGTCCGCCGCATCGCCTCGCTGTCGTCTTCGACCACCGACAACAGCCCATCAAGGGCCTGTTCGGTCGTCAGTCGTCCGAGTGACTCGGCGGCTTCCCGGCGAACTTTCAACGGCTCTCCGTGCAGACAGTCGACGAGAATCCCCGTCACTGCGGGCTGTTCGATCCGTCCCAGTGCCCGCGCGACCCGCGCCCGAACACCGACGTGCTCCTCGGTCTGTAGCTGCTCCGCAAGCGGCCGCGCGGTGTCCTCGACGCCGAGCAATCCCAAGACGTTCGCGGCCGCCATCCGCAGCTCCGGCGTCTCCGACTCCAGGTTCTCCACGAACGCTTCGGCCTGCGCCCACGTCGCTCCACTGTCGGGCACTTCCTGGTCTAACCCACGCATCAGCGCGTCGACCGCCTCTTGCTGTGTTAACGCGTCAATGGCGGCCGCACGCACCGACTCGTCGTCGTCGCTCATCGCGTCAACGAGCGCCTGGATCCCCTCCGGTTCCGGCTCGTCTAAGTTCCCGAGGATCTCCGCCGCGCGCCGACGAACCGTTTCCTTCTCGCTTTCCTGCAGCAGCTCCACGAGTTTCTCGACATCCCCGGAGCGCTCCAGCCCGTACAGCGATGGCACGCCTAGACAGACGACACGCGACTACAAAATGATATCGTTCAACGGGGGCGGCGGTGCGAAACGCGCGTCTTACAGCTTGACGGCGTTTTTGTCCTTGAGCGACTCAGGGACGTTCGCCCAGTAGGTGGTTTTCGAGCCGTACTGCGTGGTCACCGTCAACTGCACTTCTTCACCGGAGCTGAGGGTGGAGCTGACGCCGCTGGCGTACATGATGACCTTGATGCGGTCGGACTGCTCAACCAGCACGTCAGCGTTGTTCCCCTTGATGGATTCGGTGGTGAAGTTTTCACCCAGGGAACTCGGGCTGTTCGACGAGTACGTCAGGGTGGTGGCTCTGTCCGGGCCGATCCACTGGATCGTGGATTTCGTGAGGTTGATGTTGTCGGCTCCGGCGGCCTGGCGCACAGTGAGGTTCACGTAGTCGACTTTCTCGCTGTTGACGTTGCCGTACGCGGAGACGATGTTGATGCGGTTGGAGACCTGTGCGGAGGCTTCCTCACCGGTTGCCGACCCCTTGGATTGGAGGTAGCCGGCGGTGTTGATGAGGACGCCGGCGGCGATCGCGGCAACCAGCACCATCGCGATGAACACGATGAGCGTGCCGATCCCCACTTGACCGCGCTCGTCCTCGTCAGTGATGAACTCGAACATGAGCGTGTGTGTTATAGCGTGACGGCGTTTTTGTCCTTGAGCGACTCAGGGACGTTCGCCCAGTAGGTGGTTTTCGAGCCGTACTGCGTGGTCACTGTCAGCTGGACCTCTTCGCCAGCCTTCAGTCCATTGGTGGTGATCGCAGCCGCGTCCATGACGATCTCGATGCGGTCGGACTGGTCAACCAGCACGTCCGCGTTGTCGCCCTTAATCGAATTCGTGGTGAAGTTCTCGGCGTCGGCAGCACTACCGTCGTAGGTCAGGGTGGTGGCGGTGTCCGGGCCGATCCACTGGATCGTGGATTTGCTGAGGTTGATGTTGTCGGCCCCAGCGGCCTGGCGCACCGTCAGGTTCGCGTAATTGACTACCTCGGTTGAGCCAGACGTGTCCACGTTGCCGTACGCGGAGACGATGTTGATGCGGTTGGAGACCTGTGCGGAGGCTTCCTCACCAGTTGCGGACCCCTTCGATTGGAGGAAGCCAGCGGTGTTGATGAGGACGCCGGCGGCGATCGCGGCGACCAGCACCATCGCGATGAACACGATGAGCGTGCCGATCCCCACTTGACCGCGCTCGTCTTCGTCAGTGATGAATTCGAACATGAGCGTGTGTGTTATAGTGTGACTGCGTTTTTGTCCTTGAGCGACTCAGGAACTTGCGCCCAGTAGGTGGTTTTCGAGCCGTACTGCGTGGTCACCGTCAACTGCACCTCGTCACCAGCGCCGAGGTTGGAGCTGACGCCGCTGGCGTACATGATGACCTTGATGCGGTCGGACTGGTTGACCAGCACATCGGCGCTGCTGCCCTTGATGGATTCGGTGGTGAAGTTTTCACCCAGGGAACTCGGGCTGTTCGACGAGTACGTCAGGGTGGTGGCTCTGTCCGGGCCGATCCACTGGATCGTGGATTTCGTGAGGTTGATGTTGTCAGCCCCAGCGGCCTGGCGCACGGTGAGATTCACGTAGTCGACTTTCTCGCTGTTGACGTTGCCGTACGCGGAGACGATGTTGATGCGGTTGGAGACCTGTGCGGAGGCTTCCTCACCGGTTGCCGACCCCTTGGATTGGAGGTAGCCGGCGGTGTTGATGAGGACGCCAGCGGCGATCGCGGCGACCAGCACCATCGCGATGAACACGATGAGCGTGCCGATCCCCACTTGGCCGCGCTCGTCTTCGTCAGTGATGAACTCGAACATGAGTGTGTTGTTGTCCCGCCCCCTCTCCCGATCGAGACTGCTGGGGCTTACCCATACAGATCGGCCATCGATACAAAAGTGTAGGGCTGTGGTTATCACTGGTGAAAACCAATAATTTGCGCCGTACCGAACCGTTAACGGCGAGTCAGCTCGTCCTCGTATCTATGGATCAGATGGATTTTTCAGCGATCCGCCATCGGGTAAAACTATTAGAGGACACCGGCCGATCGCGGCTGTTCGAGAACCGGGATGCGGTCGCGTGCCCGGTCTGTGGCCAGCCGTTCGACCAGGCGCTCGTGTCACGGAACGACACTGAACAGCTCGCTCCGGATGCGGGGCTGTCGCTGTGCCTGCACAGGGGAACCGACCGAATGGTCGTGTTCACGCACGCGGACGATTCTTAGAACTGATACACGGTGGGGAACTATTTTGTATGTGGTTCTCCCGACCTACTGACGAATGCTGCGCATCTTTCGCAAACTGCTCGGTCGCGGCGCTGGGACGCCGGCGACGGACGGCGGCACGGCAGCGAGTGCCGTGTCCTTCGAGGACGCCGACGACGCAATGGCGGGCCTTCAGGAGCGCTACAGCGTCGACCAGCGGGATCTCGATCCGACGCTTCCGGCGGACGCCGCCGACCATTTCGACGGACTGTTAGACGAGACAGCGCCGACGCCGGAGTCGTACCTTCCGGTGTACACCGCGGCCGACGTCTCGGCGGGGGCATTCGTCGACGCGTACACGACGCCCGCGGACGCGGTTGTCGACGCGGTGTTCCAGCAGCTCCGTGAGGGCGGCGTCGACGGTGCAGCCGTTGACCACGCCGAGCGCCAGCTCAAAACCGGGATGCATGCGGTCGTTGAGGACGCAGCCACGGGTGTTGCTGCGTACGAAACGGCGGCTGGGCCGGCCGGCGACTCGTCCGACGGCGGCACCGAAGAGGAGCTGAACGTCGACGACGACGCGCTCTTGGACAGCATCGGCATGCCAGTGTTCATGCTGGACGCCACCGGCAGCGTCGTCGCGTGGAACGAGACCATCGAGGAGCTCACCGGCTGCAGCAAAGCCGACGCGATGGGGATGGACCACGCCAGCGAAGCCTTCTACCCCGATGACCGGCGCGTCAAAACGCTCGCCGACAAGGTCATCGAGTCGCCGCGGTCGGCGGCCGCGGAGTTCGACATCGAGCGCTCCGAGGAGAAGGCCCAGCTGTACGCCGACACGAGCGTCATGACCGACCAGGGCGGCACCGATAGGCACATTCGGTTCAAGGCCAGCCCGATCTTCGACGACGACGGGGAGCTGCTGGCCGTGGCCGAAACGATCGAAGACCGCACCGAAGACGTGCGTCGCGCGGACGCCGTCGAGGAGTTGGTCGACGAACTCAGCACGACCATCGATGCGCTGTCCAGCGGGCAGCTCTCGAAACGGGCGTCGTTCGAGCACGAGGGGATAATCAACGAGCAACTCGTGTCGGTTGTGTCGGCGCTCAACGGGATGGCCGACCAATTCGAACGGCTCGTCGGGCAGGTGGACGGCCAGACACAGGAACTGGCCGACACCATCGAGCGCGCCACCGCCGACGCGACCGACATCGCCGACACGGTCAGTTCCCAAAACGAGATGTTGTCGTCGGCCGCCAACGAGATGGAGAACTTCTCGGCGAGCATGCAGGAGGTCGCGGCGAGCTCCGATCAGGTTGCGTCGGCCGCCGAACAGGCCCAGGACGCGGCCGAAAGCGGGTTGGAGGCCAGCGAGGGGGCAAACCAGGCCACCAACGAGGTCATCGACATCAGCGACGACCTCATGGAGAGCGTGTCCAAACTGGAGTCGAGAATGGACGAGATCGAGGACGTCGTTGAAGTGATCGCGGAGGTCGCCGACCAAACGAACCTGCTGGCGCTGAACGCGAACATCGAGGCGGCGCGGGCCGGAGAGGCCGGCAGCGGGTTCGCCGTGGTCGCCGATGAAGTCAAGGAGCTGGCAAACGAAACCCGCGAACACACCGAGCGCATCGCGGGCAGCATCAGTGATGTCCAACAGCAGGCCAACGAGACCGTGCTCGCCGTCGAGGAGTCCCACGAGCAGATCCACCGGGCCGGCGACGAGATCGACGACGCGCTCACCGCGCTCGAGGAGATCGCGACCTCTGTGGACGAGGCTGCGACCGGCATCACCGAGGTTGCGCGCGCGAACGACGAACAGGCATCGACGGTCGAAGACGTGATCGTCACGATCGAGGACGTCCAACAGCAGGCCGAGGCGGCGGCGGCGGCGTCCGATCGGATCGTGTCCGCGACCCAAGAACAGTCGACGGCTGTCTCGCAACTGAGCGAGCGCGTCGACAAACTGACCACGGATAGCCAATGACATTGAACCCACGCGAGTACGACCCGGAAGAGTTGCGCAGTGCCGCCCGCGCGGGCGGCGACGAGAACATCCGAGAGCTCAAAGAGCGCCTAAAAGAACACGAGCAGACCACCGAGGAGGCGGTGCGCTCGGCACAGCTGAAACAGCTGCTGTTCATGCACTCGAGCGCGTCGGTGGAGAGCCTCGAACGCCCGTACTTGGAGACGATGCCGGGGCAGTACGCCGCGGAGATCACGCTGTTCGAGTGGTTGGACTTCCTGCTGGAGCGTGGCGGGGTCAAGCGCGCACTGAAGGCGATCGAGTATTACGAGACCGTGGGCTGGGTGAGCGCGGACGCCGCCGAGCGGCTCCAGGGGCACGTGCGTGGGTTTTCGGGGCCGGCGGACGACGACTCACACAGTGATCTGGAGATGTCCGATCACGTCCTGAGCCTGGTGTATATCGCGCGACTTTCATCGATGCAGTGATAGGATCGAAAACCGAGTCACTGGGCGGCGACTCGGGGTCCGATTTATCTGATTGAGAACTGGGGGAGAACATTAATTACCTGCGGCTCTCGTTATCTATTCCGATGACGATTATCGACCTCACCCCGACTGCCGTGGTCTTCCTGCAGTTCGGGGCACTGGTCGTCGGAATGGCCAGTTGGCTCGACGACGAGGGGTCAGAGGACTCCGGCGGCGGTGGTGGCGGTGGTGGCGGCGACGACTCAGATCTGGACATGGACGAGGACTTCGATGACGACTTCGACGACGAGTTCGGGTCCTTCGATGACATGGACGGCGGCGGCGGCGACGGTGCGGGTGGCGCCGATTCGTCCGTCAACGAGCTCGAAAACCGTATCGAAGATCTGGAAACCGAGGTCTCAAACGTCGCGTCGAAAGCCAATACCGTCCGGAGCGAGAACGAACAAATAAGCGAGAGTGTCGAGGACGTCGAGGAGAACGTTCGAAAGCTCCTCGAGATCTACGAGATGGTGACACGCGGTGTGAACCCGTTCGTCGACGACGTGGATCCGAACGCCGCTGGTGGGCCTGGGGGCGGCGGCGACAGCTTCGGATTGTTCGACGAGGACGAAGAGGACAGCGACGAAACCGGCGATCTCGATACGGATGTCGCCGAGGCGGAAGCCGACGAGTTCTTCGAGGACGACGCGTTCGACGACGACTTCGAGGACGACGACGGCGAGATGGATGACGAGTTCGGCGACTTCGAGGACGACGACGAGGAGATGGACGATGAGTTCGGTGACTTCGAGGACGATGACGAGGAGATGGACGATGAGTTCGGTGACTTCGAGGATGATGACGAGGAGATGGACGACGAGTTCGGCGACTTCGAAGACGACGACGACAGCGAGGATGCCGATGACGGCGAAGGTGGTGGGGGAACGTCCTTCGAGGAGCTCAAAGAGGAGTACGAATCCGGCGACGCGGACTGGGCGGAAGGCGAGGAGATCGAGGGCGAGGCGGGAATCGAAGCCGAAGACAAGCCCGACATCGGTTTCGACGACTCGGACCTCGAAGAAGACGATGCCGACGACGCGTTCGAGGACGATCTCGATGATGCCGGTGACGACTTCGAGGCCGAGGCGGACGCCACAGCGGACGACGACGAGGAGATGGCTGCGGACAGCGGCGACGACGGATTGGTGTCCGAGCCGGACGCGGACCCGGGCGGACGGATGAGCGCACCGACGGGACCGGGAGCAGCCCCCGGGCTGGCAGTCGGGGGCGAGGACGGCCCGCATCTCGCCGAGCCGCCGACCGGGTACCTCGCCGATGTCGTGTGCTTGGAGTGGTTGGAGTACCTCCTGACCGAGTTCGGCCCGAAGAACACGGTTCGGACGATCAACTACTACGAGCGCATCGGATGGATCGGAGAGCCGGTGCGCGACCAGCTGTTCGACTTCCTTGAAGGGCTGACCGACTCGGATTATCTCTACCGCGAGGAGTTCGGAAGCACTGAATTGACAATGGACGACCACCTAGAGAGTCTCGAATATATCGAAGAGCTAGCAAGCGAAGACATCGAGCGCGTCATCGTTGACCGCTGCGAGGACCTCCATAGGAATGGGATTCAGCGTTAGCGGGTCCGCGGCGATCCTGTTCATCGCCGCGTTCGTGAGCGTCGGAATCCTCTATTCGGCGGCGTTCAACGGGTTCGAGCGTGTCCAAGACGCGAACAACGCGCGCAACGACCGCGTGCTGACTGCGAAGAACACGGTGGTGGAAGTGGCGAACACAACGTACGACTCAGTGAACGACACCGTGACGGTGAACGCAACCAACAACGGCTCGACGACGCTGTCCGTTTCGCAGACCGACGTCCTCGTAGACGGTGAGTACGTCACCGACAGCGCGTACGTGTCGTCGTCGGTCGCTGGGAACTCGCAGACGGACCTCTGGCTGCCCGGCGAGACGTATTCAGTGACAGTGCCGACCGGGTCGGCCCCAACACGAGTGAAGGTGGTGACGGGAACGGGTGTCACAGCCACGGAGGTGGTCTGAGTGGCGAGCGTGTCGTCGTCGACGCTGATCATCTTCATCGCGTCGATCCTCGTCGCGGCGTCGGTCGCAGGCACGATGACGAACGGCGTACAACGCTTGAGCGGGGCGTTGAGCGATCGGAGCGTCGACGTGAGCCACCAGATCGAGACCGACGTGTCGATCATCAGTGATCCGGGGAGCCCGAGCGCGGTGTACGACGGCGCGAACACGACCCTGACGCTGCTGGTGAAAAACACCGGCTCCGAATCGTTGCCCGCGGACGCGAGCACGATCAACGTTATCGTGGACGGAGAGTACAAGACTGCAGTGAGCGTGTCGGTGGTTGACGGAAGCGGGTGGCAGCCGGGAAACGTGTTGAAAGTGGACGCGACGAACGTCGATCTCAGTGCCGGTGACCACCGCGTCGTCGTGCTAGCCAACGGGGATCGAGAAGTCCTGGAGTTGAGAGTCTCATGAGCACGCGCACACTGTATTCGCTTGGACTGGACGAGCACGACCGACTGAACAACGAGCTCGGTGGCGGCATCCCGGGCGGCAGCATCGTCCTCGTCGAGGGCGATTACGGTGCGGGGAAGTCAGCCATGAGCCAGCGGTTCTCGTACGGGCTCTGCGAGGAGGAAAACGCCGTCACGCTGGTGTCCACGGAGCTGACCGTCCGTGGGTTCATCGACCAGATGCATTCGTTGAGTTATGACGTCGAGGAGCATCTGCTCAACGAGAACCTCCTGTTCTTGGAGGCCGACGTCGACACCGGGAAGAGCGCGCTGCGGGGTGGGGCGTCCAGCAACGACGACGACGGGAGCCGCAGACAGCTGTTGAAGCGGCTGATGGAGGCCGACCGGATGTGGGACGCCGACGTTGTGGTCGTGGACACCTTCGACGCCATCCTGCGCAACGACCCGAACTTCGAGGCGCTGGTGCGGGAGAACGAGGAGCGCCAGGCGGCCCTCGAAATCATATCCTTTTTTAGGGATCTGGTGTCGCAAGGAAAGGTCATTGTTTTGACCGTGGACCCCAGTACTGTTGACGAGGAGGCGATCGGTCCGTTCCGATCGATCGCCGACGTCTACCTCGAACTCGAGATGGTCGAGGTGGGCAACGACGTTCGGCGGTCGATCGCCGTTCGACGGTTCGCGGGGATGGGCGAACAGGTCGGCGACTCCATCGGATACTCGGTGCGGTCCGGCACTGGAATCGTCATCGAAAGCCGCAGTGTGGCATAACAGGAATACACATGGCAGACCATGGGAGTCGACAGATCGGTCACGAACTCCGGGAGACGGCGACCCGCTACACGCACCTCCAGGAGTATCTCCAGCGGTTCAAACAGTTCACCGGCGAGTTCCCGGAGCTGATCGACGAACCGACCGACGACTGGGAGGCCGACAAGCCGAACGTCGTCTACCCTGTGGGCGGCCCCATTTTCTGTCACGTGTACGGTGACCTGGGAAAAGACACCAAATACTACACCATCGAGCCGGAGCTGTCGGGGCCCGAAGCGGCGGTGTTCAAGAACGTCCAGGAGCGCATCCTCGAGAAGTCGGTCAACAAACCCGCGCCGGAGGCCGAGGCCGAGTACGACGACCGCATCGAAGAGCTGCTAGAGGAGACCGTTCGCATCTCCGACGACAAGTCCGACGACGTGTTCCACAGGGTGCGCCAGCTCCCGAACAACCTGGGATCGCTGGTGAAGAACTTCGACGCGTCGACGGTGGCGGATCGGATGGTCGGCGACGATCGTGGCCAGATGTCCCTGGACTCCGGTGACTTGTCCGCCCAGCAGATGCGTGCGGGAGCGCGCCGGGTCGCGTCGTCGCCTCGGGACGCGATCAACCGCGTTCAGCGCGCGGTCCCGATGGTCCGGGAGGCGCTTGAGGAAGCGTTCGGGTTCGGTCGCATTCCAGTCTCGGAGACGACCTACGAGAACATCCGGTACCAGTTGAACCGCGACATCGTCGGGTTCGGACCGCTGGAGCCGGTGATGCGTGACCCCTACAACGAGGACATTCACGTCATCGGCCCGACCGGCTGTTACGTCGACCACGGCACCTACGGGATGCTGGAGACGACCGTTGACTTCGGGACGCCCGACGAGTTCGACGGCTGGCTGCGGAACATGGGCGAGCGGATGGGCGACCCGGTCTCCGACAGCGACCCCATCGTGGACTCGACGCTGCCCGACGGCTCCCGTATCAACATCATTTACAGCGACGACGTCTCCCTGAAGGGGCCGTCGCTCACCATCCGACAGGGCGACGACGTGCCGCTGTCGGTCGGGCAGATCACCAAGTGGGGGACGCTGTCGCCGGAGCTCGCGGCGTACCTCTGGCTGTGCCTGGAGAACGAACAGACGGTGTTCGTCGTCGGGGAGACGGCGTCGGGGAAAACCACGACGCTGAACTCCATCATGTCGTTCATTCCCCGGGATTCGAAGATCTACACCGCGGAGGACACCGCCGAGGTCATTCCGCCACACGACACCTGGCAGCAGCTGCTCACCCGTGAGGGGCAGGGCGAGAACTCCGCGGACGTGGACATGTTCGATCTGGTCGCGGCGGCGCTGCGGTCGCGCCCGGACTACATCATCGTCGGCGAGGTGCGTGGGGAGGAGGGACGGATGGCGTTCCAGGCGGCCCAGACCGGCCACCCGGTCATGCTGACGTTCCACGCAAGCGACATCGTTTCGATGATTCAGCGGTTCACCGGGGAGCCGATCAACGTCCCGGAGACGTTCATGGACAACGCCGACGTGGCGCTGTTCCAGAACCGCGTGAAGCAGGGCGACGACGTGTTGCGACGCGTCACCTCGGTCCAGGAGATCGAGGGGTATTCCAAGGAGATGGGCGGGGTCGTCACCCGGCAGGCGTTCTACTGGGATCCGGTCGAGGACGAGATCGTCTTCCAGGGCCGGAACAACTCCTTCGTGCTCGAAGAACAGATCGCGACGCTGCTGGGGTACGCCGACACGCGGGAGATCTACGACGAGATGGATTTCCGCGCTGAGATCCTCGAGCGCATCATCCAGGAGGACCTCATCGGCTACCACGATTTCAACGACACGATTGCGGCCTTCCAGCGTGACGGCGTCGAGGGACTGCCGTTCACGATCTCACGCGGGTTCTGAGTCAGCATGGCAACCGAAGCCGAGGGCGAACACGTCGAGAGCGAGGGGTCGCTGAGCGACGTCGACTTCGGGGAGTTCGTGGAGTCGGTCGTGGAGTCGTATCGGACGATGCCGATGCCGGCGTTCCGGTACGTGGCGTTCGCGCTCGTGCCTGCGGTGGTGTTCTTCTTCGTGACGATCGTCGCGATCGTCGCGCTCTCGTTGCCGACGTATCTGTTGATCCCGACGCCGATGTTGGGGCTGCTTGCGTTGATCGCGGCCGTGATGTATCCGAAGATTCGGATGGATCAGCGCCGCACGCGGATGGAAAACCGGTTCCACCTGTTCATCACGCATATGACGGTGTTGTCAACCACCAACATCGACCGCGTGGAGGTGTTTCGTCGGATCGGTGCCGAGGAGGAGTACGGGCCGCTGTCCGAGGAGGCGCGGCGGATCGTCCAGCTCATCGACGCCTGGAACCAGAGCCTCGACGACGCGTGCCGGATGCGCGCCAACAAGGTGCCAAGCGACCTCATTGCCGACTTTCTCGATCGGCTGGCGTACACGATCAACTCCGGGGAGAGCCTGGAGTCGTACCTGATGAGCGAGCAGGAGGCGATCATCCGGAACTACGCGACCACCTACGAGGGCCAACTGGAGAACATCGAGGTGATGAAAGACCTCTACCTGTCGATGGTGTTGTCCGTGACGTTCGCGCTCGTGTTCGCGACTGTGTTGCCGATCCTCTCGGGCACGGACCCGACGATGACCGTGTCGGCGGTCGTCGTGTTGTACACGTTCATCCAGATCGGGTTCCTGTACACGATGTACACGCTCGCGCCGAGCGATCCGCTGTGGTACTTCCCGGAGGACCGGACCACGAGCGTGGAGTGGCGGATGCGGGTCGCAACCGCCGCCGGAAGCGTTGCTGCGGTGGTGCTCGTGGTGGTGGTGATTGCCGTCCAGTTGTCGTGGACGCCGCTGGCACCCGACGTGTTGCCGCTGCCGATGTACGCGGCGGTCCCGACGACACCCCTGCTCATCCCGGGGCTGGTGGCGCGCGCCGAAGAGGGCCGTGTCAAGGACCGCGACGACGCGTTCACGAGTTTCATCCGCGCGCTGGGGTCCAGTGAAACGGCCCGCCAGACGACCACGACACGGGTGCTTGAGACGCTTCGTGACAAGAACTTCGGGGCGCTCACGGAGCTCATCGACGACCTCTACAAGCGGCTCAACCTGCGGTTGGACGCGTCCCAGGCGTGGCGGCATTTCACCGCGGATTCGCACTCGTATCTCATTCAGAAGTTCTCGGAGATGTATCTGATCGGGCGCCAGATGGGGGGCGCGCCGAAACACCTCGGGGAGCTCATCTCCGAGAACATGAGCGAGGTCTTGCAGTTGCGCCAGCAGCGCAGCCAGTCCGCGTCGACGCTCGTTGGCGTGTTGTACGGGATCTCGGCGGCGGCGACGTTCGCGTTTTTCATCGGGCTGGGGATCGTCGACGTGATCTCCGGACTGGGCCTTGATTTCTCCAATCCGGCGTTCGACGTGGGGTCGATCATCAACACCGAGGTGTACGACATCGAGACGATCAAGTACCTGCTGGTGTTGACGCTGCTGATCAACGCGTCGCTGTCGTCGCTGATGACGCGGGTTGTCGACGGCGGTCACAAGGTCAACGCGTACATTCATTTCGTGGCGCTGACCTGGATTTCCTGCGTCATCGGGTCGGTGACGCTGGAACTCGTGAAGTCGCTGCTGTCGGTCTGACGGGGAGCCACACTTATGTGCGGGCCTCCGCAAGAACGCATACGATGAGCGAGGCCGGTCGGGAGGGGTATGTGTTCGCTGTCGCCAGCGGGAAAGGCGGCGTCGGGAAGTCGACGACAACGGCGAACCTCGGAGTCGCGCTCGCCGATGACGGCTTCGAGGTGGCGCTGGTCGACGTTGATCTCGGGATGGCGAACCTCGCCGGGTTGTTCGGCCTCACTGAGGACGTGACGCTGCACGACGTGCTCTCCGGCGACGCGTCCCCGGCGGATGCGGCCTACGACGCTCACGGCGTGACCGTCGTTCCGGGATCGACCGATTTAGAGCAGTTCGCCGAGGCCGACGCGAAGTCCCTGCATCGGGTCGTGACGCGGCTGCGCGCCGACCACGACGTGGTTTTGTTGGACGCGGGGGCTGGGCTGAGCTACGACATCGCGATGGCGATGAGCGTCGCTGACGGGGTATTGTTGGTCACGACCGCGGAGCTGAACTCGTTGACCGACGCCACGAAGACCGGACAGCTCGTGTCGAAACTCGACAAGCCGGTGGTCGGCGCGGTGTTCACGCGGACCGGCGACGGCGGGTTCGATGACGTCGAGGGGATCGCCGCGGCGCTGGGCACGACCGACGCGGTCACGGTCAGCGTCCCACACGATGACGCGGTCAAGCTCGCGGTGCGAAAGGGCCATCCGGTTGTCGATCTCACCCCTGAGAGCCCGGCCGCCCGCGCCTACGACCGCCTTGCAGCGAGTCTCGCGGACAGTATTGGGATGACACCACCACAACCACCAGCCGACAGCGAGGACACCAGCACAGACGACGGCGACGCCTTCGAGTGGGTCGACCCGGACACGGGAGAAAGCCAGCCCGACGACGAGGCGGATGCTGAGGGGCCGGTCTACGAGATCTCCATCGAGGAGATGTTGGCCGAGGCCGGCGTCGACGCCGACGAAGAAACCGCCGAACGCCGCGTGAAGCTGTTCGACCGCGTGAAGTCACGCCTCTCGTAGATCACTCCGAGCGGATGATGCTGTACATCACGAACAGGTAGCCGGCCGTCGTGATGAAGTAGTTAGCCGTCAACAGCGTGCGCGTGTGTTCGAACCCAGTCAGAAACGCCAGGACAGTCGTGCTGACAGCGGCGGCTACGACGAGGCCGAAACCGGCCGAGAGGTGCATCATGGACGGGCGGCCCGTGTCCTTGTACGCGCGCACCGCGAACACGACCATGCTGAGGCCGGCGACCGCGAGAGTTCCGCTGAACAACACGTAGAGTGCTTCGATGAGACGCATTCCGTTCCTACCGAATACCACCCCGAGATCCCGTAAAAATGTAGGGGCGCGATTATTAGCCGCGAGAATCACTCACTACTATCCGCCCCGAGATCACTCCACACGTCGACCAGTGCGTTCTTGGCTTCGGTGCGCTCTTTGGTTTCGACGGTCGTCTCGTTGACGCCGAACTGGACGCTGATCTCGTCGACTTGGCGCCGGTACACTTTCGTGCGCCGCCCCTCATCGGAGAGTTCCTTACCTTCGAGTTTGAGGAGGTCGTGCTCGCTGAGTTCCTCGATGCGCCGATAACTGGTCGCGATCGGGATGTCGAGTTCGTCGCTGAGCTCCTGGGCGGACTTCGGCGCGTGCGTCGCTTCGAGTATCTCGGCGTTGTACTTGTTACCGAGTACCCGTAACACGTCCACCGGGTCCATCGAGATGGAAAACGGCCCCGCCAGAAAAAAGAGTGTCGGGGCTGACTGAACCAAACGCTTAATCCGACCGGCCGCTGATGCAGACCTATGTCCGATGACGAGACGGACGTGCTTGAGTTCTCCCTGGGAGCAGGTCGGTACTGCATCGACATCGCACACGTCGATGAGATCGTCGACGCCGGCGAGGACGTGACCCCGATTCCGAACTCCGAGCAGCACGTGATCGGCGTAGTCGACTTGCGTGGTGAAACAACAACGGTGGTCGATCCGCGCGTGAAACTCGGCGAAGACGGCGCAGCCGACGGAACCCGCATCGTCGTGCTGTCGGATCACGACGCCACCGGGCTGCTGGTTGACGACGTCCACGAAGTGGAGGCGGTCGGTGAGGCGGCCCTGGATGAGTCGGCGGCGTCGGAGACGACGCGGGGAATCATCCGCCGCGACGACCGGTTCGTCGTCTGGGTCGAACCCGACGCCCTCGTGTAGTCGGAGCGGTGGTTAGTCGAGTAGCCGATCGGTGTCGGCGTGGTCGTGGAGGAGTCGCTGCATCACGTCGACAGTGTGTTCGTCGCGGACGCGTCCGTCTCTGACCAGCTCCTCGGCGCGTTCGAGCGTCGTCAGCGTGTCCGCGTCCACTGAGAGCACGGGCACGCCTGCGTCCGTTGCCTTACCGAGTACCGCACCCGAGGGGCGGTGGCCGCCGGTGAGCACGAGACACTGCACGCCCGGCGCGTCCAGGGCCGCCGTTTGGATGTCCGCGCGGTCGCCGCCCGTGATGACGGCTGCGTCCTTCGTTCTGCGGAAGTGACTGAGCGCGGATTCGCTGCTCATCGCGCCCACGAGGAAGCGCTCGACGATGGCGTCGGTGGTGGCGGTGTCCTCGGTGAGCACCGTCGCGCCCAGCTCGGACGCGAGGTCGTCGACGGTGACGCCCGCGAGGTCGCGCTCGACGGGCAACACGCCGAGCACGGGGATCCCCTGGCTTTCGAGGAACGGCGTGACTTCGCTTTCGACGTCGTCGTAGACGGCGTCCGCGACGGCGTTGAACACGACGCCCGCACAGCGGTCGCCGAGCGCGTCCGCGGCGGCGAGTACGTCGTCGACGTCGCTGGGGCCGGTGTAGTCCGCGACCACGATCGCGCGGGCATCGAGCAGTGCCGCGATGTCGCCGTCGGTGAGGTCCACGATGCCGCCGGTCGTCGGTGTGCCAGCGCCCTCGACGAGCATCACGTCGCGGTCCGTGGCGAGTTCGTCGTAGGCGTCCTGAACGCGGTCCGCGAGGTTCGCGCTGTCTTCGCGGCCGCGGACGGCCCCCTGGATGAACGTCGGCGAGTACACGACCGGTTCGAGGTCGTGGATCTCCGCGTCGAGGTCCAAGAGGTCGCGCGCCAACAGCGGGTCGGCGTCGAGGGTTTTCCCGACGTTGCTCTGGAGGCGGGTGCCTTTCGGTTTCATGTATCCGACGGTCCGGTCGCGGTCGCCGGCGAGCCGTGCGAGCGCGAGCGAGACCGCCGTTTTGCCGGTGCCTGCGTTCGTCGATGTTACGAGTAGGGTGTCTGTCATAGTTCGTCAGGGTCGATGGTGAGTTGCACGTCAAGCGCCGTTGCGCTGTCACCGGTTGCCAGCAGCGGGTTGACGTCCAGTTCGAGGATCGCGGGGAAGTCGGTGACGAGCTGGCTGAGCCGCTGGATGGCCTCCGTGATGGCGGCCTCGTCGGCGGGGTCGCGGCCGCGGGCACCGCGCAGCAGCGGCGCGGAGTCGAGGTCGTCGATCATGTCACCGGCTTCGCGCTCGGAGACGGGGGCGACGCGGACGCTGGTATCTTCGAGGATCTCCACGAAGATCCCGCCCAGCCCGAACAACAGCAGCGGCCCGAACTGTGGGTCGCGATTCATCCCGAGGATGGTTTCGGTGCCGGCGTCGACGTCGACCATCTCCTGGACTTGGATGCCGAGGATGGTTGCGTCGGGCTGGTAGTTGGTGGCTCGCGTGATGAGGTCCTCGTAGGCGTCCGCGACGGCGTCGGTTTCGACGCCGACTTTCACGCCGCCGATGTCGGATTTGTGGAGGATGTCCGGGCTGACGATCTTCATCACGACGTCCCCCTCGATGTCGCGGGCGACGCGGCGCGCGGCGTCCGGGCTGTCGACGACGTCGCCGGTCGGTGTCGGGATGCCGTAGGCGTCGAGCAGGTCCATGGCTTCGACGCCGAGCCGGGTTGCGCCGCGGTCGGCGGCGTCTTCGAGGATGTCACGGGCGGCGTCGCGGTCCACGTCGAAGGCCGTGGGGGCCTGGTAGTCCCGGGATTCGACCTCGCGTTGGACCGCGAGCGCGTCCAGGCTGCCGATCGCCCGGGCGGGGTCGAAGTAGTTGGGGATGCCGGCGTCCCCGAGTACGTCGGTCGCTTGCTCGGTGCGTTCACCACCCATCAGACACGTGACCACTGGCTTGTTATGTTTTTCCTGCAGCGCGGTGATGACGCCGCTCAGTTCGGTGTAGTCGATGACCGCGGTCGGTGCCGAGAGGACGAGCGCACAGCCGACGTGCTCGTCGGCGAGCACGGTGTCGATGGCCGTGCGGAAGCGGTCGATTTCGGCGTCCCCGATGACGTCGACGGGGTTGTAGACGTTCGCTTCGTCGGGCATCGACCCCTGGAGGGCGTCGATGGTGTCGTCCTCGAAGGACGCCATCGACAGCCGGGAGTCACCGACCGCGTCGGTCGCCATGACGCCGGGACCGCCGGCGTTCGTGATGACGGCGACGTCCTCGGAGTCGGGCATCGGGAGGCCGTCGAGTGCGCGCGCGAAGTCGAACAGCTCCTGGACGTTTTCCGCGCGGACGACGCCGGCCTGCTTGAACCCGGCTTCGTAGGCGGCCTCGCTGCCGGCGATGGTGCCGGTGTGCGAGGAGGCGGCCTGTGCGCCGGCTTCCGTGCGGCCGGATTTGACGACGACCGCTGGCGTGTCCTGCGTGACTTCACGCGCGTCGTCGATGAACTCGCGGCCGTCGTCGACGCCTTCGAGGTAGCCCAGGATGACGTTCGTGTCGGGGTCGTCGGCCCACGCCTGCATGAAGTCCGTCTCGCTGAGCACGGCTTTGTTGCCGAGGCTGGCGATGTCTTTGAAGCCGATGCCCTGGTCGTTGGCCCAGTCGAGGACGGCGGTGATGAACGCGCCGGATTGGCTCATGAACGAGAGGTTCCCGGGGAGGGCGTTCGACGGGCCGAACGTGGCGTTGAGCCCGGTCGGCGTCGACAGCAGCCCGAGGCTGTTGGGGCCGACGAGGTTGATGTCGTAGTCGTCGGCGACGGCCACGAGGTCGCGCTCGCGGTCCGCGCCGTCGCCGCCGGTTTCGCTGAACCCAGCGGTGATCACGACGACGTTCTCGACGCCCGCCTGGCCGGCGTCGCGGACGGCGTCGACGACGATCTGTGGCGGCACGACGACGACAGCGAGGTCGACCGGCGGTGCGTCGCCGAGGTCGGGGTAGCATGGGTACCCGAGCACGTCGTCGCGGCCGGGGTTGACTGCGATGACGTCGTTGTCGAAATCACTGAGGTTGTCGATGATGGCGCGACCGATCGCCCCGTCGCGGTCAGTCGCACCGACGACGGCGACTCGATCCGGGGTGAACAGTCCACCTGCGTCTTCTTGGGTCGTCACGTGTGGACCGATGGCTGGGGACGGCTTAAACTTGCAGACCCGGTGTCTCCGGGAGAACGCCTCTCACACACGAAGATTCGTGAGGGATCCTGGCGCGCCATACGGGTGAGGCGGTGGGGTCCCGGACGGCGACGACGTGCAATCGGCGGTGCAGCCGGATCGTTACACCAGCACCACAGATAGTTTAGGCATCCCAAAAATTGTTTTCGCTTCGAAAAAGACTTCACACTACGAACGTATGGCTGAGACATGAGCCCGTCAGGGGAGCTGTTGTTCGTGGTCTTTGCCGGCCTCCTCACGGACCTGGCTACCGGATTGGGCGCGCTGCCGTTCTTCTTCGTCGACGACATCGACGACCGGTGGCGGGTCGGACTGTGGGGGTTGGCCTCCGGAATCATGGTTTCGGCGTCGGGGTTCGGGCTGTTCCGCGAAGCGCTCAACTACGGCGGCCCCACTGAGATCGCGGCCGGCGCGCTCGCGGGCGTCGCGCTGGTGGTGGTCGCCGAACACGTCATCGACGACCACGAGTTCGAGCCACGGGACATCGCCGCCGCGGACGTGAAGAAACTCGCGCTCATCGCGGGCGTGCTCACCGTCCACTCGTTCCCCGAGGGCGTCGCTGTCGGCGTCTCGTTCGCGGACATGGGGATCGACGGCGGGCTGTCGGTGCTCGGGTTCTCGATCCCGATCCTCGCGGTGTTCATGACCATCGCCATCTCGATCCACAACGTGCCGGAGGGGCTCGCGGTGTCGATCCCGCTGCACGAGCACGGCGCGCGCCGCTGGACGCTGGTCGGGGTCGCCGTGTTCACCAGCATCCCCCAACCGATCGGTGCCGGGATCGCGTACGTCTTCGTGCAGATCGCGCGCGCCGCGCTCCCGTTCGGCTACGGGTTCGCGGGCGGCGCGATGGTGTTTCTGGTGCTCAGTGAGTTCATCCCGGAGGCACGCGAGGTCGGGCGTGCGCTCCCACACAACGGACGCCGAGAACTCGCCGCCGGGATTGCCGTCGGCGTGGCCGGCATGGTGCCGATGCTGTTCGTCACCTGAGCGGGCGGCGGCTCAGAGGATGATGGACTTCTCGCGCACGAACTCGTGGATGGTGGAGTCCAGCCCCTCGCGGCCGATGCCGGAGGCGTCGTTCCCGCCGAAGGGCACGTCGCCGAGGCCGTGGCTCGGCGCGCCGTTGATGCGGACCGCACCCGCGTTCACGCGCTCGGCGACGCGCATCGCGCGGTCGTGGTCGGCCGTGAACACGGCGGCGTCGAGCGCCAACTCCGACCCGTTGGCGGTCCGAACGGCGTCGTCCTCGTCGGTGACCGTGGTGACCGCGCACACCGGTCCGAACTGCTCCTCGTCGACGATGCGCGCGTCACGGGGGACGTCGGCCAGCAGCGTCGGCTCGTAGTAGTGGACGCCGTCCTCGACGTGCCGTTCGCCGCCACGGACGACCGTTGCGCCGCGGTCGACGGCGTCGTCGACGAGTTCGGCCACCCAGTCGGCCTGGTCGGCGCTGACGAGCGGCCCGAGGGTGGTGTCCGCATCGAAGAGGTCGCCGATCGACCACTCGGCCATCGCGTCGTCGATGCGCGACACCAGCTCGTCGTGGACGGATTCGTGGGCGAGCACCCGGGAGACCGCCGAGCACCGCTGGCCGGCGTATTTGAGCGACCCGGCGGTGGCGGCGTCGGCGGCCGCATCGAGGTCAGCGTCCTCGAAGACGATTGCGGGCGCGTTCCCGCCCAGTTCCATGTGAAGGCGGGTGATCCCGGATTGGCGCGCGACGTGTTCGCCGGCCCCCGAGGAGCCGGTCATCGCGATGGCGTCGACGCGGGCGTCCGAGGCCAACGGGTCACCGATGACACTCGACTCGCCGGGGACGAAGTTGTACGCGCCGTCGGGGAGGCCGGCGTCGGCCGCGATGTCCGCGAGGATCGCGCCGCTGATCGGGGTTTTGCTGGCTGGCTTCACGATGACGGCGTTGCCGGCGGCGATCGCCGGGGCGACCTGCAGCGCCATCGTGGAGAGGGGGTAGTTGTACGGCGTGATGCACAGCACGGTCCCCATTGGTTCGTGTTTCACGATGGCCTGCCAGTCCTCGTGGCCGGCGGTCGTGCCGGTGCGGTACTCCCCGGTGAGGTGGCGGAGCTCGCCCACAGCGCGGTCGAAGCGCTCGGCGGCGCTCTGGACCTCGCCGCGCGCGCTGGAGATCGGCTTCCCGGCTTCCCGGACGATGACCTCCGCGAGCTCGTCTTCGCGGCGCCGGATGCCGTCGGCGATCGACTCCAGCCACTCGACGCGCTCGGGAACGGTGGTCTCCCGCAGGTCCGCGTGCACGCCAGTGGCCGCGCTGAGGGCGCGCTCCGCGTCGCTGGTGTCCGCGGCGGCGACGGACGCGAACGTGCCGCCGTCCGCGAGGTCCGAGACGGGCAGTGGCTCACCGTCGGAGACCCACTCGCCGGCGACGAACGGGCGTTCGCGCCGCTGAATCGCGTTTTGTTCCATACCACACCCTTGTCCGCCGACGGGTAAAGAGTTTACTCAATACCGAAGAAAGATTCTCCACAGCGTTGATGTGGCGGGCGGCCGTCGCTCCGGGGATGTCAGCCCCCACAGTCGCCGCCTGCCAGATCGCCGTCGCGGACCTCGATCCGGCCGCGAACCTCGCAACCATCGGCGAGCGACTCGCCGCGCTCGACTCCGCCGGCGTCGACGTGGCAGTGTTCCCCGAGTACGCGCTCACCGGCTTCGTCGCCGACGACCGCGTCTACGCCGCCGCCCTCGACCGAGACGGGGCCATCCTCGACCGGCTCGCGGCCGCCGCCGCCGAGCACGACGTGGCGGTCCTCGCGGGATACGTCGAGGACGCACCCGACAGCGACGCCTACCACAACACGGTCGTCTACGTCACCCCCGGTGGGGAGCGCACGCACTACCGCAAACGCCACCTCTGGGCGGGCGAGCAGGACGCCCTCACGCCGGGCACCGAGCCCGTGATCGTTGACACGCCCGTCGGCCGCACGGGGCTGGTCACGTGTTACGACCTGAACTTCGTGGCCGTCAGTGCGGCGTTCACCCGGGAGCGCGTCGACGCGCTGTTCGTCGTGGGGGCGTGGCCGGGCACCTACAGCGAGAACTGGCGGCTGCTGCTTCGCGCCCGCGCCCTCGACGGCGTCCGGTGGGTTGTCGGCTGCGGGCGCACCGGCCGGCGCACGATCCCCGACGCGCCCGTCGTCGAGTACGCCGGCCGGTCGGCGGTGGTCCGGCCCGACGGCGTGGTCTGTCAGGCGCTGAACCGCGGCCAGCGGACGCTCACCGCCACTCTCGACCCCGACGTGCTCGCCGAACAGCGCACGTTCATTCCCGTCCTGTCCGCCGATTCCACGTCCAGAGGGTGAACATGGCTGTTCGGTATGCTGGTTGGGCCGCACTAGACGAGACACCGCTAGCAGCTCAATACGAGACCGAAATTGGGTGTAGTCGACTCAGTACCGCTGCAACACTGGCACCCGGTATGGCTAATTAAAAACGCGCCCAACTACTGCCTGCGACATGGTGATAACCTCGCAAATAGAGCGGCAAACTCACTGGTGTAGAGTGCCGTCACTGTTGGTTGGTTGGTTATTTATCCTGCTCTTCTGCCCCAGCAAGCTTGTGATTGAAATGATATTCGCGGAGCAGTGATTCCGTATATTCTTTCCCAGACTGTGGGTTAGGTATTTTTAAAAAAATGACAAAAATAAGGATGAAAGAACTCATATGAAAGGCAATGGAAGCAAGTCGCGTCGCTGACCCCCCGTAACCTATCGGTGAAGGGAGAGCATTGGTGAGCAAAAGCACGGTCGATAAGACGAATGAGGAAACTGCTGCACGATCCAGATTTCTCCGGAGAGAATATCTGATCTCCAATCGTCTTGTTTTTCGGCTCATTGATCCCCCCAGATCGAGAATCAAGTATTCAAACACGTCCTCAGGATCGGTCTGTTCCATATCAATGTTCAGGCCGTCCTCTAATTCCGTTCGGAAGTTCATTCCAATCGATTCTGAAACCAACTGTCTATCACCGATGATCTTGCTCAAACCCTTCCCTAGATATCCACCGTTTTGCCACCATCGGGAAACATCCTTCTCTACGGCAGCGTCGACCTCGTCTACGAATGCTTTTGGAGTATCACGACCCGGCTCGACGGGCCTCAGGAGCGCAATAACTAACAAAACAGGTACAAGAAGTGACGCGAAAGCCGTCGATAACCTGGGTTGAACCCCCATCTCAGTTAGCCAGGCATAGGCCATGGCTGCAAATGGGAGTACGAACGCCAATTGAGGGGTGGCATACGCGAGCAGTTCACCAGTAGAGAGCCCTGAAGCTACTGTGTTATGTTCCATCGCGTTGTGTGTTGAATTACTCTGTATTGATACTTTCGGAGCTACACTCAGTCGAACAGAACGTGCATGATATGATCGTTAGCAGTTGAGTTTCTTGATTGTCCACAGCCACCTTTGTTACTGAACTTACTGCGGAACGTACCCGGAGATAACCGTGGCAGAAGCCAGGCGCAACGGTCCGAATACGTACTTACCTCGCCAACACAAGGCAACCAAGTAGACACAGTGGCGAGACGCTGCGGACTGCACCCAAGTAAGACACGCGTCACCTGCCGACGGCCCACCCACCAGGTATCCGCCGTTTCACGGCGACACACGCCAACCGGCGGGACTCTCCGTCGCCGCCACCTAACTAAGTGCTGGCCCCGTACCGGGTGGTAATGGCTGACGCCGACCGCACAACCGACGCTGACGCGCTCATCGATGGCCTCCGAACGCGGCGCTCCGGACACAACTTCGACCCGGACGCCGACATCGACGACGATACGCTCACCGAGCTCATCCGGGACGCGACGCTCGCGCCGTCGTCGTACAACCTCCAGCCCTGGGAGTTCGTCGCCGTTCAGGACGACGACCGCCTCGCCGAGCTCGCCGAGATCGCCTACGACCAACAGCACATCGTGGACGCCGGCACGGCGATCCTGGTCGCCGGCCACACCGATCCGAAGACCGCCGACCGCGTCTTCGAGGAGTGGGTCGACGCCGGGCGCTTCGACGCCGACACCGGCGCCGAGCTCAAGTCCCAGACGGTCGCCAGCTACGAGAGCGACCAAGCCGGCCGCGACTACGCCATCCGAAACGCCAGCCTCGCCGCCCAGAACCTCCTGCTGTCGGCGCACGCCCGCGGACTCACCGCCACGCCGATGTCCGGGTTCGACTTCGAGGCCGCCGCCGAGTTCGCCGGGCTGCCCGCCGACACGGTGCCCGTGGTGCTGATCGCGGTGGGCCCCAGCGGCGGCGAGGAACCCGACCGCCTCCCGCGGCGCAGCGTCGACGAAGTCCTGCACCGCGAGTCGATGTAACGTGTCGGCACAGTAACCACGCCGCTTACAGTTGCTGGGTCCGTTCCCGTGTGTATGCCAGACACGTACGTGGATGCGGAGGTCGAAGTCGACGTAGATTCCACCGAACTGGAGGTCGAAGCCGGCGACGAGGAGACCTTCGAGGCGGCGCTGACCGCGCCGGGACTCGACATCGAGGTCGAGGCCGAGGTACAGGTCGCCGACGAAGACCACGAGTCGGACGCCTAACAGCCGGCCGCGTCGCGGTGTGTGACCGCCACACCGCAACCAGCAAGTCCCGCCGCGAACCGGCGGAAGGCGGCAAGCACCGAGTGCTTCACCACCGCTAAACGCCACGGGCGGGTACCGTGGTGTATGGCAGACAGTTTTTCGCCACTGGAGCTCCGAGACACGACGATCCGCAACCGGTTCGCCATGTCGCCGATGTGCCAGTACTCCTGTGAGGACCGCGACGGCCTCGCGACCGACTGGCACCGCGTCCACCTGGGGTCGCGGGCGGTCGGCGGCGCCGGCGTCGTGATGACCGAAGCCACCGCCGTCGAGGAGCGCGGCCGCATCTCCCCCGAGGACCTCGGCATCTGGAGCGACGAGCACGGCGAGGCGCTGGCACCCGTCGCCGAGTTCATCAGCGACCAGGGCGCGACGCCCGCCATCCAGCTCGCCCACGCCGGCCGAAAGGCCGGTACCGCGCGCATCTGGGGCGACGACAGCGGCCCCGTCCCGCTCGACGAGGGTGGCTGGGACCCGGTCGCACCGAGCGCCGATCCCTACCCCTACGAGGACGACGAGCGCGACACCCGGAAGCTTTCGACGGCGGACATAGAAGACGTCGTGGAGGCGTTCCGCGACGCCGCGCGGCGCGCCAACGAGGCCGGCTTCGAGGTCGCGGAGATCCACGCCGCCCACGGCTACCTCATCCACCAGTTCCTGTCGCCGGTGTCGAACCACCGCGACGACGAGTACGGCGGCAGCTTCGAGAACCGCACGCGGCTGGCCCGCGAAGTCACGTCGGCGGTCCGCGAGGAGTGGCCCGACGACAAGCCCGTGTTCGTGCGCATCTCCGCGACCGACTGGATCGACGACCGCGACTCCTGGACCGTCGAGGAGTCCGTCCAGCTCGCTGACGACCTGCACGCGCTGGGCGCGGACCTGATCGACGTCTCCACCGCCGGCATCCACCCCGACCAGGACATCCAGTCCGGCGGGCCCAACTACCAGCTGCAGTTCGCCGAGCGCATCAACGCCGACACCGAGCGCGACGTCGCCGTCGGCACCGTGGGCGGCATCCAGAGCGCCGAGCAGGCCGACGCCATCGTGCGCAACGACCGCGCCGACCTCGCGATCGTGGGTCGGGAGTTCCTCCGCGATCCGTACTTCCCCCTGCACGCCGCCCGCGAACTCGGCCGCGAGGACGCCGCCGACGTGCCCCCGCAGTACCGCCGCGGGTTCCAGTGATACGCGCCCGGGGACGTCACGCCGGCTCGAAGCGGTAGCCGTCCCAGCGCTGGCTCTCGGGCTCGCGGATGCCCGCGCCGGGCGCCCGGAGTTCCGCGCAGTAGACGGGGTCGACCGCGGCCCCGATTTCGATGCCGTCGGCCGTCGTGAGCTGGCCGAGCGCGCGCACCGCCTCGCCGTCCACCTCGAACTCGACGATGGCGAGGTGGTTCGGCTCGCGCACCCCCGGCGGCGTCGCCGTCGACGTGGTCCACGTCACGACCTCGCCGGTGCGCTCGGCGAGATCGACGGTCTCGGTCTGTGGGGCACCACAGTCCGGACACCGCGCGTGTCCGGGGTGGCTCAGGTGGCCGTTCTCGCAGCGGTGCGCGTCGAGGCCTGGCTCGGTGCTGTCGTGGTCGTCGCTCATGGCTGTTCGAGGATGGTGGTGGTCACGCAGTTGCCGAACCCGCCGACGTTGCACGCCAGGCCGACCTCGGCGTCGACCTGCCGGTCGCCCGCGGTTCCGAGCAACTGCTGGTAGAGTTCGTACGCCTGTGCGACGCCGCTGGCGCCCAGCGGGTGGCCCTTCGACTTGAGGCCGCCCGAGGTGTTGATCGGGAGGTCGCCGTCGCGGTCGGTGACGCCGTCCCGGACGGCTTTCCAGCCCGCGCCCTTCTCGAAGAACCCGAGATCCTCGCTCTGCAGGAACTCCAGGATGGTGAACATGTCGTGGAGTTCGGCCACGTCGATGTCGTCGGGGCCACGACCCGCCATCTCGTAGGCCTGCTCCGCGGACTCGACGACCCCGCGCATCGTCGTGGGGTCGTCGCGCTCGTGGACGACGTGGGTGTCGGTCGCACCCGCAACCCCCGAGATCACGACGTAGTCGTCGGTGTACTCCGCGGCCACGGATTCCGGGCACAGCACCAGCGCGGCGCTGCCGTCCGTGATGGGGCAGAAGTCGTACAGCCGCAGCGGGTCCGCGACCATGGGAGAGTCCAGGACCGTCTCTAAGTCGACTTCCTTGCGGAACTGCGCGTGGGGGTTGTCGAGGCCGTTGCGGTGGTTCTTGACCGCGACTTTGCCGAGGCTCTCGCGTGGCGCGTCGTACTGGGCGAGGTATTTCCGGGCGGTCAGCCCCGCGAAGCTCGGGAGCGTGACGCCGTGCTTGTACTCCACGGGGTGGGTAAGACTCGCGATGACGTCCGTGGCCTCGCCGGTCGTTCGGTGGGTCATCTTCTCGCCGCCGACCAGCAGCGTCAGGTCGCTCGCGCCCGACGCCACGGACTGCCAGGCGGCGTAGATGCCGGCGCCGCCGGAGGAACTGGTCTGGTCGATGCGAGCCGTGTACGCCGGCATCGCGGCGAGATCGTGGGCCAGCGCGTTCGGCACACCGGTCTGTCCCTCGAACTCGCCGCTCGCCATGTTCGAGACGTAGAGGTGGTCGACGTCGTCGCCGTCCACGCCGGCGTCGGTGAGCGCGGCGTCGCCGGCCTCCGCGAGGAGCGCCAGCAGCCACGCGTCCCGGTCGCCGAACGCGGTCATCGACGCGCCGATGATTGCTACGCGGTCCATGGGTTGACTGTCGGCCACCCCGACTATTTACTTTTGCACCGACGCCCGCCGCCGTCGGTCCGGCCGAACCCGGGTGGTCAGAGTCCGACGGCGTCGGCAAGCAGCTCGTGGGAGCGCAGCGCCGCGTCGTGGTCCGGGACGATCTGCTGGACCATGACCTCCTCGACGCCGACGCGGTCCGCCAGCTGTTCGAACAGCCCAGCCAGCGTCTCCGGGCTGCCCGAAATCGCGCGCGGCCAGTCCCCTTCGGGAAGCGTCTCGGGGGTGGGATCGGGCACGCCCCCGAGTTCGTCGATGGCTTCCTCGACTCCCGGGGTGGTGCCGACCGTGCCGCGTTTCATGCGCTGGTAGGACGCCTCGGCGGACGCCCGCCGTCGCGCCGCGGCCGCGTCGGTGTCCGCACAGACGGCGTTCACCGCGACCATGCCGGTTGGTTCGTCGACGCCACCGGGCAGCGTGGACGCGGTGAACGACTCCCGGTAGACGTCGAACGCGCGGGTCGCGAACTGTGGGCGGATGAACGCCGCGAAACAGTACCGCAGCCCGAGCTCGCCGGCGATGGCAGCGCTGGACGGACTGGATCCCAGGAGCCACGGCTGTGGCGGCTCGTCGTCGCCACCGGGGACCGCGATCCCGCTGTACGCGTGGTCCTCGGGGAAGTCGTCATGGAGGTGGCCGAGGACCGCTTTGACCGCGTCCGTGTGGTCGCCGTCCGGATCCGAGGAGTGGCGCTCGGTTTCGAGCGCGCGGTCGACCGCGGGCGAGCCGTTGGCCCGTCCCAGGCCGGCGTCGACGCGGCCGGGTGCGAGCCCGTCGAGCGCGCCGAACTGTTCGGCCACCTTCAGCGGGCTGTAGTGGTTCACCAGCACCGCCCCCGATCCCAGGCGGATTCGGTCGGTTTCGGCGGCCAGATGCCCCAGCAGGACTTCCGGGGTGGTGCCGGCAAGCGTCTCCATGCCGTGGTGTTCGGCGACCCAGAAGCGTTTGTAGCCGAGGTCGTCGGCCTGTTGGGCCGCCGCGACGGTGTTGGCGTAGGCGTCGGCGGCAGTGCCGCCGTCCGGGACCGGAGACAAGTCGACAACGGAGAGGTCCATGCCAGTGCTCGGGCGCTCCGCGAGAAAACGATTCGCCTACCAGCAGGGATCGGCGACACCGGCTGAAAGCCAAACGTTGACGTGCGATGCACACGAGGGTACGGTCGACAGAGCCGATGTCGCCACAGCGCCACGACGTCGATCCGGGTGCGGTCGCACACCACCGGGGGGCAGTCGACACCGACGACGTTGCCGAGCTCGCCGAGCGATTGCACAGCGCGGACGCCGACGAGCGCTCGGGGGCCGCCTGGCGGCTGGTTGAGGCGGCCGGAACGGAGCCGACGGCGGTTCGCGCCCATCTCGAAGCGATCGTGGCGCGCGCCGACGACGAGGACGTGTGGGTTCGACGCGGGGTGACCTGGGTGATCGCGGAGCTCGCCGAGCGCCAGCCCGACGCCCTCTCGATGAAGTTCTCGGAGCTCGTGGCGCTCACGGACGCCGACGACGAGCTGGTGCGCCAGAACGGCGCGGTGGCGGTCGCCGGCGTGACCAAGCGCTACCCCGAGCGCGCGACCGCGGGGTTGTCGACGCTCGCGTCGCTGACCCACGATGCCGACCCGTTGTTGGCGCGGTACGCCGAGGACGCCGTCGCGGAGGTGGCGGCGGAGATCGCGGCGCGCGCCGAGGACGCCGGCTATCCGATGCTCGTTCGCACCACCGCGGAGTACGCGGCGTTGCTGCCCGACGACCTCACGGTGGTGACCACCGACGACAGCGAGGACGGGCCGCCGGATCCGGTATCGGTGTCGTTCGGGGCGGATGCTCCGGTGGCCGTTGATGCCGCTGACCGCGGTGACGAGAGTGCGCCCCCCGGTCACCCGCCTGCAGAGGTCCCGGATGCCCCCTCGGTGGGGGTCTCACAGGCGGATCTCACGCCCGGCCTGGAGCTGCGGGAGACCGTGTTGACGACCGACTTCCGGGCGACCATCACCGACGACACCCTGGAGCACGGGCTGGTGACGCTGCGCCGGCTCAACGCAGCCACGGCGAACGGGACCGACAGCCGGGTGGTGGAGGCGTTCCAGCGCGCGCTCAAGCGGTGGGCCGCCGTCGACGAATACCCCCACATCGAGCGCGTGCTGGGGACCGGCGACACGTGGGTTGCCACGCGATACGACGGCGCGGAGACGCTGGCCCGCCGGGGGCCGCCGGCGACGCTGAGCGAGGCACAGTGGGTGGTCGACCGGGTGACGCGGGCGGTGAGCTACGCGCACGCTCGGGGCGTCGTTCACGGCGGCCTGCATCCGGGTGCGGTGCGGTTCGTGGAGACGTCGGTCGGCGCGTGGGACGCCCCCGTGGTGGCCGACTGGGGGTTCGCGCACGCAGCGAGCGGCCACCACAGCCCCCCGATCCCTGCGGGGTTCGCGGCCCCCGAACACCACGACCCGGCGTCGTACGGGCGCTTCGACCAGTCCACGGACGTCTTCGGACTAGGGGCGCTGGCGTACTTCCTGGTGACCGGTGTCTCGCCGCGCGGCGGCGACGGGGTGGTGCCGGCCGCCCAGCAGAACCCGGCGCTGCCCGAACGCGTCGACAGCCTCTTCGAGCGGTCGCTGGCGACCAGCAAGCAGGCGCGCTTCGAGACGGTGCTCGATTTCCAGGCGGCCTTCGACGAGTGCGTGGCCGACCTCCCCGGGGCGTGGCCGGCATGACGGCCGCCGCGCCCGGTCGCGTCCTGGACGCGGTGGCGTTCACCGGGAACGGGTTGGTTGTGGTCGCGGGCGTGGCGTTCACCTACTACGCGGCCCGGAACTACGCCCTTGATCGCCTCGAAGCGCACCGCGATTTCTGGGGGTATCTGACCTACGTCGGGATCGCACTGGCCCTGTTCGGCGGCTGCGGGGTGGCCGAGGTGGTCGGGGTCGGCGGCCGGATCGTGGTGGCGTGCCGCGATCTGGCGTTGCTGTTCGGGATCGTGTTCGTGTCGTTTTCGCTGCGGGAGGTGTATTACGCGAGCGCGCTGGCTCCGGGACCCGGGGAGCGGGCGGTGTCGCTGCCGACGCTGCGGGCCATCGAGTTCGGGTTCGTGGTTGTGATCGCGGTGGAGTGGGTGGCCGTGGTGTTCGTCGGCGGTGGCGCGACAACGGGCATCCTGCGTGGGTGCGTGGCCATCGCGTTCGCCGCCTACGGGGTGGTGTTCAGCGAGCGACTGGAGGGGCTGGCGCACGGCACGGCGGTGGACACGTTGCGCCGGCATCTGGTGTTCGTGTTGGTGGCGGCAACGGGGGTTGCGGTGGTCGACGTGTTGGCGTTGGGGCTGCCGGGAGCGGCCGCCGACAGCGCCCGGTACGTCTTCGTGGTGTTGCTCGCCGGGTTCGTGGTGCCGCCGACGATCCGCCTCCAGCAGTCTGTCGCCGGTGTGACGTAATCCCCCGGGAGGAGCGCCGAGACACCGACACACACTTTAGGCCAGCCTAAATAGTGGCTGCCAATAGATGACCCAGGACATCTGTGTGATCGTGCCAACGATCCGGGAGTACGAGTGCATGCGGTCGTACTTCGAGAACGCCCGCCAGCACGGCTTCGACCTCGATCGGCTGTTCGTCGTGCTCGTCACCGAGGATTTCTGTGACACCGACAGCATGCGCGACCTACTCGCCGCGGAGGATGTCGCGGGTGCCGTCTTCGATGGGGCCGCGCGCGAGCAGTGGTACGACGACCACGACATCGGCGAGTACGACCACCTCGTACCCGCCGCCAGCCACGCACAAACGTCGTTCGGACTGCTGTACATGTGGGCCCACGACTTCGAGTACGGCGTGTTCATCGACGACGACACGCTGCCACACGACGAGTGGGACTTCTTCGGCCGCCACCTGGAGAACCTCCACCACGAGGGGCCCGTCGAGTCGGTGTCCTCGGACGAGCGCTGGGTGAACGTCCTCTACCAGTCCGACTCGGCGCTCTACCCACGGGGGTATCCGTACGCCGCGATGGACGAAACGACGACCACCGGACAGGCCGAGACCGACCACGTCGTCGCCTCACAGGGGCTGTGGACGAACGTGCCCGACCTCGACGCCGTGCGGATCCTGATGGACGGCGATCTCCGCGGGCAGGCACAAACCCGTACCGAAACGGCGGATTTCGACCGCGACTTCGTCGCCGCCGAGGGCGACTACCTCACGGTGTGCTCGATGAACCTGGCGTTCCGCCGGGAGGTCATTCCGGCGTTCTACCAGTTCCCGATGGACGACAACGCCTGGGACGTCGGGCGCTTCGACGACATCTGGAGCGGGGTGGTGTTGAAACGCGCCGCCGACGTCGTCGGGGGCGACATCTACAACGGTGCGCCGCTGTGCGAGCACAACAAGGCACCGCGTTCGACGTTCGACGACCTCGCCAACGAGGTCGCGGGGCTCGAACTGAACGAGCACTTCTGGGAGGAGGTCGCGGCCGCTGATCCGGCCGCGGAGACGTACGCCGGCGTGGCCGAGGCGGTGGGCCGCCGCCTCGCCGACGGGGAGTACGACAGCTACAACAACGGGGCGTTCCTCAACGAGTGTGGGGAGTATCTGCTGGACTGGGTGGCCTGCCTGGACGCGCTGGCGGACCGCGAGATCGCGGCGGCCGCCGGCGACTGACAGCCCACCACCTCGGGTCGTGTGGATGGCCCACAATCACAGCCTCCGGGACTGAATCGGTAGGTATAAGCGGTTTAGGCGAGCCTAATTTTGAGTATGTCCGAGGAATCCGGATTCCGCCGTCGAACGTTCCTTGCAGCAACTGGTGCGGCGACGCTCAGCGGTCTTGCAGGCTGCAGCGGCATGCTCGGCTCCAACAGCAGCACCGACGACCGACCGGGGATCGGTGACTTCCGTGGCTCGGGCGCGATCGTCCAGGACCGCCCCGCTCCCGGGGGCGAATCCATCGAGGACCTCCCCGATCTCGAAGGCGAACTCTCGATCTATCTGGGCGGCGGCGAGGGCGGGCGCTACGTCGCGCTCATCGACCTCATCAACCAGTACTACGACGACTTCAGCGCCACCCAGCAGACCCAGTCCTCCTCACAGCTCGCAAACAACATCGTCACCGAGTACGAGAACGACACCATGCAGGCCGACGTCTTCTGGTCTATTGACGCCGGCTCGCTGGCGTACGTCGCGTCGAACGGCGCGACACGAACGCTCTCCAGCGGAACCCGGGACCCCGTCCTCTCAGAGCAGTTCACCACCGAACACTGGGTTGGTCTCGCCGGGCGCTCCCGGGCGGTCCCGTACAACACCAACCAGTTCAGCGAATCCGACATCCCCGACAGCGTCGACGCCTTCACGACCGCCGACCGGTTCCAGGGCACGCTCGGCTGGGCACCCACCTACGGCGCGTTCCAAGGGTTCGTCACCGCCATGCGGCAGCTCCGCGGCGACGAAGCAACCCGCGAGTGGCTCACCAGCATGCGCGACCAGACCCCAACCCGGTACAGAAGCGAGTACCAGGCCGTCTCGGAAGGCATTACCAACGGTGAAGTGGGTGCCGGGCTTACGAACCACTACTACCCGATGCTCGTGTTCGCCGACCGCCCGGACGCCCCCCTGGACCTCGCGTTCACGCAAAACGACGCCAGCTCGCTGGTCAACACGGCCGGCGCGAGCGTGCTCAAGGGCGCCGACGACCCCGAGCTCGCGGAGCTGTACATCCGCCACCTGCTGTCCGCCGAAGCCCAGGAGTTCCTGGCGACCCGCGGGTTCGCGTTCCCCATGATCGACGGCGTCGACCCGGTCGGCCCGCTGCCGTCCATCGCGGAGCTCTCGCCGCCGGAGATCGACCTGCAGTCGCTGTCGGACGTCCAGCCCACGGTCAAACTGCTCAAAGACGTCGGCATCCTCTCGTAACGATGGCTGCACGCGAGCGACTCGCCCGCATCCGGAGCGCTGTCGTCAGCGGCGACGACGACGAACCGGGGCTGTCGCTCGCAGTGCTTGCGGGAGCCGTCGCAGCGTTCGTGTCCCTGCCCCTGGCTGGCCTGCTCGTGCGCGCGTCGAACTACGGGCTGGGACACTTCCTCGACGTCTTCGCCGACACCAGCAGCCTGGACGTGCTGGTGAACAGCCTCTCGCTGGTTGGCTTGGTGACGGTGGGCTGTGTGCTCGTGGGCGTTCCGCTTGCCGTGTTGACCGTGCAGACCGATCTGCCCGGCCGCCGCGCGTGGACGATCATCGCCGCGCTCCCGCTGGTCGTGCCCAGCTACATCGGCGCGTTCACGTTCGTCTCGGCGTTCGGCCCCCGGGGCGATCTCGCGGGCGCGCTCGGCGTGATCGGCATCGAGCGCATCCCCTCGATCTACGGGCTCCACGGCGCCGCACTCGTGCTCATCCTGTTCACGTATCCCTACGTGTTCCTCACAACGCGGGCGGCGCTGCTGTCCTTCGACGGCACACTGGTCGAGGCCGCGCGCACGTTGAACCACTCGCGGTGGCAGGCGTTCCGCCGCATCACGGTGCCACAGATACTGCCCGGTGTGGCGGCCGGTGGGCTGCTGGCGGCGCTGTACGCGCTCTCGGATTTCGGCACGCCGTCGATCATGCGCTACGAGGTGTACACCCAGCAGATCTTCGTCGCCCAGGGCAGCCTGGGGGTGCCCGAGGGGTATCCGGCGCTGCTGTCGATCCAGTTGCTGGCCGTGGTTGCGGTCGTGCTCGCGCTCGAATCCCGCATCGGCGACGGCGACACCGCCTACGTCTCTCGGGGTGCCAGCCAGCCCGGCCGGGTGTCCCTCGGCGTGTGGAAGTGGCCGGCGTTGGCGTTCTGCACCGCCATCGCGGTGCTGTCGCTGGGCGTCCCGCTGGGGGTGCTTGCGTGGTGGTTCCAGCGGGCCGGGGACGCCATCTTCGAGTTCGATCCGATGATCGCGTGGAACTCGCTGAAGGTGGCGGTGGCTGCCGCGGGGGTGGCGACGGTGCTCGCGTTGCCCGTCGCCGGATACGCCGCGCGGTCGTCCTCGCGGCTGTCGATGGTCTCCGACCGACTCACGTACGTTGGGTACGCCATCCCCGGGGTCGTGATCGCGCTGTCGCTGGTGTTCCTGTCCACGGAGTTCGTGCAGTCGCTGGTCAAGACGGTGCCGCTGCTCGTGTTCGCGTACGTGGTGCGGTTCCTCCCACAGGCCGTCGGATCCGTTCGGTCCTCGGTCCTCCAGGTGGACCCGAAGCTCACCGAGGCCGCGCGCACGCTGGGCCGGTCGTCGACGGACGCGTTCCGGTCGGTGACGCTGCCGCTGATCGCGCCCGGCGTTGCGGCGGGCGCGGCGCTCGTGTTCCTCACCACGATGAAGGAGCTGCCGGCGACACTGATGCTCCGTCCGATAGGTTTTGAAACCCTGGTGTCGTACATCTGGCTGGTTCGGGGAGCCGGGTCGTACGGCGCTGCTGCGGTGCCCGCGCTGGTGCTCGTGGGCGTCTCAGCGCTGTCGATGGTTGTGATCCTCGCACAGGAACGATACAATGGCTGAATCAGCTTCCAGACGCCACGCCGACGATACGTCCAGATCGACCGCCGAGTTCTCGGACGCCGACACGGTCCTCGAACTCGACGGTGTGACAAAGGAGTACGGCGCCGAAACCGCTGTGCGTGATCTCTCGCTGTCCGTTCGGGAGGGGGAGCTCCTCACGCTGCTGGGGCCGTCGGGCTGCGGGAAGACCACGACGCTGCGGATGCTCGCGGGCCTGGAGCGGCCCACCGGCGGCACCATCGAACTCGACGCCCAGCGGGTCGCCGGACCGGACACGTTCGTCGCCGCCGAGGACCGCGAGATCGGCATCGTGTTCCAGGATTTCGCGCTGTTCCCGCATCTCTCCGTGGCGGAGAACGTGGCGTTCGGGCTGACCGACCGCGACGAGGACGCGACCGCTGCCCGCGTCGATGAGATGCTCGCGCTCGTGGACATGCCCGAGATGGGGGATCGCTCCGTCGACCAGCTCTCGGGCGGCCAACAGCAACGCGTGGCCGTCGCGCGCAGCCTCGCGCCCGAGCCGGACATCCTCCTGCTCGACGAGCCGTTCTCGAACCTCGACGTTCGGCTGCGCGTGGAGATGCGCGAGGAGGTGCGGCGCATCCTCAAGGAGGCCGGCGTCACCGCCGTATCGGTCACCCACGACCAGGAGGAGGCGCTGTCGATCTCCGACCGCGTCGCCGTCCTCAACGACGGCTGCATCGAGCAAGTCGGTGATCCCGAGGCCGTGTTCGAGCACCCCGAGTCCCGGTTCGTCGCGTCCTTCCTGGGGCAGGCGGCGTTCCTCTCGGCGCGCGTCGGCGGCGACACCGTCGACACCGCCGTGGGGTCGTACGACCGCGCGCTCCTGGCGGGGCTGACCGACGGCTACCAGGGCGCGATGGTTGACGTGCTCGTGCGCCCCGACGACCTGCGCGCCGCGCCCGTGGCCGACGCCACCGGTGCCGGCAACGGCACGATCGTGAAACGGCAGTACACCGGGCCGTCGTTCATCTACCACGTGGAACTGGACAACGGCGACGTGGTGCGGTGTCTGCACAACCACGCGGACAACATGGCGATCGGCGAGCCGGTGGCCGTCTCCCTGGTCAGCGACCACGCCCTGGCCTGGTACCCTACGGAGTGATGGTGCGGCTCCGTCGCGCGGTGCGGTCGCGCCCGCTCGTGGTGGCCGCGCTCGCGGCGGCCGCGGCGGTGGTGGCGTTCGCCACCGCCACGCTCGTGTTTCCGTACCGGTCGTTGAACCACGACGAGGCCGTCTACCTCCAGCAGGCCGCACTGCTGCTTGACGGACGACTGTTCCTGCAGCCGCCGGTCGCCGACGCGTTCCGGCCGTGGTTTTTCGTCTCCTCGCCGCGGGGATTGTATTCGAAGTACGCGCCCGTGACCGCGGCGATCTACGCCGCCGGCCGGCTGGCCGGTGACTACCAGTACGCGCTGTCGGCGGTGGCGGCGGGCAACGTCGCGCTCCTCTACGGGGTGGTGCGGGACGCCTGGGACCACCGCACGGCGGCCGTCGCCGCGGTGTCGCTGCTGGCGTCGCCGCTGTTCGTCGTGCAGTCGGGGGTGTTCCTTCCGTACGCGCCGACGACGCTGTTGAACCTCGCGTTCGCGTTCGCGTACTTCCGCGCCGAACGCACCGACAGCACCGTGTGGGCGGGCGTCGCCGGCGTCGCTGTCGGGCTGGCGTTCTTCGCGCGGCCGTACACGGCGGTGCTGTTCGCAGCGCCGTTCATCGCACACGCGGGCTGGACGCTGTGGGCGGCCGCGCCGGCGTGGCCCGACTGCGTGGCGCGCCGCGCCGCCACCGCAGGGCTGGGGGCGGCCGGCGTCGCCGTGGCGCTGGGCTACAACGCCGTCGTGACCGGCGATCCGCTGGTGTTCCCCTACGAGGCGTTCGCCCCCCTGGACGGGCTGGGGTTCGGCCACCGCGAGATCCTCGGCTACGACCAGTTGTACACGCTCTCGCTTGCGCTGCGGTCGAACGCCGAGGTGGTCGGGTCGTTCCTCCGCAACTGGGCGCCGTTCGGCGCGCTCGGCAGCGTGCTCGCGGTGGTCGGCGGTGCCGTCGTGGCGCGCCGCGAGGCGTGGACGTGGCGGCGCGCCGTGCTCGGCGGCGTCGCGGTGAGCGTGTGTGGCGGCAACCTCGCGTTCTGGGGGAACCGCAACATCCTCGGCAGCCTCCCCGATCACACGGACGGGCTGATCCACGCCCTGGGGCCGTACTACCATTTCGACGTGCTAGTGCCGGTGAGCGCGTTCGCCGCCGTGGGCGTGCTGGCGGTCGTGGATCGCGCGCGCCGCGTCGCAGCGGTCCGTGTCGGCCGGCAGTCGGGTGTTGCCGTGGTGCTCGTTGTCGGCCTGGTGTTGGGCGCGAGCGCCGTGGCTGCGACGGCCCCACCGGTCGCGGAGAACACCGACGTGACCGCCAACTACGCGGCCGCCTACCAGCCCTTCGAGCCGTCGCCGCCGGAGAACGCCGTGGTGTTCGTGCCGGACCCCTACGGGGACTGGCTGAACCATCCGTTCCAACCGCTCCGCAACACGCCCGGGTTCGACGGACCGACCGTGTACGCCGCCGGGGACCGGGCCCCAGCGGTTGCGGCCGCCTACCCGGACCGCGACCTCTACCGGTACACGTATCGGGGGGCGTGGTCGCCCCAGGGTGATACCCCCGTCGAGCCGGTGCTGCGGGAGGTGTCGCTAGTCACGGGTGAGGCGGTCACGGCGACGGCGTCGTTCGGCGTGCCGTCCTGGACGGCGGGCGCGACTGTGACCGTGACCGCGGGCGGCGAGCGCGCCCACTACGCGCTGACGGGCGTGGACAACCGCAGTCGGGCGACAGTCGACATGCATGTGACCGACGGGCGCGTCACGCTCAGCGGGCCGGTGGCGGGGGCAGACGCTGATTCGGTGCCGGTCAACGGGTCCACGGTGTCCATGTCGGTGCTCGTCGATGGCGGGTACGGTGCCGGGTTCAGATACCGAGTCGAGTTGCCGGTGTCGACGGCCGGCCAGCAGTACCGGGCGGTGACGCCGTCGCGGTCGCTGTGCACTGACCTCCAGGTGTGTGGGGGGCCGTCGTCGACGTACGTCCCCGGCAGCGGCCCCGAGGGGGCGTGGATCAACGTGTCGGTGGCAACCGGCCGCCGGACGGCGGCTACGGGAGGCGTTCCTCGGCGCAGACTTTGAGGATCGAGCCGAGGATCTCCGCGCCGCCCTCCAGGGGGTCGAGTTTCGTGTCGCCGAGGCGGTCGGCGTACCCGATGGGTTCCTCGATGACGTCGTAGTCCCGGCACAGCGGCCGGATCAACAGCTCCGCCGAGAGGCCGGTGTTCTGCGTCCAGTCGATGGCGTCGATGACCGGCGCGCGGTAGGCCCGCATTCCGGTGGTGGTGTCGTGGACGCGCTCGCCGACGAGCAGCGACGTGATGGCGGCGAACGCGGCGTTCCCGAGGCGGTTGAACGCGGGCATCGTGTCGGCACCCCAGTAGAGGCGGTCGCCGCTGACCACGTCGTAGCCCTCGTTGATGCGCGCGAGGAACGCCGGGATGCGCTCCATGGGGTAGGTGTTGTCGCAGTCCGTGGTGATCACGACCGGCGTGTCCGCGGCGTCGAGGGCGGCGGCGACGGCGACGCCGTACCCCTGGGGCTCCTGTTCGATGACGGTGGCGCCGTGTTCGCGGGCGATCTCCGGAGTGCTGTCGCTGGAGCCGTCGACGCAGACGACGCGTGCGCGGTCGTCGGTGGCGTCGGCGATGTCAGTGAGCACGGTGTCGATGGCGGCGGCTTCGTTGTACGTCCCCATTGCGACGGTCACGTCGTCGAGGGTGTACGACCGGTCGTGCATTGGCCCTGCGTAGCCCGCACAGCCATTTTAGGCTTGCCAAAAACAGGCTGTGGTGAAAAACCATAAATACGTTCACTCCCATCACCGCATGAGACACCGGAACGAGTTTCCAACAATGAGTGATGCCGACACGGATGCTACGACGGACGAGCACGACACCACTGTGCTCGTTGTCGACGACGAACGCGGGCTCGCAGATTTATACACAATCTGGCTTGAAGACGACTACGACGTCAAAACGGCGTACAGCGGAACTGAGGCGATCGACGCCATCGACCCCACCATCGATGTGGCACTGCTCGACCGCCAGATGCCGGACGTGTCCGGCGACGACGTGCTCGACGAACTCCGCGAGCGCGGGATCGAATGCCGGGTCGCAATGGTCACCGCAGTCGAACCGGAGTTAGACATCATCGGCCTCGGGTTCGACGACTACCTCCAGAAGCCAGTCGACAGGGACACGCTGCTTGAGACGGTTGGACGGTTGCAGCGCCGGTCGACGTACGACGACACCGTCGCCGAGTTCTTCGCGGCAGCGCGCAAGCAAGCACTCCTCTCGGAGTCGGACGACCCGACGATCACCGACTCCGCGGAGTTCTCCGCCCTGGAATCGGACCTCGCGAGCCTCCGGGACGACCTCGACGACGTCGTCGCGGACTTCGACGACGCGGACTACGAGGTGCTGTTCCGGCAGCTATCGGGTCCCGACGGCGACACTGATGACGGGTAGCCGACGGGACGCCGCCACCGTCCTGGAGTCCGCGGCCGCAATCACCACCGCGACCAGCGTGGACCGCGTTTTCGACGCGCTCATCGAGGCGGTCGACGATGCGGTCGCGGCTCCCGCCTGCGTCGCCACCGCGGCCGCCGACGGGCTATCGGTCCACGAGTGGACCGGCGACGCCAATCCCGGGACGCTGGCCACCCAGCCAGCGGCCCGCGCCCTGGACTCCGGGACCGTCGTCCGCACCACCGCTCGCGACGCGGTCACGGTGCCGGTCGACGACCACGCAGTCGTGCAGGTGTTCCAGCCCCCCGCAGCCGGCGGCGACGACACCGTGGCAGTGCTCACGCAGCTCGCCGCCCACGCCACGAGCGCGATCCAGCGCCTCGACGCCCAGCGCCGCGCCGAGGCCAGCGAGCAGCGCTTCCACGCCCTCTTCGAGGCAGCCGACGACGCCCTCGTCCTGTACGGCATCGAAGACGGTACTCCGACCGCGATCACGCACGCCAACGAGTCGGCGAACGCGCTGTTCGAGTTGCCGGCACCCGGGCTGTGTGGGCACCGCCTCCCAACGCTCGTGGACGCGGCGGCCGACGCGTTCGCGCCGGGCAACAGCAGCCGCAGGATCACCACGACGGTGACCACGACGGACACGGTGGTCACGGTCATCGTCCATCCGCTGTCGGCGGCCGACGGCGTCGACGCGTTCGCGGAGCTGCGGGACGTCACCGAGCACGTGGAGCGCGAGCGCGCGCTGACGAGCCTCCACGACGCCACCCGCCGGATGTTCGACACCGAAGACCGGGAAGCGATCGCGTCGATCGTGATCGACGCCGCAACGGCGCTCATCGACCTGCCCCACGTGGGCCTGTTCTTCGCGGACGCGGACGCGCTCGTGCCCGCCGCTGCGGCCGACGCCGTCACCGGCACCGATCTCCCGGCGTTGGAAGCCGGCGACAGCATCGCCTGGGAGGTCTACACCGACGGCACCCCACGGTGGGTGACCGAGGTGCCCTCCCACCCGAACGTCGCCAACGCTCGGACGAAGATCCAAGAGGAGTACCTGCTCCCGCTCGGTGACCACGGCGTCCTCATCGTCGGTGCCGAACGCTCGGGCGTTCTGTCGCGCCTGGACCGCGACCTCGCCGGCATCCTGGCGGCGAACGCCACCGCCGCCCTCGATCACGCGCGCCACGCGCGCCACCTCCGGGACCGGGAAACCGACCTCCGCAGGGAGCGCAACCGGCTGCACGCCCTGTTCGAGAACGTCCCCAGCCCCACGGCGAGCTTCGTCATCGAGGACGGCGCGCCCATCGTGCAGTCGGTCAACAACGCCTTCGAGACGGTGTTCGGGTGGACGGAAGCGGATCTCGCGGGCGAGAACATCGACGAGTACATCGTCCCCGCGGACACCCGCAGGGACGCCGCGGCGTACAACCGGAAGATGAAAGCCGGGGAGACGGTCAACGTCGAGGTCCAGCGCCGGACCACCGATGGCGTCCGCGACTTCCTGCTTGACGTCGCGCCGTTCCGACTGGCCGACCCCAGCGTGCACGGCTTCGCCGTCTACACCGACATCACGGACCGCAAGGAACGCGAGCGCGAGCTCGAACGCCAGAACGAGCGCTTGGAGGAGTTCGCGAGCATCGTCAGCCACGACCTCCGCAGCCCACTGAACGTGGCCCGCGGCCGGGTCGAGTTGGCCGAAGAGACGGGTGCCAGCGAGCACTTCGACCGCGCCACGCAGGCCCTCGACCGCATGGGCACGCTCATCGAGGACGTGTTGGCGCTGGCGCGCCACGGCAACAGCCTCGACGACACCACCGCGGTGGCGCTTGCCGAGGCCGCCACGGACGCCTGGCAGACCGTGGCCACGACTGCCGCCACCATCGAGGTCGCGGACCCACCGACGATCCAAGCCGACCCGACCCGGCTCCGGTCCCTGCTCGAGAACCTCTTCCGGAACGCCGTCGAGCACGGACGCCCCGATGCGGGCGAGCCGCCGGTCGACGGCGCCCCGATCACCGTGACCGTCGGCGCGCTCCCGGACGCCGACGGCCCCGGGTTCTACGTTGCTGACGACGGCGTCGGCGTGCCGCCGGACCGACGCGACGTGGTCTTCGAATCCGGGACGACGTTCAGCGACACGGGAACCGGGTTCGGGTTGGCCATCGTCGAGAACGTCGTGGACGCACACGGGTGGCGGGTCACGCTCACCGACAGCGCCGACGGCGGGGCGCGCTTCGAGTTCCGCACCGACGGCACGCCGCCGGGCGTGCCCTCCCGGACGTAGAACGACTACGGCGGGTTCGCGTCGGTGTCCGGGGGCTGCTCGTGGGCGGCCGTCGAGAGCACGGTTTCGAGTTCGTCTACGGCCACCCAGATGTCCTCGTGGCTGACGTAGTACGGCGACGGCGCCACCCGCAGCACGTCCGGCGGCCGAACGTCGACCGCAACGCCGCGCGCATCGAGGGCGCGCGCGACGCCCTCGGCGTTGGGGTGGGTGAGCGTGACGTGGCCACCGCGGCGCTCGGCCGCACGCGGCGACCGCACGTGGCAGTCCGGCACGTGAGCGTCCACCAGCCCGATCACGTACCACGTCAACGCCACCGAGTGTGCGCGGAGCTCAGTGATCCCGACCGCCGTACCCACGTCCAGCGCGCCGAACAGCGGCGCGGCGGCGTACACGTCGACCGGTGTGTGTTGCCACTCGGCGGCGTGGGAGGCGGCCGCCCCCGTGGACGGTGGGTCGTCGGGGGTCAGCCACGCCGCGCGCGCCGGCGCGGAGATGTCGGCGTTGTCGTCGTGAACGAACAGCCCGGCGACGGCACCCGGGCCGGCGTTCAGGTAGCGGTGACTGGACCACACCCCGAAATCGACGCCGCTGCGGTGGAGCGTGTGGTCGACCACGCCCGCCGAGTGCGCCAGATCAAAGCCGACGTACGCGCCGTGACTGTGCGCGATCTCGGTGATCGCGTCGACAGCGAGCAGTTGGCCCGTCCACGGGCGCACGGACGGCAGGTACACGACCGCCGTGTCGTCGGTGACTGCGTCCGCGACCGCGGCCGGCGTGATGGCACCGGTGTTGTCCGCAGCCACGGTCACGACGGGGCTGGCCGGCTCCTCGCCGGTGGCACCCGTGGCACCCTCGGGGACCACCACGGTGTCGCCGTCGGCGGCACGCCGGAACCCGGCGACGAGCCGGCGCGCAATCGTCCTCGGCGACCCGCCGGCGGCGACACACTCCGACGGCTTCGCGCCGATGAGTCCCGCCACGCGGTCCCCCAGCAGCTCGGCGTAGTCGGCCCACGCCGGCTCGGCGTTGGTCCACGCCCCGTCGCCACGGGCGCGCCACTGGTCGACCGCCCGCTGCAGTGTCGCCGCTGCGTCGTCACCGTGGGCCCCGAGCGTCGCGGCGGTCAACGCGACGCCGTCGCCGGGCGGCTCGAAGCGCTCCCGGAGCCCGGTGAGCGCGGCGTCCGCGTCCCGCATTCGCGCTGCCGACCGCGACGCGTCGAACGCCCCGTCGTCCATGCCTGCCTTCTGGGGTGTCAGACCAATAAACGTGGTGCCGGCTGGCACGCTCCCGCCGGCGTGGCCAGTGTTGGACCGGAACCCATACCTCCGCCGGTGCCCGTAGCACGCGTATGAACCGCCGCGCGTTCCTCACCGCAAGCGCCGGGCTTGGAAGCACCGCCGCGCTCGCAGGCTGCCTCGGCGCGCTTGGCTTCGAGCGCCAGTCGGCGTGGCGCGACCCGCCGCTCGCCGAGGACCGCCCGGACAGCGTGTACTATCCGGCGGTCGTCGAAGGCATGAGCGTCTACGGCACTGACAGCAGCGGTCGCGTCGGGTTCGCGCTCATGCACTCGTTCCCACACCGGTTCTGGACGGTCACCGGCACCGCACAGACCAAGGTGGTCGTCGACGCCGAGGACACCGTCCACCTGATGGCGACCGTCTGGGACACCGACTCCGGGGCGATCCTGCCGGTGGATCCCTCCATCACGATCACTGACGACGACGGTGCGACTGTCGGCACCACGACGCTCTGGCCGATGCTCTCCCCGAACATGGGGTTCCACTACGGGGACAACGTCGCGCTCCCGGGGTCGGGGACGTACGACGCCACGCTCACAGTCGGCCCGGTCGGCATCACGCGCACCGCGCCGTTCGGCGACGCGTTCGATACCGGCGCGTCCACGACCATCCCGTTCACGTTCGACCCGGCGGACACCTACAACCTCGAATACCGACGCCTCCGCGACCGGGCCGGTGACCCCGGGACCGTCGATTTGATGTCGATGGACGGGGTGCCGGAGCCGGTTGCGCCCGCGGAGTCGGCGCTGCCCGGCACGGTCCTCGGAGCGCCATCCGTCGACGGCATGGAGCTGGCGGTGTCCGTGGTGCGCGACGGCGCGCGGTTCGGTGCCGACGGCCAGCCGTACGTGGTGGTGTCCCCACGCACCCCGTACAACCGCATTCTCCTCCCGCGGATGGCGCTGTCACTGACCGCGACCGACGCCAGCGGTGCCACGCGCTTCGACGGCGCGCTGGCCCCCTCGCTCGACCCCGACCTCGGTGCCTACTACGGCGCGCCGGTCGAGGGGCTTGCGGGCGGCGAGACACTCACGATCACCGTCGACACGCCGCCGCAGCTCGCGCGCCACGACGGCTACGAGACCGCGTTCCGGGCCGCCGGCGGCACGGCCACGGTGTCCTACCCCACGAACGGCGGCACGGCACCCTGAAGCGACAGCAGCCACAGGCTGACGACGGTGTATCCGATCATCACGAGCACGAACGGGTACTGGCTTTTGATGGCAACCAGCCGCCGCGGGAACACGTCGTAGGCGGCGGTGTGTGCGGCCCACACCGCCAGCAGGTGCCCCGCGAGCACGAACGCGATGCTGGCGGCGTTGAACCAGCCCGGCGGTGACAACACCACGGGGTTCGGCGGCGGCACCAGCGGCGACGCGCTGACGGCAACCATCGCGGGGGCCAACGAGACGGCCAGTGTGGCGTAGTGTGCCAGGTGGTAGCCGGCCGCGACCGCCAACAGCGGCGGCGCGAACCGCACCGCGAGCGCTCTGCTGGTGAGATACGTCCCCGAGAGCCGGCGCGACCACCGGCCCGCGTACAGGTACGCGCCCAAGAACACGGCGTAGCCGGCGAGGAACACCGCCGTGTACACGACGATCGCGCGGTTGGTCGTGGAGCCGGCCGGCAGCACGGCTGTGAGCGTTCGGATCGTCGTGTCGCCGGCTGTCGTCGTGATGAACCCGCTGTAGGTCAGCTCCCAGACGAGCCCGATGACGAACGCGATGTCCGAGCGGTCCGTGACGACGTCGGGGTCTTGGAGCCGGCTGCCGGGGAGCACGGCCCGCACCCGGTCGGGGTATCGCTGCACGATCCCGACGGCCCCGTAACACCGCAGCATCACCGACACCGGGTCGGCGTTGTGGAACCACGCCTCCGGCCCGACCAGCACCGCGCCGGCGACGGTCACCACGGAGTACACCACCAACACCGTTGCCAGCACCGACGGCACCGTGCTGATCGGGAACACGACTTCCACCCAGACCAACGCGAGCAGTCCACAGACGGCCGGCCACCGCTTCAGGGACGCCGGATACGTGACGAACCCCGACGGGAGCACGGTCGCGATCGCGCGCCACGGGTTCAGGATCGGCCACACGTTGCCCACGACGTACGACAGGATCGGGAGCGCGGCCCGCCCGCCGGCGAACGCGATCAGGATCGTGAAGCTCGCGGTCGGGAGCGCCGGCCCGGTGAACCCGAGGTACACCGCCAACACGAGCACGACCACGCCGAGCGTCCGGCCGCCCCACACGGCCAGCCGGCGCAGGCGGCCGGCCGACGGCAGCGGGTACGACCAGTCGTCGAGGCGCGCGATGAACGCGCGGTCGGTGACGAAACTCGCGAGCAACGCCGACGCCCCGATCGTCGCGCCGCCGGTCGCGAGGTACAACCACCGCGGCACCGCCAAGGTGTCCTTGGGGGACTTCGAGAGCGTGAGGCCGTTGGACGCCCCAACGGTGCCCGCCAGCGCCGCCAGCGCCACACACCACACCACGAACTGCGCGCCGATACGGACCGCCGGCGTTCGCAGCACGCGCCCGACACCCTCCCAGTCAGGCGAGGATGGCATACATGATCAAGAACCCGAAGTACACGAGCACCAGCACTGCCAGCGCTCGGAGGCGGAACGACCGCAAGTCGTCCTCTTCGGCGAGGTATGCGTCTTGGAAGGCCGCCCGTTCGGCGTCGTCGATGCGCTGTGGGTGGTCGGTGCCCTTGTGTAAGGTCAGCCGCGTTGCCGACGGGAAGGGGCGCTGGCAGTACTCGCAGACGGCTGCCGGCGTCTCACCCGCGGGCACGGCGGTCGCGTGCTGTGCTGTCGTCATGGGGTCAGTATGCAGTGGCTAACAGCCACCGGGTTGAAGATGTTCTGGTCGGGCGTGCTCGCCGGCGCGCTACGGTGCCAGCGGGCGCTCGTCGCCGGTGACGCTGTCCACGATCACGTCGCCGCCGTCGCGGGCGGCGAGCCAGAACAGCTTGTGCGCCGCGACCGGCGCCGACAGCTCGATCTCGGGGGCGGCACCTAGCGAATACGACCGCAGCGTCCACTTGAAGACGGCGTCGCGCGCCAGCGCCCGGGACTGCTCGCGGTCCACGGCGGACGGCACCACGAGCACGTCGGCAAGCGTTCGGGTGGTCGTTTCGGGATGGGTGTCCGCGCGCAGCGGGAGCCTGCGGGCGCGGTCGAGGCTGACGACGTACTCGGTGTCGCGGTCGCCGAGGAACCGCCGGCTGATCGTGGCCGTGGCGCGGTAGACGAGATACGGATACGCGACCGCGCCGACCCGGCCGGTTGCAGCCACCTCATCGCGGCTGATCGCGGGCGCGATCACGTCCAGCGTGGCGCGCTCGCGGACCCGTTGGTCGTCGTCACCCGCGGGGACCGATGGGATCGACTGGCCCCCGTCAGTCGTCATCCGTCCAGTAGTCGGTGTCGGCGACGTGGGACCGGATGCTGTCGTGTTCAGTGATCGGCGCCGGATCGGGGCGCCCGCCGTCGGTGGCGTACTCGCTGCCGTCGCCGTCGTCGTCCGTGATCGCCGCCAACGGCCGATGCATCATGTCGAACGCCTCCGAAACGTCGTCCTGGTCGGGCGGCGTTGTCAACAGCGACACAACCACGAGCACGACCGCGGACACCACGAACGCCGGGAACAGCCCGTACACGGTCAGCATCCCCGACACTGCTGGGTGGAAGCTGTTGACCGTCTCCGCCCCCAAGATGGTGGGCCACTGCGTCCACAGGATCATCGTCGCCGTGCCCGTGACCATGCTCGCGACTGCGCCCGCCGCGGTGACGCGGCGCCACCACAGCACGGCGATCAACAACGGCCCCAGCGCCGCGCCCAGCCCGCCCCACGCGTAGTTCAACACCAGCTCGTAGATCGGCGTGTTCCGGGCGACGTACGCGAACCCGATGGACGCGAACCCGATCGCGAGCGTGACGTACCGCGAGTACCGCACCAGCTGGGCTTCCGTCGCCTGCTCGTTCAGGAAGCCGTGGTAGACGTCCTCGACGACGGCGCTCGTCGCGACCAACAGCTGTGAGTCCGCGCTCGACATCATCGCGGCCAGCGCCGCCGCCAACACGACGCCGGCGACCGCGCTCGGCAGCAGTTCCAGCGTCACCAGCGGCATCGCGTTGTCGGTGTTTTCGAGGCCGCCGAACTGCGTGAGTGCGTACAGTCCCACCAGCGCAGCGCCGATGTACGCGACGAACATGAACAGCTGTGCGACGACCGCCGCGGTGCGGACGTTGCGCACGCGGTCGATCCCCATGAACCGCACCATGATGTGTGGGTTCCCGGGGATGCCCAGCCCGACCGCGGCGTACGAGATGATGCCGAACAGCGCCGCCCAACCGGTCGCGCCGCCGGTGATGCTCGTCAGCGACGCGCCGTTGTCCATCGCCGCGAGGTCGGCGAACGGCAGCCCCCAAGTGGCGTACGCGATGATCGGCAGGATCGCGAACGCCGCGAGGATGATCGCGCCCTGGAAGTAGTCCGACCACGCCACCGCGAAGTAGCCGCCGAGCATCGTGTACCCGACGACGATGACGCCGCCCGCGACGATGCCCACCCACATGTCGACGCCCGTGAGCACGCGCAACAGCGTGCCGGCGGCGACGATCTGCGCGCCGACGTAGCTCCCCTCGAAGACGATCAACACGAACGACGACACCGCCTTCACGACGCCGGTGTCGTCGTTGAGTCGGGTCGCGAAAAACGTCGGCAGCGTCACCGCGCGCACGATCTCGCTGTACTTCCGGAGGCGCTTGGCCAACCCCGCCCACGCCGCGAGGTCCGCGGGGATCATGCCGACGCCGTTGTAGAACGCCATGATGCCCGTGGTGTAGGCGTCACCGGGCACGCCGAGCGTGAGCCAGCCGCTCATCTCCGAGGCGCGCTCGGAGAACCCCGTCACAACCGGGCCCACGTCGCGGCCGCCGATGACGTAATCCCCCACGGAGTCCATGAAGCGACTCGCCCAGACGCCGATCCCGATCAGCACCACGAGGTAGGCGGCGAACGCGCCCAGCACCCACGCGTTCGCGCTCCCGGCGAGCGCGTTACTCACTGTGGTCACCCGTGAGCCCGTATCGCTCTCGGAGCCGCCGCTCGCGGCGCCCCTCCCAAACGTAGTACACCACCAGCGCCACGAGGTAGGCGACGAACGGTGCGAACAGTCCGATCCAGTCGAGTGTCCCGACCGCCATGTTGTCAGCACTGAGAGTCGCCGAACCCTGAAAACCCTAACGTCGTCGGCATGCGTTCGCTGGCGACCGGCTGCCAAACTAACACGACCATGGTCGCCCCCGCTCCGGGGGCGGGATTATTGTCACACAACGAGCGTTACGTTCATTTCCCTGTCCGCCCAAGGTGTTGCCAGGGAATGCGCCGGGATTATTTCGAGCTCGACGTGTCAAACGTCGACTGGGTTGCGAACGGCGGCAAACCGAAACAGCCGACGGTCGTGATCGAGTTCACGGGCGATACTGACGCGCTCCGGGACCGCCTCACCGACACCACGGGGGCGGTACTGGAAGCCACGGAGACGGACGCGGCGTTCCGGCTCACGGACGCCGCCGACGACACCGACGCCGCGGGCGTCGTTTCGGTCACGAACCGCGTCACCGGTGATTTCATCCTCGAACTGAACGTCGCCGCCGACGACGTCACACAGTTCGTCCGTGCCGCCCGGCGGTACGGCGAATCCGACGCCGCACGCGACGCCGACGGGCGGTACCGCGTCGAGATCCGGGTCGACGGCACGGAGCTGGTTGTCCACGAGAAAGCCACGTTCCTCGTCTACAGCAGCGACGGCGACCTCCTGCGGGGGCGCAGCCTGATCCCCAGCGGTGTCGAACTCTAACCCCAGATAGGGATAGCTAAGTGTGCGGGCGCGCTGGCGTCGCGCATGGACGACACCGACGACGGTCGTGTCGAGCTGTTCGGGACGGCAGGAATCAGGGGGGACGCGGTCGAGACGGTCACGCCACGGCTGGCCCTGGCTGTCGGCACCGCCGCCGCAACCACCGCGCCCGGCGACACGCCGGAGTTCGTTGTCTCCCGGGACGGCCGCGAAACCGGCCCGGCACTGATCGCCGCGGTCACTGCGGGGCTGGCCGCCGGCGGTGCGCGCGTGATCCGCGGCGGCGTGTTACCGACCCCGGCGCTGGCGTACGCGAGCCGGGGGCGACGCGGCATCCAGGTGACCGCCAGCCACAACCCGCCGTCGGACAACGGCATCAAGCTGTTTGCGGACGGCCGGGAGTACGACAGCGACGCCGAGCGCGCCATCGAAACGCGGGTGGCGGCTGACACGGAGTACGCCGCGTGGGCGGAGTGGGGCAGCGCGGAGTCGGCGACGGTGCGCCCCGATTACCGGGCGGCCGTCGAGGCGTTCGCGCGCGACCACGGCGCGCCCCTCGACGGGACCACGGTCGCGGTGGACTGTGGCAACGGCGTCGCTGCGGTCGCCACCCCCCACGTCCTGCGGGCGCTCGGCGCGCACGTCGTCACGCTGAACGCCAACGTCGACGGGCATTTCCCCGGGCGGCCGAGCAAACCAACGCCCGAGACGGTCACCGACCTTCGGGAGTTCGTCGCCACCGGTGACGCGGCGTTCGGGATCGCCCACGACGGCGACGCCGACCGCATCGTCATCGTCGACGGCGACGGCGACATCGTCCACGAGGACACCATCGTCGCGATCCTCGCCGACCACTACACGCGGACCAGCGACGCCGCCGATCCGGTCGTGGTGACCACGCCGAACGCCAGCGGCCGCATCGACGACCGGGTCACGGCGGCCGGCGGGCGCGTCGAGCGCGTCCAGTTGGGGGCGCTCCACGAGGGCATCGCCGCGGCCCGCGACGACGGCGGCGACGTCGTGTTCGCGGCCGAACCCTGGAAGCACATCCACACTGCGTTCGGCGGTTGGATCGACGGCGTCGCGTCCGCCGCAGTGCTGTCGCGGCTGGTCGCCGACGCCGGCGGTCTCGCGCCGCTCCGCGATCCGGTGACAGAGCGCCCCTACCGGAAGGTCAGCGTCGACTGCCCGGACGAGAAGAAAGCCGCCGTGATGGACGCCGTCGCGGACCGGCTGCCCGACGCCCACCCGGACGCCGACGTGGAAACCGAGTACGGCGTCCGGCTCGCGTTCGCCGACGGATCCTGGACGCTGGTGCGCCCCAGCGGGACCGAACCGTACGTCCGCGTGTACGCCGAGAGCAGCGACGTCGACGAGCTCGTCGACGCCGTTACCGACGTCGTGGCGTCGACCGTCAGCGACGTCTGATCGCGTCGCGGACAACAGCCACACACACATATGTCGAAATCGGCCACAGTAGCTGGCGAAAGCGGCACGTTTATCATAACTTGTCACCCTCAACATTGGCACGCATGGCCGATTTCGACCGACGGGAATTCCTGAAACTAGCGGGGGGAACAGTTGGCGCATCGCTGGTCGCAGGTTGTAGTAGTGGCGGCGGCGGCGACACCACGAAGGTCGGCACGGTGTACGGGACTGGGGGTCTCGGCGACGGCTCGTTCAACGACCAAGCCAAACAAGGCCTCGAACGGGCGAAAAAAGAGCTGGACATCACGTACGAGGAGACCCAACCCGAGAGCAACTCCGAGTTCGCAACCGACCAACAGCAGTACGCCCAGGACGGCAGCTTCGATCTGGTGAACTGTGTGGGGTACGCACAGAAGGACGCACTGGCGACGAACGCCGCTGACTTCCCCGACCAGCGGTGGGCGCTCGTCGACGAAACCGTCGACCAGGACAACGTCGCGAGCTACCGGTTCCGCGAGGAAGCGGGCTCCTACCTCGTGGGCGAGCTGGCGGGGCTGCTCACCCAGCGCGAGTTCAGCGCGGGCAGCGGCGCGACCAACCCCGACGCCGCCACGGTCGGGTTCGTGGGCGGCATAGAAACCCCGCTCATCAAGAAGTTCGAGGCCGGGTTCACCGCCGGCGTGAACGACGTCAGCGAGGACATCGACGTGCTGTCGTCGTACGTCGGCAGCTTCAACGACCCGTCGGCGGGCCAGTCACAGGCACGGTCGATGTTCAACTCCGGGGCGGACATCATCTACCACGCGTCCGCTGCGACCGGCGATGGCGTGTTCCGCGCCGCACAGGACATCGGCCGGTTCGCCATCGGCGTGGACCGCGATCAGTCCGTCACGAAGTCGGATTTCGCCGACGTCGTCCTCGCGAGCATGGTCAAGCGCGTCGACACCGCCGTCTACGACGCCATCAACGCGGTCGCCAACGGGAACTTCGCGGGCGGGGAGACGACCCGCCTCGGGCTCGAAGACGACGGCGTCGCGGCGGTCTACGGCGACCAGCTCGGCGCCGAGATCCCGCAGTCGGTCAAAGACGCCGTCTCGAAGAGTCGCACTGAACTCATCGCCGGGGACATCGACGTCCCGACGGAGCCGTAGCCGCACCGACACCCGACCACACTGATGACTTCGATTTCCCTGTCGGGAATCACGAAGCGATTTCCCGGCGTCGTGGCCAACGACGACGTCACGCTGACCGTCGAAGAGGGAACCGTCCACGCGCTGCTCGGCGAGAACGGCGCTGGCAAAACCACACTGATGAACGTCCTCTACGGGCTGTACGAGCCCGACGAAGGGACGGTGTCCGTAGGCGGCACCGAACGGGCGTTCGACTCGCCCCGGGACGCCATCGACGCGGGCATCGGGATGATCCACCAGCATTTCATGCTCGTGGACTCGATGACCGTCGCCGAGAACGTCGTCCTGGGCAACGAACCCCGAAAGTGGCGGGGGCTGCGCGTGGACCGCGAGGCCGCTCGGGCCGCCGTCGACGACCTCTGTGACCGGTACGGCTTCGACGTGGACCCCACCGCACGCGTCGCGGACGTCAGCGTCGGCGTCCAGCAGCGCGTCGAAATCCTGAAAGCCCTCTACCGGGGGGCTGACGTGCTCATCCTCGACGAACCGACCGCTGTGCTCACACCCCAGGAGGTGGATGACCTCTTCGAGGTGCTCGGGGAACTCACCGCCGAGGGGAAGACGATCATCTTCATCACGCACAAGCTCGGGGAGGCGCTGCACGCCGCCGACGACGTGACCGTTCTGCGTGACGGCAAGACCGTCGGCGCACTGCCGACCGCGGACACCACCCGCGAAGAGCTCGCCGAGCTGATGGTCGGACGCGAGGTCTTACTCGACATCGACGCCGACGCCGGCACGCCCGGCGACACGGTGCTCGACGTGGACTCGCTCACGGTGACCGACGGGGACGGCATCGACCGCGTCGCCGACGTGTCCATGCGCGTTCGCGCCGGTGAAGTGTACGGCATCGCGGGCGTCGACGGCAACGGGCAGGCCGAACTCGTCGAAGCGATCACCGGGCTGCGCGTCCCCGACGCCGGGGCCGTGACCTTCGACGGCGAGGACGTGACCCAGCGTTCCCGCCGCCACCACATCGAGGCCGGGATGGCGTACGTGCCCGAGGACCGCCACGAGCGCGGCCTCGTGATGGATTCGGACCTCGTCGCCAACGGCATCCTCGGGAGCCAGCGCGCCCCCGCGTTCACCACCGGGAGCCGCATCGACTGGCAGTCGGCGCGCACGCACGCCACCGACGTCATCGACACCTACGACGTGCGGCCGCGCGACGCCGACGCCAC